>QHYU01000147.1 GCA_003224235.1 Acidobacteriota bacterium
TCCAACGGCCGGTTGCGCCTGACCGTTGCGTTAAGAGGATTTATCCGAGCGGTCGTTAACCTCCAAGGGCGCGCCCGCCTCCTATGTTGAGTGTGATGAGACTCGGGGTCTCCGCCGGGCCTGTGAATCTCCCGGCGTGAGGCCGGATTCGTGGCCCCACCTTCTTGGCAAAAGGCTGCATCAATCCGTCTCAAAACGGAAACACGGGCAGAGATGAGAATCCGCTTCAGCGCCTGGGCAGTTGAAAAACGAGACTGATGGTCGTTTCGGCCTCAATTGGATTTCCGCCTAACGTCGCAGGCTTGTACCGCGACTGCAGTACTGCTTCCATTGCCGCGTCGACAAGCAGCGGATGACCTTGGACAACATCCACTTTCTTCACTTTTCCTTCCCTGTCGACAATAGCCCGAAGCACAACAACTCCTTCGATGTGCTGCACCTTCGCCGCTATGGGATACTCCGGAGAAACCTGATGAATGAGCGCGAGCGGCTGAATGAAATGCCCCTTCTCGAAAACACCAGGACCCGCCCCTTCTTCCCAGTTCCAAAAAGGCCATGCCCCCACCCCGATGAAGCGGAATGCTCCTTTTTCATAGACAAACGTCTCTTCCCAGGAACCTACATCCTTGCCCTTGAGTTGGATTGCAAATCCGAATCGGGCAAGCGACAACTCACGCAGGGGGCGAACCGCGCTGAGCTTGTACACTTGCCGAATCCGCGTGGGCTCCCGCGGCTCATCCTTGTGACGGACCACAAGCCCTGAGCCTTCAGTCTTGCAGACGTCTTGGATGGTTTTCTCTAGAGAACCGGCATACTTCGAGAATAGGCGGTCGTAGCGCTCAGCGAGCTTGGCAGCCTCACCCGCATCGAAGTTCTGTGCAAACCATGCCTCGGAATCGGGAAGCCTGAATTGCTGGAGCAGTCGCTCTCCCGCGGCTGCGTCTCCGGAGCGATGCGCTTGGACGACCGCGTTGAGCTGCGCTCGAAAACCATCATCGGACTCGGAGAAAGTGGACGCCGTCTGGGCATTTGCCTGCGGCGTGGGATTCTCGGCACGCCCGATGGACACCGGTGCGGCTATTAATACGCCTATAAGAATCGCGCGCAGGTTCCCCATGCGACCTCCATCACTTCCTGAGTCAACGACGAATCGTAGCAAACTCACGCTGTTCATTACATACCTTATCATTGTGAATGGCACGCTCCCAACTAGCCGGGAACTCCACAAAGTCGTGCAATGCGCCACTGCCCATCCGGTGCGCGATATAGGATCATCAGGTACTGTGTTGTCCCTGGATCATAGCCTTCGCGACGGGGTCAGCAATGGCCACTCGGCGGGAATCAATACGGTCGCTCCGGACGCCCCCAGACCTCTAGGCCGAAAGGCAACCTTTTCGGCTCACCTGGCCCTTGCCGCCGTTATCCGAACGCTCGCATTTCCTCGACGAGGCGTAGCTAGCGATGTTGTAGAATGCGCGAGCAGCAAAGCACACACCTAATACGGTAGTCAGCAGATGCCAAGTTCTTCCCGAAGACTCAGCGCTGCACGATTCGTCGTCGCCGGATTAACCACAGCATTTTTGTTGGCGGCAGTCTGGCCCATTACTTCTCCTGCCACTCCGCATTGGGAAGTCTGGGTTGTGGACGAGAATGGGCATGCGCTACAAGGAATGACCGTTCGGCTAGTCTGGGAAAACTATTCAGCAGAAAGTGAGTCCCATGAACAGGACTTGCGAACAGACGAGAACGGATATGTCGTTTTCCCCGCTCGGACGTTCAAGGCATCCGCACTGCGACGGCTCTTCGGAACAATACGGGCCGCCCGAGGTGGTGTTCATGCCAGCTTCGGGCCGCACGCATATGTATTCGCCTTTGGGCGAGGACTTGAGGGAGACGCAGTAGCGCACGGCTACATCACAGATTGGACCGGCAAACCCGACGAGATGCAGTCACGAATAGTCGCGGGGGCCAAAAGGTAACCCTTCTGGCAGGACCTGACGGACCACTTGATTGATCCAATCGATGTAAGGCGGGCTGGGTGGTGGCCCGAGGCTACTTGTCGCGAGCACTCTTAGCTTCTGGAGGGAAAGCGGAAAACTCGGCTTGCCAGTAGATCTATCAAAACCTTCGTGACCGCTTTCCGCTGCTTCGGCTTAGGCTCAAGGTCGTCCAGCATTAGGTGGCACGCCCTGACGCACTCATTGCAGATGTACGCACGCCCGCGTCCGCCGCAACCACGGGCGGCTTCCTTCTAACGGCTTTATCGAACGCGCGCAGAGCATCGCGCCTCCCTAAACGACTTCGCCAAACGCGCGTCCGATAAAGCACTAGCGTGATTGTGAAATGATTCGAAATGGAATCTTTTCCGCTCAGTTTCCGGATAGCCGACTATGTGGATTGGCAGCCTGTTGACTTGACACTAGGTGTGACTTAACATCCGCGCGAATAGGGGAGGCGTGGAAGCAATTAGATTGAACTTATACTCGCTACCCTACATTTCGGGTTCGTGAACACCATGCGCATACGTTTAACAGGGCTCAACAAACGCTATGGCAAGGTCCATGCGCTCAAGAATGCGTCACTGACGGTTGAACCTGGGCAGATCGTTTCTGTGCTGGGTCCAAACGGAGCCGGGAAGACGACCCTGCTGCGCTGCCTTGCAGGTATTGTCGGAGCTACATCAGGAGACATTTTCTTCGATGAGGAGCGCTTCACGCGCGGCAACATGAGTCTGCGGCGGCGAATAACTTTCCTACCCGATTTCCCCATCGCGTTTCCTCACAACACAGTCCTTCGACACGTCGGGATGGTTCTGAGGCTGTACGAGGCGGATCAGCCAAGTGTTGAAACCCGGGTTATGGAGTTATTGCGCGGATTCGACCTGATGCCTCTCATCGACACGCCAATGGCACAGCTTTCGCGCGGTCAAGCGTATAAGGCCGCCTTGGCAGCGTTGATTGCAACGGATTCCGAGGTCCTGCTGCTGGACGAGCCATTTGCGTCTGGCATGGACCCTAACGGCATCACGTTTCTGAAACGTGAGGCGCGCGAAGCCGCCAGGCGCGGCCACACTGTGATTTATTCCACGCAGATTCTGGATATAGCCGAGAAGCTTTCGGACCGTGTATGCGTGATCGACCGGGGAGAAATCCGGCACTATGCCCCGCTAGCTGAGCTCCCTGGCGTGGTTGCGGGGCATGCGAATGGAGGCGTGCTTGAAGGGTTGTTTCAGCAGTTGCGGGAGAGTGCACAGTGATTCTCGGATCGCCAGCGCTTGAACGCCGGTTGCGGAAAGAAGCCAAGCGTGAGATGCGCTCCGACAGGGCGCTATGGAGGGACTACCGACGGCACCGCACCGTATGGCTGAGGCGCAAACTGCGCGCGAACGGTCGCGTCGCCCTGCTCTTTGTGTATTTCATCTTTCTTGAACAGATGGTTGTGCGCGGTGGCGGGCTTGCGTTGCTTGGCGTGGCGATTTACGCATCGGCCACAACGCTGTTCCGGGCTTTCACGTTTCGCGCAAACGTTCTGCAAGGTTACGATCGCACCGTCCTCCTCCATTTGCCGATATCTGATGAGGAATTCTTCACGCATGAGTGGAACGGCTTTGTTTTTTCATGGAGCCGCGCCTTTGTTTTGTTCTTCATCGCATACGAGGCAACATTGTTCGGTTCCGGGCTGACCGGGAAGCAATTGGCAGTGGCGGCCCTTGCGGCAGCACTCCAGAGCCTATGCGGGTTGTCTGTTGCCTCGTGGCTGATTGCGTACGTTCGCAAAGCCAAGGTCGGACTTGCATCAACGGCTTTATACATTCTGATCCTCGTCTGCTTATGGGTACCGGCCGCTTCAATCCGGTATTTGTGGTCGGCTGTGCTGATTACCCCCGGGGGATGGGTTTCGCATGGCTTTGCGGGCCTGACGGGCTCCGCGCCTAGCCGTGAGACTTTCTGGCTCGTGCCCGCATTTGCAGTTGCGATCTTGTTGCCTTTTGCTTACGGAGCATTGCGACGTCGAATGCTGGTGGAACTCACATCCCAGACGTCAGGCGAATCAGTGGGGCTCGACGAATTGCTGGCGGAACGAGAACCCGATGTAGAGGAACTGCCAGGACAAGTTAAACCGTTGGATCCTGATGCTGCGATCTGGCAGGGTCACTTTTTGCAAGGCGCCGATTGGGCTCGCTCAGGGTGGCTAGAGAAGGTTGCAGTGCGATGGTTCACTTCGCGTGAAAAGACAATCGCCGAATTTATGCTCGGTGACCAGCTTGGAGCATGGTCAAAGAGGTGGGGCACGGCAGCATTGATTTCAGGGCTGGGCATTATCTTGACGTTCGCCTTACAACCGCTTCCATCGTGGGTTTTGTTCCTGCCGATTGTTGCGGGGGGAATGTGTGGAGCACCACTATTCGGCGGGTTCTGGTTGGGATTCAACGGAGCTCCCGCGTCAGGACAGCTGATGCCCGCATATGCGAGTTTTCCGATCAGTTACGCAGAGATTTCCCGCGTAATGTTCAAGAGCAATGCAATTCGGATTCTGGCATGGACTCCACTCGCGTTGGCATATGCCACTGCGCTGGCCGTCCGCATGGGGCATTCGGCTGCATACGGAGTGACAATCGGAATTGAGATTGTCGTAATCGTTGTGGCCGTTCAACCGGCCATGGTTGTGGGGCATTTTTCCGTGGGGTCGAATGACACGAAACAGATCAATTGGCCGACGCTGTCCTATTTCGGCTTAGCGCTGATTCTCTTTGTCATTGTGATAGCTGCGAGCATCGCTCTTTTCGAGGTAGAGGCTCTGGAGATGAAAGTGCTCGCTGCCCTTGCGCTCGGCGTCGTCAACGTAGTCGGGTGGGTTGGCTATAGGCTCTTGTTTAATAGCGGCGCCATGGATCTGCTGCGCCTCGAAGAAAGCGAGTTCTGACTGACGAGACCAAGGGGCACGGCTGAACCGTGCCCCTCGGATTTGTCGGCTGTAGTGGTTTCGCTGCGAGCCGTCATACCGCCCGGTCATCATGCAGCATTTGTTGGAATTTGCGCCCGGAGCCACAGGGACACGGGTCATTCCGGCCCAGTTTCTCAAAGAGCTCTTTATCCCCGTGCACAACGCGGAAATCCGCGTTAGAAGGAGAAAGGCATGAAGGCCGCAATCATCCTTTTAGTCTCGGGCCTGCTGACCGCGTTGGCATTCTACTTGGTGTGGATGAACAGGGCATCGGAGAAAATCCTCACTGCGGTCATCCCAGTTGCGGTCGCGGGCCTAGCTGGCGTCTTTATTGCGGTATTCGTGTTTGGCGGTGAACCAGCCATCACAGCAGTATTTCCTTCCAGTTTCCAATATCGTCTCGCGAGCAAAATGCCTGCTAATCTTCCATGGCTTTTGATGAGTCGCAGGTTCACCCCATCTCAGTTTGCTCCGGCGCGGCTCTATAAGGTTCATCCGGAGTTCTTCACTGACCCCTCTGATAAGGATGGGGCAACGCTGTACCACCACTTACTACAGCGAGCAATCATCGACTGGATGGGGATGTTGTACAGCGGAACTTGGCAGTTGGAGATCCTGCAATTCGAACTACCTAGTGGCCACGAAGGGCGCTTTCAGCCTGCAGAAGGTGCATCCAAAAAGTCAGAGACACTCTCAACTGAACAAGTAGAGAGCCTATTGAAGGGAAACAAGTTTGCCGATATGCGTGCTGGGATACGTCCACAGATCACACTGCCCCCAGGCACCAAAATGAAGATAACTCCACCGCAGACCAGGGCTGGCGCCCTCGAAACCGGTGAGATCCTTCTCGAAAATAAGTTTTGCAGCATCTCGATTAAGACCCAAGCCTCTTCCTGGTTTGCCGGGATAGGTGCCTACAAACAGCTCGCAGGGATCAATGATGAAGAGAACAACGGGCTCGCGACCGCGAACTACATTGTCAGAATCAACGTTCGGTTCGACCGCTTGCGCAGTAGCCACCCCCAAATGGCCCTGTATAAGACTTGGGCGTCCGAGCTCTCTGTTGGGCTTAGAAAGCAATTCGACGAACAAGTGATCTGGTCGAAGACTAAGGACGATTTCGTCTTTTCGCAACTGAAGGGACAATTCGGTGAGCAGCCCCCGCTACACCAGACCACGGTATCTTCTGAGGGTATAACAGACCATACTTTGACCGGGGGCGTTGCGCCCGACAAGCCGTCCTCCCAGTCAGTGCATGGTCACGCCAAAGTGAGTTCGCGAGAGAACAAACCCAAAGAATAGATGGAAGTTGAGAGGGGGAATTCCCTTTCCACTCGAAATTGCTTGCCGATGGTTCCAGGCGTCCCGAGCGAATCGGAGCCGATGACACCCTAATCAGAAACTACAGCCTCGGTGCGTCGAAACCATGTGGTTTCGGCAGGCCACATGATAAACACGCCTCACAGGTGAAATCAGAGACTTACGCGCTGAGTTTCGTAAACCCTTTAGACAATCCGCTGATCTACACAACCTAAGTCTGACCTTAGTCTGCGACTTCCGAATGGGGGCTCTAATGCTTGACACCATGCCCGCCCCGGAGTAGGTTGCGTCCAGATTCCGGTTGGACGGTCTGTCTTTCTGGTGGCGACTCGCAATGACCATACGCTTGATCTGTTAAGACCATCCGAAACTGTTACCTGTTTGTCTGATCTCGCGAGCCAAAGTTACGATGCCTACGTCTTAAAAACGGTATCAAATGGGCCTGGGCTGAGTATCCTGCAAGCGGCAGAAGCAGTAGGCGTTCCAGCCATCAACAACTCACGATCGATCAGTTTTGGGGTTGTCCCCTGGGGTGAGACAAACGGTTAAGATCCACAGATTCGGCTTTGCTCGCTGTAACCCTGAGCAAGATTGGGGGTCACTTCTTGCGCGCTCGGCGCTGCGCGTAGTCTCGTCGAGATTGTCGATGGGCGGAAGGAGCAGGCTCCCGTTGCTTGAGAAATCGTGCCATCCGAACCCGCTGCGCGCACGAGTCACTACAATAAATTTGCTTCGGACGCTGAAACAGGAAGAGTCTCCGGCATCCCTCGCGCTGGCACACGTGCAGCCAAGGCGCGACCTCGGTCAAGAGCTCAAAGACTCGCGTAAAGAAGAGATGACGGGGGTCGCGGGATCCGGTCCGGGCAACCCGGCCATGGAGCTGATCCCAGACGATCCCGTCTTGGAACGTCTCCACGTTGGTGATGTCGATTGCGAGTGCAGGGCGAATGAATGGCTTCCTATCCCGTAAATCGTCGAGGCCTTCACGTAGCGCGTTCACAATCCGCTCCGCCCGATTCGCCTTGAGAAAGAAGCCCCAGCGAGGTACCTGCCTACCGGGTTCCCGGACCGCTAGAAACTTGTTGACGAGCTCAACCTGGGACTTAGTGTCAAGCGTCTGGCCCCTGTCGTAGAGCTCCATGAGCAAGTCGAACCCCATCTGTGCGTCGGTCTTCGGGCGGGGTGCCTTTCCTGAGGTCATGCTTCCCTTGCGCTAGAGATCACATATCACGGGGCTCAGAATGAAGTCAACGCCGAAAATGGAGTTTGAGACGTTAACGGTGAAAATACATATTAAGATACTGTTTGCCGTTCGCGGGAATTGAATTGTACAGCGAAGGCGCTATCCTGCAAGATGCGCGCCGGCTGGTGAAGCGGAGGCGGGCTCTGCGGGAGCGCAACCCGCCAAGGAATAGCCAACTGGAAAATCATCAAACCGATGAGACCCCGGGCGGTCCTCCGACGGCCGCCCCGGCACGCGCACCTGATGTTCTATCCGGCTCTTCTGGCCTTGGTGGGTACCAGTCCGTGGCCTCCCACGGGCTCGGTCACTGCGCTGTTGCCGAAGCTCGCGATCAGTGGTTTGCCCCGAACTATGGCCCGCTGCACAGAAGGAAGCGATAGCGAAGCCCGATGGCTCTGCTCGCTATCCCAGACTTCCGTAATCCAGATTGCGTTGGCGTCAGCTGGATCCTTTGCGACCACGTAACTTAGGCAGCCGGGCATGTCGGATATGCCCTCAAGCAAGATCGAGATCAGTGCTTCACGCTGTCCCGGCACAGCGACCATTTTGCCAATTAGTCCGTACATTTTCTTCTCTCTCGCTGTCAGTGGATTATTGCCGGTAGTCAAGCTGGACAGCGCTGCTGAACCGGCCATCACAATGAAGTCGCGTCGCCCGATCCGAGCCTCAACACCGGAATTGCCTTTCGGTTGGGCGCAGCGGTGCGAGCAATCCCTGCTTCCTCCAATGCCATGAAACAAAAACAACATACTCAATGCTGGAAGGAAATCGCTAAGCGAAAAGTTTGCATGCCTCTTCCCGGCCCAGGCGTGTGGGGCATTGCAGAGCTGTTGTCGCGCAGTCCGCGGTTACGGAAAACCTGAGAAACGGTTGTTAATCGGCGCCGGCGGCCTGCGACCATTCGCGCTTGGCGGGGCGAAGTGTAAGCCAGTCGGTTCGTACTTTATCCCATCCCTGTATCAGAAAGCCGTACGACTCGAAGAACTCGCGGATTCGGGGTCGCTCCCAGCCTACAATTTTCTCCAGGATAGGCACAAGTATGGCCAGCGAATTGGCGCTTAGCACGGTTCGTTTTGCGATCTGGGTGACATCTTTAGTCTCCGAAACCGCGATGGTGAAGCCGTCGCGCACATTCACGTGCAGCATCACGTGGATATCGGAACTGCCGTCGCCAACATAAATGATTTGGTCCGGGCCGATCTGCAAAGTTGTTTGCAGCTCATCGAGTACGGCGACCTTCCCGTAACCGGCAGTGGCCCGATCGATGGTCTCGATCTCCCCAGAAGCGGTGAAACGAAACTGAGTTCCGTAGATATGATCGACGGGTATGATCCCTTCTAACGCCGATTGAATAACCTCGACCGGAGCAGCAGAGAGAACATAAAAATCGAAATGATAGCCGTCGATGCCGTGGTCGAGAATCTCGTTTAGGAGTTCAATGTTCTCCTTAAGGCGAATGCGCTTTCCGACTTCGTATAGGTGTTCTCTGCGAACCCGAGAGTGGAATTCGGGATCATGCAACAACAGGTAGGCCAGTTCAGCGCCCTGCTGGACTAGGTTGAGTCTGGCCATACCGGCCGCTTTGCGCTCAAATTCCTCGGTCGGAATACCGAGCAATTCGCTCAAAACATAGCCCGAATCATTGAAGCTTAATGTCCGGTCAAAGTCGCTGGCGAACAGGTAGTGCTTTTGAGACTTATCGCTCATGTCTGTACCTCCCTCAGGTTGCGACCACGGATCTCTTCCTCGATCGGTTAAACCACCTTTCGAACGCCGAGGTAGAAGTCACCCCGCTTGGCCAGGAACAAAATCAAATGAACTAGCAAGCGGAGCCTTGGGACGTTGGCGGGGGGTCCGTCCTCACCCACTAGTGGCACAGGTTTCCTTTATCAGCTCGGCCAGGTTCCCGAGGCGCAAGCTCGGACTCCTGCTTCGGCGTATTTATTCTAGGTGCGTTCTGCCTTGAACGCAAATTCAAAGTTTGATTGGAACGAATCCGCAGAAACTTGAATAGATTTTGTTGACGCTGTCACTGTTATTTCGAGAGCATAAACCTCACTCGCCACGGCGATTATTCTTTCCGCAACAGCCTCTTAGAGGCTTTCCTCTTGAAAATTGACTGCCCTGGAGCTCAGCACAATTGGAGGACCTGGCAGCTTGTCGAGGAAAACGACAAGGTTCTTCGACCGAGGAGCGGCAGCAGACGGCACTAATAGAGCTTGGTAGCTACGCCTCCGTGCTTCGGCCGCGATCTCGCGCGTTGCATGCACTTCGCTAGCGGTAAGAGCATCTCTTTGCATCCCAGCCTTCTGAAGGACATCCGAGTCTGTCAAATCGAGAACCGTTTCGATCTTCACTTCCAGTTCGTAAATCCACCAAGCACCTGATGGGAATTGCGCCGGATCAACCCCGCGTTGTCTCAGGCCTCTTGCCACCTCCTTGGTGGCGGTTGCCGCGTCGAGTGAGGTATAAAGCGCGCCGAATTCGCTTGCCGGATTGAAGCGGCCAGCGGCTTTCAGGCTGGCTACTGTTGCCAAGGGGTCCAAGCCTTCACGGACAACCCGGTAAACTATGGCAGACAGACGAATCTCTGGAAGGTCTGGAGGGAGGACCAATTAGACGTAGACTCCCTCTTGAACGGCCTGGAGGTCCGCTGTGACTCGGTCGAACTCTCCTCGGATCAGCAGATCGATCGGCTTCTCGCCGCCGAGGTTCGGGTTGGAATGGTACAAGTAGCTTCGCATGGCCTCCGTATTTGGCAGGGCTTGCTCGAGCAACGCTGCGATCTCAAGAAGTCCATCCAATTTTGGGTTTCGCCTGGGGCGCGTACCCTTAAGCCAACGATGCGCAGTTCGGGCGGAAACATTCAAGATTCGACTGAAAACCTCTTGAGACACTCCCAGAAGCCGGACGACTTGGGAAAGACTTGGCGAGCGGCTACGACGAGTGGCCTTAAGGGTACCCAGACTGTTCAACTGTTTGAGTAGAGTCGTGGGCTGGATTTTGGAATCGAAGCATATGACCACCGGCACTCGATGTGACTGGCGCAGCACTTCGAGCACCTCTCTCCCGTCGACACGAGGCATGCTGAGATCCATCAACACGATATCCGGCCTCTCTTCTTTCACCTTCTCAAGATCTCTTAAGGACCGAATGGCCCGCACTTGGGCGAATCGCGCAAGGACCCCTTCCGCCGGAGGGTGCGTACCTTCTCCTTTCAGGGCGACAGCACGTACTGCCATGCGTCTCTCCTCGCCTAGGACTTTATGCACAAGCAGAATATATGCAAAGCTCCGCTTATGTCAAGACAATGTCTAGACACACTTGCTGCGCGCCAACCAGGACAAAGGAGATACACTCAGGGTCTAGTGGCCGCAAGGCCGTGGGGTTTCGAGTCCTCTCACGGGCCCCATAGATTCCAATGGGTTTCTGCATTTTGTGGTTCGTGGCGACGTCGAAGCCAAGAGACTAACCCAACTGTTTCGCCTCGGTAGCCGCGACGGCAGCAGCGTAGGTGTTGTAACTCCTGGGGAGAGATGCTTCCACCGGCGTGCTGCGATGAATCGGCTCTACGGCTGTGGTAGAGTACACGCGCGTCACGGCCAGATCCGCACCCTAAGATGTTCTCCACCGAGAACCACACTTCCCCTCGACCCAACCCTGTCCGGCCCAGGCTGGCGCGGCAATTGGGACTGTTCCACGCCACGATGGTGGTGATGGGGGGAATCATCGGCGCAGGCATTTTCATCAATCCTTCGGTTGTTGCGCGACAGGTGCACACCCCGACGCTGATTCTGGGAGTTTGGGTTCTCGGCGGACTGATCGCGCTTGCGGGAGCGTTCATTTACGCCGAGCTGGCGGCCCGGCTTCCGCTGGTGGGCGGCGATTACGCTTATCTCCGCGAGGCATATCATCCGGTTGTTGCTTTCCTGAACGGCTGGGCGCTGCTGCTGGTGATGCAGACCGGGGGCATGGCGGCCGTGGCGGTAACTTTCGCGCGCTATTTTGTCGAGCTCACCGGGGCACGCTGGTCCGATCACGTGGTCGCCACAGCCGCGCTTGCCCTCCTCACCGTCGTGAACTGCATGGGCGTACGCGCCGGAGGCACAGTACAGAGTACTCTGATGGTGATAAAAATCGGAGTGATTGCCGGGCTGGTTTTCTGCGGCTGGCTGCTGGTGCGCGCGCCGGAGCCGACAGCACACCGCATGCTGGATCGCGCGGTGTCGTTTGATCTGTGGACGGCGGTTGGCGCGGCGATGGTGCCGGTGGTGTTTGCCTACGGCGGGTGGCAAACGGCAAACTTCATTGCTGGGGAGGTGCGCGAGCCGCGGAGAAATCTGCCTCGCGGTTTGCTGATCGGCGTATGCAGCGTAGTTGCGCTCTACTTGGCGGTTAATTTCGTATGCGTGCGCGCGCTGGGTGCCGCCGGGCTGGCCGGGACCTACACTCCTGCATCGGAAGTGATGCGGTTGGCCCTGGGCCGGCGCGGGGGAACGCTGATCGCCTTCGGAATTGCCGTGTCCACGCTGGGCTTTTTGAGCCAGAACATCCTCACCGCGCCACGGGTCTATTTCGCGATGGCCGAAGATGGGTTGTTTTTCCGCAGCGTCGCCTGGCTCAGCCCGCGCACCCAGGTTCCCGTAGTGGCCATCGCGCTGCAAGGTGTGCTGGCCATCGTGATGGCGCTCTCCGGCCGCTACGAGCAGATCCTGAACTATGTGATTTCTGTGGACTGGGTTTTCTTCGGTCTCGGCGCATCGTGCCTGTTCATATTTCGCCATCGCGAAGCGCGCGGCCGCCTGGTTCGGGCAGAACAGAGAACACCGGGCTCGGATTCGGGAGGAGATTCAGTGGAGTACCTTGTCCCGGGCCATCCGGTCACCACGGCGCTATTTGTGGCCGCGTGCGCGCTAATCGTGGCCAACACCCTGTATAAGTATCCGTTGAACGCGGCGATTGGTTTGGCCATTGTCTTGGCCGGCATCCCCGTCTATTTCGTGTGGCGGCGTCGCCAGCCGCCGCAAGCAAGCGCGCCATGAGCCGCCCGCGGCGCGAGATTCGTTCCGCTTACATGGAATGGGCCAAGAGGCGCTCGCATGCGCGGCTCAACCTCGCCACGAGCGGGCTGGCCAATTTCCCGCTGGCGAAGCTCCCGGTCTGTTTGGAAGACCTCGAGCTCAGCGGGCCGAGCCACTACGGCTACGAACCGCTGCAGCGCCGGCTGGCTGTCCGGTGCGGCGTCAAGCCCGAGTGCGTGGTCGCAGCCACAGGAACCTCGATGGCCAATCACCTGGCCATGGCCGTCCTGCTCAACTCCGGCGACGAAATCTTGATCGAGCACCCCACTTACGAGCTTCTTCTGAATGTGGCCGAATATCTAGGCGCACAGATCCACAGGTTTTCGCGGCGCTTTGAGGATAACTTTGCCGTCGAACCGCGCGAGATTGAACGCGCGGTAACACCACGCACGCGGCTGATCATCCTCACCAACTTGCACAATCCCAGCGGCGTGTTGACCGAGGACAGCGTTCTGCAGCAGGTCGGCGAAATCGCGCGAAGCGCCGGCGCGCGCGTCCTGGTGGATGAAGTGTACTTGGATGCGGCCTTTACCCGCGCGCCACGCTCGGCCTTTCATCTGGGAGAACACTTCGTCGTCACCAGCAGCCTGACCAAGGTTTACGGGCTGAGCGGCCTGCGTTGCGGGTGGGTTCTGGCCGCGCCGGATCTGGCCGAGCGGATGTGGCGGCTGAACGATCTATTTGGCGTAGCCGCGGCGCATCCGGCGGAGCGGCTGAGCGTAGTTGCCCTCGACCACCTGGATGAAATCGCCGCGCACGCGCGAGCGCTGCTGGAAACCAACCGCGCGCTGCTCAAGCGGTTTCTCGACTCGCGCGACGACCTCCGCGCCGTCTGGCCTGAAGCGGGGACCATCGTGTTTCCTCGGCTGCGGCGCGGCACCGTGGACTCCTTGTGCGCGCGGCTGCAAGAGATTTACGAGACTTGCGTTGTACCCGGCACATTCTTCGAGATGCCCGAGCACTTCCGCATCGGCATTGGGGGCGACACCGAGATGGTCGCCGAGGGTCTCGAGCGGCTGGCCGCCGCGCTCGACGCAGGCCCGTCTTAGCGGAGAACGGAGCCCCCCTCCCTGCCTTTTACAAATCTTCGTTTGCTCATCGGTGTTCATCTGTGGTTACACCTCTTGCCTTTTGCGGCCGTTTGCTCGGCGCGGCGCAGCGACGTATAATTCTAAGTTTAAGCAGGCGACGACAAACCCACTGTCGGGGCTTTCCCTTGGCCATGGATAAGCGAGCCACAGCAATCCAGGAGCAGGAAACCATCCGCGTGCGCGGGGCGCGGGTCCACAACTTGAAAGACGTGGACTTTGACATTCCGCACAACGCCATCACCGTGGTCACCGGCGTGAGTGGCTCGGGCAAATCCAGCCTGGCGTTTGACACCATCTATGCGGAAGGCCAACGCCGCTATATCGAGTCGCTTTCCGCCTATGCCCGGCAGTTCCTGGAGCGCATCGAGAAGCCGGATGTAGATGAGATCTCCGGAATCGCCCCGGCAATCGCCATCAAGCAGAAAAACGCCAGCCGAAACCCCCGGTCGACCGTGGCGACGGCCACTGAAATTTACGATTACCTTCGCCTGCTTTATGCGCGCGTGGGGAGAACCCTCTGCACAAAGTGCGGCCAGGAAGTTCGCAAGGACACCATGGACGAGATCGCCAGCCGCGTGCTGGCGCTCGAGCCCGGACGCCGCTTTTACGTTCTCTACCCGCTGTCGTTTGGCGCGCCGGGCCGCAAGGGGACCGTACGCAGAGCGGTCAAGCCGGCTGGCGAAGCGATCAAGCAGGCGCTCCTGGACCTGCAAAAGCGCGGGTTCAACCGGCTCTATCAGGCCGGGCGAGTGCATGAGTTTTCCTCGCCCGAGACACTGCTGGACTTGGATTTTGCCAAGCCGGTTTACGTGCTGGTGGACCGCCTGGCTGTTTCGGCGGAGTCACGCTCGCGCCTGGTGGACTCGATTGAGATTTGCTATCGCGAAGGAAAGGGCGAGGCCATCCTCGAGTTTGTGCCCGATCAGCCCGGCGGCGAGGGCGGCGATCCGGAGCGCCTGGTATTCAACGAGCGCTTTGAGTGCAAGAATTGCGCCCTGGTCTATCAGGAGCCGGAGCCGCGCCTATTCTCTTTCAACAGTCCTTACGGCGCCTGCCCGCGCTGCCAGGGCTTCGGCAATACGATTGATTTCGATCTCGACCTGGTGATTCCGGACCGTGGCAAGTCGCTCGACGAGGGCGCCATCGAGCCGTGGACCAAGCCGCGCTACCGGTCGCTCGTGCAGGAGATGAAGCGCTACGCGCGAGCCAACGGAATTTCGCTCCACACTCCCTTTCGCGACCTTTCGGCGCAGCAGCGCGCCGTGATCCTCCAGGGCGATCCCGCGGCGGGCTTCGCCGGCGTAAAGGGGTTCTTCGACTGGCTCGAGCGCAAAAAGTACAAATTGCACGTGCGCGTCTTCCTGAGCCGCTATCGCGGCTACGCCACCTGCCCGGAATGTCGCGGCAGCCGCTTGCGCGAAGAAGCGCGCGCGGTGCGGATTGAGGGCAAACCGATCACTGAGGCCTGCGCGATGACCGTGGCCGAGGCGCGCGGATTTTTCGACGGGCTGCGGCTGAATGATGAGCAGGCCCAGATCGCCGAAAAAATTCTGGAGGAAATCCAGCAACGCCTGCGCTTTCTCGATGCCGTAGGGCTGGAGTACCTGACGCTGGACCGGTTGACCTCGACGCTTTCGGGCGGCGAGGCGCAGCGCATTCAACTGGCCACTTCGCTCGGCTCGCATCTGGTGGGGGCGCTCTACGTGCTCGATGAGCCGTCCGTCGGGCTGCATCCGCGCGACACCCACCGCTTGATTGACATCCTGAAGACCCTGCGCGACCTGGGCAACACCATCCTGGTGGTGGAACACGATCCGGACACGATTGCCGCCGCAGACCACGTGATCGACTTGGGCCCCGGCGCCGGCGAGGGCGACGCGCGGTCGCTGACCGCGCGCTACCTGAACGGCGAGTTGCGCATCCCCGTTCCCACGTTCCGGCACAAGCCGAACGGCAAGTTTTTGCGCATCTACGGCGCCCGCGCCCACAACCTGCAAAACATCGACCTGATGATCCCGCTGGGAGTGACCGTTGCCATCACCGGGGTCTCCGGCTCCGGCAAGTCCACGCTGCTGTACGACGTTCTGCATAAAGCGTTGCAAGCCAAAAGAGTGGGGGGCAACTACAAAGATGCCTGCGAACGCATTGAAGGAGACACGCATCTCACCGAAGTGGTGATCGTGGACCAATCGCCGATCGGCCGAACACCCCGCTCGAACCCCGCTACTTACCTGAAAGCCTTCGACGCGATCCGCGAAGTCTTTGCCTCGACCCCGGAGGCCAGAAAGCGCGGCTATCACGCAGGGGCTTTCTCGTTCAACATCCCCGGCGGGCGGTGTGAGGCGTGCCAGGGAGACGGCACGGTCACCGTCGAGATGCAGTTCCTGGCTGATGTGGAGCTTATCTGTGAGGAGTGCCGTGGAACGCGCTTCAAGAGCAGCGTGCTCGAAGTGCGCTATCGCGACCGGAACATCCACGAGGTGCTTCAGCTCACGGTGCGCGAGGCCCTGGCGTTTTTCTCGAGCGCGCCCCGGGTCACCGCGAAGCTGAAGATCCTCGACGAGGTCGGATTGGGCTATCTGCGGCTGGGGCAGTCGGCCACGACTCTTTCCGGGGGTGAAGCGCAACGTCTGAAACTTGCGGCGCATCTAATCCGCCCAGCCAACGCAGGCGTCCTTTACATTCTTGACGAGCCGACCACCGGGCTGCACTTCGACGACATCCAAAAGTTACTCACTGCCTTCCGCAAGTTGCTTGAGGGTGGCGCCTCGCTGCTGATCATCGAGCATAACTTGGACGTCATCAAAACCGCCGACTGGGTAATTGACCTGGGCCCGGAAGGGGGCGAGCAGGGCGGGCGGGTGGTGGCCACCGGAACGCCGGAGCAGGTGGCGCGCAATCCGCATTCTTACACGGGCAGATTCCTGGCGCGCGTGCTGAACAATCATTCGGGTGGGCAGGGGAATTCGCGAGGGGATTCCCATCCGAATACACGGCCAATCCCATCGCGATGAAGCATCGGGGAAAACGAACCGCTTACCTGATTGTAGGCGTCACTCTCGCTGCCTGCTCCCTCGCTGCCGCTCAAAGCTCGCAAAAGGCCCCGAAGCCGGCGCCAGCGAAGGCTGCGCCGGCCAAACCCACGCAGCCGGTCACGGACCAGCGCCCTGATCCAATCACCACGCTGCTTCAGGATGCCGCCGCCGCTATGGAGAGGAAGGAGTATGCGGCCGCCATTCCGCCACTCCAGAGCTACCTCGCGCAACGCCCCGAGGATGCCACGGCGCAGTTTCAATTGGGCTACGCGTATTCGGAACTGCAACGCTGGGAGGAAGCGATCCTCGCGTACGGCAGAGCAATCGCTCTCGACCCGAAACTTGGCGCCGCGCATCTGAACCTTGGACTGGTGTTGCTCGACCGGGAGCCCGCTGCCGCGGTCGAGCGCTTTCGCCGGGCGGCGGAGCTGATGCCGGAGCAAGCCCGCCCGCGATTCCTTCTGGCGGTGGCTCTGGAACGTACCGGCAAGCTAGCAGGCGCGATCGAAGAATATCAGGCGGCCGAGCGCCTGGACGCCAAGGAGTACGAAATTCGTTTCGCCTTGGGCCGCGCCTTACTCCGCGCCAATCGCGCGACCCAGGCAGAGGCCGAGTTCCGCGAAGCGCTGGCGCTCCGCGGCGACGCCGCTCCCGCGCGACTGGGGCTGGCGGAAAGCTTGCGGGCCCAGAACAAGCTGGAGGCCGCGGCGGCGGAATTCGCCGCTTACTTGCAGCTTCAACCGCAAGATCGCGAAAGCCGCTTGCGACGCGCTACGGTTTTGACGGACCTCGGCCATTACGAGCAGGCGCTTGAGGAACTCGACCGCAGCGACGGCGAAGCGGCAGCTTCGCTGGAAAGCTACAAGCTGCGCGCGGAAATTCGCCTCCAGCAAAAGCAATGGGCGCAGGCCGGCGAAATGCTGCAGAAAGCGCTCGAGCTGGCGCCGCGGGACGCCGAATTGCACGCGCGATTGGGCCGCGTGTGCCTCGAGAAGAGGGATTTCCCTGCCGCCGAGCGCGAACTGCGGCAGGCCTTGCAGCTCGATCGCAACTGGACCGACGCATTGCGCGACCTGGTGGCGGTGTACTATCTCGGCGAGCGCTATCAGGCCACGCTCCAGATACTCGACGAGCTCGACCGGCGTGAAACGCCCGGCGCAGGTTCTTGGTTCATCCGCGCCACCTGCTACGATAAACTGGGGAGGAAGGCGGAGGCGGTGGCCGCATACGAAAAGTTTCTGGGCCTGGACCAGGGTCACAGCGAAAACCAAGGGTTTCAAGCGCGGCAGCGCATCCGCATTCTGGCGCGCGAGCTGGAGCATAAGAAGAGATAGGATGGCTGTGCTCGGTCCCACTTCGCGCTGGTTGATTCTAGCGGCGGGGCTCTGCGGGCTGCTGTGCGCCGCGGCGCGGGCGGAGGACCGCATTGCGGTGCTCCTATCCCAGTTCACCCAGGAGACAGACCCCGTTCGCAAAGCGAAAGCCCTGCCCAAGCTCGGCGACGCGCAATTCGAGCTGATGCGCAAGGAAACTGCTGCGGGCAACTACGCCCAGGCGTTACACATCGCGCAGGAATATCGCGACGAAGTCCGCACCGCCACCACCGCGCTCAAGTCGAGCGGAGTGGATGCGGAACGCCATCCCAACGGCTTCAAGCAGGTCCAGATTCACCTGCGCAAGAGCCTGCGCGAAATCGACCAGGCGATTCTCGCCGCGGCGGAAGAGCAGCGCGAGGGTCTCGAGGCCGTTCACAAGGATCTCGTCAGCCTGGAAAAGGAGCTGATCGACATGCTCTTCCCGCGGCAACCGGGAAAGAATCCGGAAAAGGACAAACCGAAAGAGTGAGGTCCCATGCGAGCAAAGACCAAAGGATGCGCTTTGCTGGTGGCGGCTTTTCTGCTCGCCGGCACCGGTGCTGCCGGCAGCCCGCAAAAGAAGGATTATCTGAGCGGAATCGAAGCCGATAAGATTCGCGACGCGGAAGGCCCCTCGAAGCGAATCAAACTGTTCCTTGAGTTTGCCGGCGACCGGCTCAAGAAGCTCCAGTACGAGCTGGCCCGGCCGTCCGCGGACCAACGCCGGCCCGAGCGGCTCAACGGCCTGCTGAACGCCTACGCTGGCTGCCTGGACGATGCCGCGGAGTTGATCGAACTCGGCCGCGAGAAACAGCAAGATGTTCACGCCGGCATCAAGGAAATGCAGGCCAAGGCGAAAGAATTCCTCACTTATCTCCAGGAAGTCTCCACCAACGGCCCGGAGCGGGATTCCTACAAAGAGACCCTGGACGACGCGATCGAGGCGACAAAAGACGCGCTCGCGGAGGCCTCCAAAGCCGCCAAAGAAGTCGCGCCACCGCCGGTGCGGAGAAAGAATTGAAGCCGCGCACGACACGGGGAACCGCCCTGCCTGGGGGAGCGCGAGTCTTCCACCGGATGTACACTCGCCTCGGCTGCCAGGGGCGACCGCCGCACTTCGTTGTCGAACTCTATCCCTACGCTAACCTGGCACACACGATCCGGCTGCGCGAAGACGTAGCCCACGTGCGCCTGTCAGATGTGTTGCGGGAGGCGCCCCTGGAAGTGCTCGAAGCCGCGGCTACCATCCTGCTCGCGCGGCTCTACCGCCGGCGGCCGCCTCGCGACCAACTCGAGGCCTATCGCAACTTCGCGCTGGCGCGGGGCACACGCCGCCGCGTGCTGCGGGTGCGCCGCAAAAGAGCACGGCGTGGCGCGACAGGAGAGCGCGGGAAATTCCATGATCTTGCGCACCTGTTTGCGCGATTGAATCGGCAGTATTTTTCCGGGCGATTGCACCGGCCGCTCCTGGGCTGGAGCACGCGAGCGTGGCGCGCGCAACTCGGCTGCTTCGACCCGGGCCTCGATCAAATCCTCATCAATCCGCGCCTGGACCGCGCCGAGGTGCCGGCGTTTGTGGTGGAATATGTCCTGTTCCACGAAATGCTGCACGTGAAGCATCCCCTCCGGGCGGCGAGTTGCGGCTTGCAGGCGCATTCGGCGGAGTTCCGTCGCGAGGAGAAGCGCTTTTTGGAATGCGAGCGGGCGCGGCGGTTTCTCATGCGACTCAGGTAGACGTGAACCTTGCGGCGGGAAACCACCCCGACAGGTCGTGGGCGCTACCGGCGGTGCGCCGCAGCACGCTCCAGTGCACGGTTGAGCTGGGCGATGCGCTTGCGAACTTTTCCCGCGTCTTCGGCTGCCGGCAAAATCTCCAGATACTTCTTATAGGCCTTCACCGCCTCGGCCTTCGCGCCCTTTTTCTCGTAGGCTTCTCCCAGCAAGCGATAAGGCTGGGCAAAATTGGGTTTGGACCGCGCGGCGTCCTCGAACCGTTCGATGGCCGCGTCGTAATTCCCTTTCTTCATATAAAACATGCCGATTTCGAGGCTCTTGTGGGCGCGGTAAGGGTCAAAGATCGGTTCCTGCTTGGCGGGTTCCCCCGCCGCTTGGCGCTCGGGGGGTGGAGGAGGGTGCTGCTGAGCCTGTGCCGAGAATGCTGCCGGCCAGGCCAGCAAGATGAGCGCGTTCATTGCAGACGTTTGCAATTTCACTGTTGACTCACCAAAGCTGCATCCCTTCCCCAGGGGACCTGTCTCGGTGGGATTCGCTTTGCTATGATGAGAGTTGCCCCAGTGCGTGTCGCACCGCACCGGACAATTCTACTCGCGCGATGGAACTGGAGCAAAAAGTCGCCAGCCTGCCCTCTGAAGCCGGCGTCTATCTGTTCAAGGACGCGCTGGGCACGATTCTGTACGTCGGAAAAGCGAGGTCCCTGCGCAGCCGGGTAAAGTCCTACTTCCTGGAATCGAAGTGGATAGACGCAAAGACCGGCTCGCTGGTGCGGGAGATCGCCGACCTCGACTACATCGTGGTGGACAACGAAAAAGAGGCGCTGGCCCTCGAGAACAGCCTGATCAAGCAGCACAAGCCCAAGTTCAACGTGCTGCTGCGCGACGACAAGACCTATCCCTATATCCGCTACACGGCGTTTGAGAAGTATCCGCGCGTGTATGTGACACGGCGGCTGAAGAAAGACGGCTCGCTCTATTTCGGCCCGTATTTCCCGCACAGCCTGGCGCATCGGATCGTGCATTTCATCCACAAGCGCTTCCTGGTGCCTTCCTGCACCGTGGACCTGACCCGCGCGCACCCGCGGCCCTGCCTGCAATATTACATCAAGCGGTGTCTGGGCCCCTGCGTCCCTGGCCTGACCACCGACGAGCGCTATGCCGAAGCTGCCCGCGACGCGCGGATGTTTCTGGAAGGCCGGCGCGGCGACTTGCTGAAGAGTCTCGAAAAAAGAATGCAAAAGGCGTCCGACGAAGAACGCTTCGAGCAGGCCGCAGCGTATCGCGACCTGATTCGCACGCTGGAAGAAATCGAGGAGAGGCAAAAGATCGCCGCCGCGCAGGGTGATGATACGGACGTGCTGGCCTGGTACGCGGAGCCGCCGCAAGTGGCCGTCAACCTGTTTCACCTGCGCGGCGGGCGCGTCGTAGACCGCCGCGATTTCTACTGGGAGGAGCTCGACGAGTTCGACCCCGCCGAATTCCTTCCCTCCCTGCTCAAGCAGCTCTATCTGGATGCGGCCTACCTGCCTCGGGCGATCCACGTGCCGATAGATTTTGAAGATCGCGCGCTGCTGGAAGAAACCTTGACCGAGCGCGCAGGTCGCAGAGTGGAGATTCTGACGCCACAACGCGGAACCAAGCGCGCGTTCCTCGACCTGGTGGAAAAAAATGCCAAGCACTCCTTCGAGCAGAGGTTCCGCGTTCTAAAACCGACTTCCAAGGCAATCGCTGAAGCGCTGCAAAACACCTTGAACCTGGCCGAGACACCCAAGCGAATCGAAAGCTTCGATATCTCGCACATCCAGGGATCGGACACGGTCGCGTCCATGGTGGTGTGGGAAGACGGGCGGATGAAGAAGGGCGACTACCGCAAGTTCATCATTCGCGGGGAGCACGGCAACGACGACTTTGCCAGCATGCGCGAAGCGCTCGAGCGGCGATACCGCCGCCTGCAGGAAGAGCGCAGGCCGCTGCCGAGTCTGATCCTGATCGACGGCGGCATCGGGCAACTGCACGCGGCCGCTGCGGCGCTCGAAAAACTCGAGATCATCAATCAGCCGCTTACCAGCATCGCGAAAAAAGAGGAAGTAATCTATGCCTTTGGGCAGGAGGACGAGCCGATCGTGCTCGAGCGCCACTCGCCCATCCTGCACTTGATCCAGCAGATCCGCGACGAAACCCACCGGTTTGCGGTCACCTTTCACCGCCAGCGCCGCTCGAGCCGCACGTTGCACTCGGCGCTGGTGGATATCCCCGGGATAGGCGAGCGCACCGCCGAGAAGCTGCTGCGGCGGTTCGGCAGCCTCGCCCGCCTGCGCGAGGCCAGCCTCGAGGAGCTTTCCCGCGTAGTCACGCGGCCCCAAGCCCAGCACATCGTCCAACACCTGCGCAGCCAAACTCCGACCTGAGCTCGGATTCGATCGACGCGGCCGGATAAACGAGCTGAGGAGCCAGGGGCGATATCGTTACACGCCTGTCGCGGGATTCCTTGCAAGCAATCGGCGGGTATGCTAGCTTGGCAATGGAGGTAAGCTAAGCTATGGGCGATAACTTCGGATCGAAAGTGACTTACTTCGTCGTTGGGCTGGGCCTCGGCGCGCTGGTCGGCATCCTGTTCGCGCCGAAGTCGGGCGAGGAAACCCGCGAATTTCTGGTGGAGAAGGCTGACGAGGGAAGCAAATACGCGCAGAGGAAAGCGCGGGAACTGAAAGAGCGCGCCGAAGACTTGATCGAGAAGAGCAAAGAAGTCGCCGCCCGGCAGAAGGAATCGATCACCGCGGCGGTTGCTGGCTTTGCAGGGAGGTAAGGTATGGGCGAGAACGGCGGATCGAAAGTGAGTTACCTCATCGTGGGGCTGGGCCTCGGCGCGCTGGTCGGCATCCTGTTCGCGCCGAAGTCGGGCGAGGAAACCCGCGAATTTCTGGCGGAGAAGACTGGCGAGGGAAGCAAATACGCGCAGAGGAAAGCGCGGGAACTGAAAGAGCGCGCCGAAGACTTGGTCGAGAAGAGCAAAGAAGTCGCCGCCCGTCAGAAGGAATCGATCACCGGGGCGGTTGCTAGCTTGGCAGGGAGGTAAGGTATGGGCGAGAACGGCGGATCGAAAGTGAGTTACTTCATCGTGGGGCTGGGCCTCGGCGCGCTGGTCGGCATCCTGTTCGCGCCGAAGTCGGGCGAGGAAACCCGCGAATTTCTGGTGGAGAAGGCTGACGAGGGAAGCAAATACGCGCAGAGGAAAGCGCGGGAACTGAAAGAGCGCGCCGAAGACTTGATCGAGAAGAGCAAGGAAGTCGCCGCCCGTCAGAAGGAATCGATCACCGCGGCGGTTGATGCGGGCCGAGAAGCCTACCAGCGGGAAAAGGCGGAAAAGGCGAAGGCATAGTAATAGTAAAGGAGGCGGCTCGATGGAGCACTGGCTTCCTTTCTTTGTAGCGGTCACCGCGCTGGCGGTGGTGCTGCAAACGGCGATACTTGTGGGGATGTATCTACAGGTTCGCCAGTTGAGCGAACGCCTGACGCGCATGGCCACCGATCTAGAAGCGCGCGCGCACCCCATTCTGTCTCGGCTGCAAGTTCTGCTGGAGGATATCCAGCCGCGAATCAGCAGCCTTGTCGCCGATACCACTGAGATCGTGCACCTAGCTCGCGGGCAGGCGCAGAAAGTGGACCGGGTGTTCTCTGAGGCAGCGGACCGGCTGCGGCTGCAAGTAATCCGCGTCGATCAGATTCTGACCGGAGCACTCGAGGCAATCGAGCAGGCCGGCGCCCAGATCCGCAGGACGATCTGGAGTCCGCTGAACCAGGCCTCTGCGTTCATCAAGGGCGTCAAGACCGGACTGTACGTCCTCCGCTCGCAAAACCGCCCGAGGGGCCGCAGCGTCGAACACCAGGACGAGGAGCTTTTCATCTAAGGCCAAGGAATCGAGGGTGGAATCCACCGGATTCCACCCTTTTTTGTGTCCGCGAGGTTCATGTCCCCATCCACCAGGGACGGAGCGCAATGGGAATGTCGCGCAACGCTCTGCTGGTTTTCGCCAAATTACCAGAGCCGGGCCGCGTGAAGACACGCCTGCTGGCTGCCCTCACTCCGCAGCAGGCTGCGGATATTTATGGCGCCTGTCTGGAGGATACAGTTCGCCAAGTCGCCCGCGTGCCGGGTTGCCGGCCAAGGCTGCACGTTGCCGCGCCTCGCGACCGCGCGCAGCAGCTCGCTACGACATTGCAGTTGGACCGCCGATGGCGGATTGGCTTGCAGCGCGGGCGCGACCTGGGCGAGCGATTTCACCTGGCGTTTGAAGGACTTTTCCGCGAAGGCTACGAAAAGGTAGTGATCGTGGGCACCGACACACCATGGATGGGCAGCGAACGAATCAGCCGCGCCGTGGAGTTGCTCAACGCCGCGGACGTTGTGCTGGGCCCCAGTGCGGACGGGGGCTACTATCTGATCGGGTCGCGCCGGCTGGTGCCGCAGATGTTTCGCGCCATTGCCTGGGGTACCTCGCAGGTTTTCGGGATGACCATCGGCGCGCTCAAAAAAGCGCGCGCCAGTTATTGCCTGCTGCCGCGCGACTTCGATCTGGACCGGCCGGAAGATCTCGAGCGCGCGGGTGACCTTCTGCGCCGCAGCCCGCACCGCGCCCCGGCACTGGCACGATTACTCGCTAATCTGCGCGATAGCAGACTGAAGTACGCAGTCACCGGTCTATGAAGCAGCTTCCAGTCTCCTGAGTCAGAAGTTCTAGAACAACAGACAGTGGAGTCAGGGGGTCGGAGCTTCAGCTCCGACTTGTTGCCGATGCCAAGATTATGGGCTTCAGCCCCTGAAGCTTCAGGGCTCAAGAGCCCCTCGCTCGACCAGCATCTGTTGTCGGACCTAAAGGTCCAACCCCCATTAAGTTGGAACGGCACTAGCAGATCCAGCCGCCGCCGAGGACGCGCTGGCCGGAATAAAACACGGCGGCCTGGCCGGGCGTAACGGCCCGCTGAGGGACGTCGAAGCACACGCGCGCGGTGCGGGCGTCGAGGCTTTCGATGGTGGCGGCGGCCGGCTCGTGGCGGTGACGAATCCTCACCATAACTGCAGTGGGCTGCTCCAGAGAGCCGACTGAAATCCAGTTGACCTCGCAGACGTTGCAGACGGCAGTGCGGAGTTCGTCGTCTTCGCCGACGATCACGCGGTTGTTCGCGCGGTCGAGCCCTACCACGTAGAGCGGGCGCCCGGCGGCCACGCCCAGACCGCGCCGCTGGCCCACCGTATAGCGGTGGAGGCCCTGATGCCGGCCGACCACCTCTCCGTTGGTGGCTACAATCTCGCCGTCCTCTTCGGGCAGCGTACTTCCCTGCTCCTCGAGATACGCTTGGATGAAACGGACGTAGTTGCCCGAGGGTACGAAGCAAATCTCCTGGCTCTCAGGCTTTTCGGCGACCGGGAGTGCGGCGCGCCGGGCAATGGCGCGCACCTCCTCCTTGGTCAACTCGCCGAGCGGGAAGACGGTGCGAGCCATCTGCTCCTGAGTCAGGCCGAAGAGGAAATAGGACTGGTCCTTGGCGGCGTCGCGAGCACGCAGCAACTCGTAGCGGCTGGTCGCAGGATTCTGCTGGATGCGGGCGTAATGCCCAGTGGCCAGGCGGTCAGCGCCAATTTGCCGCGCCATCACCAGCAATTGGTCAAACTTGACGTGGTTATTGCACAGCGTGCACGGAATCGGCGTGCGCCCGGCCAGGTATTCGTTGACGAACGGGCGAACAACAGTTTCCTCAAACTTGTTCTCGAAGTTGACGACGTAGTGCGGGAAGCCCAGGTGCTGGGCCACACGCCGCGCGTCGTACACATCGTCGAGCGAGCAGCAGCGGTGGTGCACCGGACCGTCGCCATGCATCTGCGGCAGGCGCCGCTGGTTCCAGAGCTGCATGGTTAGGCCAACGATAGGCTGCCCTGCCTCGCGCAAGATCGCCGCGACGGTTGAGCTATCCACGCCGCCGCTCATGGCCACAGCGGTGACTGCCGAGTTGTTCTTCTCCAAGCTCATCCTGCGAGAAATGGTGTCATCCCGAGCCCGCCGCGCGGCGGCCGAGGGATCTCTCTGAAAGATCCCTCACTGCGTTCGGAATGACAGCAATGTCAGATTCGCTTCGCGGCGACCTTCAGGCCGCGGGCTAAAGCGCCGGCCAGAGGCCGGCTTTACAGGGCTGTAGCACACCGTCTCGGTGGCGGTGTACCCGATTTGTTTCATTGGGCAGCGACTGGCTTTTTGTAGACGGGCGAAAGCTCGCGCAGGTGCTCAACCACAGCGGGGACTGTTGCCAGCGCGAACTCGACGTCTTCCTCCGAGGTGTCGCGGCCGAGGCTAAAGCGCAAGCTGGCGCGCGCATCTTCCGGCGCGAGGCCGATAGCGGTCAGCACGTGCGACGGCTCGATGGCGCCCGAAGAGCACGCCGCGCCGGTCGAGCAGGCCAGACCCTTCAGATCAAGCGCAATCACCAGCGCCTCGCCCTCCACAAACGGAAACGTGATGTTAGCCGTGTTCGGCGTTCGATGGTCGCGACTCCCGTTCACCCACGCCTGCGGCACCTGCTCGAGCAGGGCTTGCTCGAGCCGATCGCGCTGCGCCGCAACGCGGGTGGCGCCGTCAGACAACTCCTCCCTTGCGAGCTCGGCGGCCTTGCCCAGGCCCACGATGCCAGCCACGTTTTCGGTGCCTGGGCGGCGGTCGCGTTCATGATGACCGCCATAAAGCAGCGGTTCGAGCCGGGTGCCCTTGCGGATGTAAAGCGCACCGACGCCCTTCGGCGCATAGAGCTTATGGCCAGAGATGGAAAGCAAGTCCACACCAAGCCGGTTCACGTCAAGGGGAAGCTTGCCGGCAGACTGCACAGCGTCGGAGTGAAAATAGACATCGGCCTCGGCAGCGATGCGGCCGATCTCTTCAATGGGTTGCAAGGTGCCCAGTTCGTTGTTGGCGTGCATCACGGTAATCAACACTGTCTCGGGCCGGATGGCGTGGCGGATGTCTTCCGGGTCCACGCGACCCTGCTGACTGACCGGGACGTAAGTGACCTCGACGCCGCGGCGCTCGAGCGCCTGACACGCATTGAGGACCGCGTGGTGTTCAATGGCGGTGGTAATCACGTGCTTGCGCCCTGCCCCGGCCCTGCCGGGAGCAGCCGCAACCACCCCGAAAATCGCCTGGTTGTCCGACTCGGTGCCGCCGCTGGTGAAGACGATTTCCGCGGGCCGCGCGCCCACCAGCGCCGCCACCGACTCGCGCGCGCGCTCCACCGCGGCTCGGGTACGCTGGCCGAACGAATGAATCGAGCTGGCGTTGCCGAATTCATCGGCAAAAAACGGCAGCATGGCCTCGAGCACCCGGCGGTCCACCGGCGTAGTGGCGTTGTGGTCAAAATAGACGCGATGCATGGCCTGGCTCGCAGCAGAAGGGGTTACTTCGCAGGCTCTTCCGCTCAACTCTCCAGCTTCCAGAATAGCCTCTGCTGCAAGGTGGGTCAAGGCGCGACGCTTCCGGGCAGCCTTGAGCGAGGCAGGGCAACAGGTGGACAGAGAGAATGGGGGAAGGCGGCTCACCCCCACCCCTACCTTTTTCTGTAAGTGTTGATTCCAGGGAATTTTAAGTCCAATGACTTTGTAAGTGCGGATTCCAGAGGATTTACAGCGCCGTTTTTCGCAAGTGCGGATTCTAAAAGGCTTGCGAGCGTGGAGATGAGAGAGCGCCACCGTGTAAGAGTCAGTCCCTTCTGCAAAGCTCTTAGCGTGAGCTTTACACCTCATGCTACCTCGGCAGTAA
This sequence comes from Acidobacteriota bacterium, assembly GCA_003224235.1. GTDB lineage: Bacteria > Acidobacteriota > Terriglobia > Acidiferrales > UBA7541 > QHYU01. Next base: position 27,602 of record QHYU01000147.1, read on the forward strand.
TAGTCGTCAACGCGAAAATGAGCTGCGAAAAAGAAAATGCGCAAAACTCGCAACGAGGTTGCGAAACAACTGGTAAAGTCTCGAGCAGCTGGCCCGAGTGTGGATTGCAGTAGAGGAAGGAGAGCAAAATTCTACTTCAGCGACCAGCAGCGGACCTCTTGCCCGCCTTCTTCATCTCCGCGACGGCTGGAACGGAGGCTGCTGCCGGTTTCTTGGCGAGAGCCTGCCGCTCACCCAGACTTTTCTTCAGAGCCTCCATCAGGTCGATCACTGGCGCGAGCTTAGGCTGGGGCACAGTCGCCACTTCTTGTCCTTGCAGCTTCGCTTCGATCAAAGCCTTCTGCCTTTCCTGGAACCCATCGTAATACTTCTTGAGGTCAAAGGGCGCGGCAAGACTGTCGATCAACTGTCGGGCCAACATTTTCTCCTGTTCTTTCAGCTCGATCTTGTCGGTCTGGCCGTACTCGGCCACCTGCCGGATCTCGTTCACGTAGAACATCGTGTGCAGGGTGAGGCCGTTGGCGCGAGGCCGGATGATCACCGTGTGCTCGCGCTGGTGCATACAGACCTTGGCTATCGCCGCGTAGCCAGATTCTTCCATCGCGTCGAACAGGAGCCGGTAGGCCTTCTTTCCGGCCTCTTCCGGCGTAGCAAAATAGGAAGCATCAAAAACCAACGGATCGACCTCCTCCAGCTTCACGAACTCCAGGATTTCCATGGTGCGGGCCGAAGGCGGCGCAATCTTCTCCAGCTCCTCATCGGTGAACAGCACGTACTGATCCTTTTCGTGTTCGTAGCCCTTCATGACTTCTGAGCGCTCGACCATACGATTGCAGTTAGGACAGAACAAAGGTTGGCGCAGGCGCGTATGGCACTCTTTGTGGAGCTGGTTAAAGCTGATGCGCTCGCTGCGGGCAGCCGAAAACAGATCGATCGGTATGGAAATCAGCCCGAACGTGAGATGTCCCTTCCAGACAGTAGAAGCCATGATGAATTCCTTTCACTAGAAAATGCCCGCACTGGGAATCAGTAGCTTAACGGAGGTGGGACGATGATGCAAGGCAACCGATTCGGTGCTGCAGCACGAGGTGCATTGCGCTGTTTCCAGGGCTCCGGCGGTGACCGCCGTCGCGAGCCCAACGCTTCTTAGCCTACTGGGTTTGCTCCCCTCCCTCGTCTCCAAGTGCAAGAGCCAGCATTTTGAGTAGCTTTGACGAGTCTCTCTTCTCCCAATTTTGCGGGAGTTCGACAAAGGCCAGCTTTCCGGGTCCCAGCGCTATTGGACCTTTCGACACCACGGTCGTAGTATCCCAGTGGAGCAGAGCGTTGCTTGGGCGAAACCGGCACAGCGCCGGAAAGCGGAAAGTGCAAAGGAAGACCCAGATGGCCGCAGATGACAAGCAGGACCTGCACGACATCCTGATCGAAGAGACCACTCGGGGTCAAAAGCACCCAAAGAAAGCCTTATCGTTGGCCCGACAGCGCATGATCCGCCGCGTGGGCCGATTGCTTGCGGATCCCAATTGCGACAAGACAACTTTTCTGGAAGCTATTAGGGCGTTCGGGCTGCCAGACGAATCTGCTGAGTTTCGGCAGCTCCTCGTGTTGTGGCGGAGGCGCCACGGGAACGGGTAGTGGCTACCCGTTCGGCTGCCCGGATGCGTCTGTCTTGCTCTTCAGGAGACAGAGTCGAAAGATGTCCCGCTATGATCTTTGTGAACTTCTTATTGAACTCTCGGGCGGAAATCTTCCGTTTCTTTTTCTTTGGCTTCTTCGATTTTTTCGGCAAGGTGGCCTCCGATGCGTCGCGCTAGTTAAATCGTATTATAGGCTTGCCGCAGAGGCAACGCCACCTATATCCCGCGTTTCTGGATGTAGACTACGCCCAATGGATTCCACTCCATGGCCTCCCTCGGGAGTGGCAGCTTGGGGACCGCGCCATAGGGCGATCGCCAGCGGGATGCCGGCGCTACAAAGCGCGGGGCGAGTTCGTCCCCACGGATAAAAGAGCGCTGGGTAGGACAGGCATTCCTGCCTGTCCAGGATTGCACTGGCAAGGGGCGATACGACTGTGCGAACAAGAAACGGGTCGGCACGGATACAGGTCCTAGCGATAAAGTTGGGCGACGAACTCGCCGTAGCCGTTATAGGGCAACGTGGGGATCCGCTTCTGCGAGGGCACGTCGATTTCGCTGGCCTGCGACCAGCGGGGATGCGGTTTGGCGGGATTCACGTTAGAGAGGAAATCGTATTCGGCCGGCACGAGCTTATTCCAGAACGTAGGCGGCTGCTTATCGGTGAACTCAAACAGGGTGATGCCCTTGATGCTCTTGTAGCCGTACTTCCAGGGCACGGCCAGGCGCAGCGGCGAGCCGTTCTGATTGGGAAGAACGTGGCCGAAGCTGCCGACGACCAAAAACGCGACTTCATTCGTGGCCTCGTCCAAGCGCAAACCCTCGAAGTACGGCCAGGGGTACCAGGTCTGCTCGCGCTGGCCGGGGCATTCTGCGGGGCGCAGGAAGCTCACCATGCGGACATGCTTGGCTTTGGCCGTGGGTTTGGCCCACTCGACAAACTTGGCCATCGGGAAGCCGATCCAGGGCACCACAATGGACCACGCCTCGACACATCGCAAGCGATACACGCGCTCTTCGAGCGGAAAGCGCTTCAGCAGATCATCCACGTCGAACTTCAGCGGCTTTTCCACCAGGCCGCGGACTTCGATTTGCCACGGGCGCGAGTGGAACCCAGCGGCCAGCTCGGCCACGCGGCGCTTGTCGGTAAGGAATTCGTAGTAGTTGTTGAAGCCCGCGGTAATCGCTTCCGGAGAGATTTCCCTGCCCTCCACTTTGAATTTGGGGTTGCGCTGGGCGGTGAGGGAGCGAAGCTCGGCCGAACGCGGCGTGGTGCCGGCGGTGAAGACTGCTCCCAACCTCGAAGCGAGGCCGCTGACGCCGAGTCCCGCCGCCTGCAAGAACCGCCGCCGAGCGTGATAGATGGGTTCGGAGGAGACTTCGCGCTCGGGCAATTGCCCAGGCTTGGGTTTGCGGATATTCATGGCGCCTCATTAGATGCCAGCACTAGGTGATCCGCAACAACTATCTACCGCGAAAGCCCGGCTGCGGATTGCGCTGGTGCGCGGTTCTGCGGCCCCGCCGCGGCGATGGCGATGATGTCAGGGCGGGGGGCGGGGGATTCAACAGGGTGCTAAAAAAACGCAGCAACTCGTCATTTTCGGCGAAGAGAGATTCCTCGGCCCGACATCCCGCAAGGCGGGATCGGCCCTCGGCATGGCAGGCAAAGGCGCTTTTTCCCCGGCCTGTTAAGGTCCAGGCGGCAGGAAGCACCTCCCGCCGTACGTTACCTTGACAAGTACCAGAACGTTAGATACTTTGCGATTCTGCTCCGTCGCCCCGACGGTAACCCCGACCGAGCGGAGTCGAAAGGTATCACGGGGAGAGAGACCTTGACGGCACGGATAATTACCCTCGTCACTGACTACGGCACGAGCGACCACCTTGTGGGCACGCTCAAGGGCGTAATCCTGAACATCAATCCGGAAGCGAAGATCGTGGACATCAACCACCACGTTGCGCCCTATGACGTGCTGGATGGCGCTCTCACGATCGGCGCGGCTTACCGCTATTTTCCGCCGCGCACGATCCACGTAGTGGTGGTGGACCCGGGCGTGGGGACGCAACGGCGCCCGCTGCTGGTCGCCGGAGAGACGCAATACTTCATCGCGCCGGACAACGGCGTACTCTCGATGGTGTACGAGAAGGAAGCTAGCGTGAGCGTCAGGCATATCACCGCGGACCACTACTTCCTCAACCCAATCAGCTCGACTTTTCATGGCCGCGACATCTTCGCACCAGCGGCGGGGTGGCTCTCGAAGGGCTCCCAGACAGCAAGCTTCGGCGAGGAGGTGACGGACTACGTGCGCTTCGCTCTGCCCAAACCCAAAGCGTCGGGCAATGCCCTCAAGGGCGTAGTGCTGCGCGTGGACAACTTCGGGAACTTGATGACCAACTTGACCATGGAAGACCTGCCCCCAGCAATGACCGCAGAGGGAAAGATCAAACTTCATATCGACGGCAAAGAGATTCATCAACTCGCCCAGACTTACGCGCAGGGCGCGCCCGGAGAACCGTTTGCCATCCCGGGGTCAAGCGGGTTTTTGGAAATTTCGGTGCACAGGGGCAATGCGGCGCGGGCGCTCGGCGTGCACCGCGGCGCGGAAGTTACCTTAGACCTGGCGTAGGTCCTCCTAGCCCCGACCCGCGAGCGCATTTTCCACCTTTGCGACAGCGTGGGTAGCCGTATATCGCAAACCGTCAGCGGGACGCTGGCACTACAAGGCGGCGCGGACTGTAGGCGAATCAAGTTGGAACGACGCTAGCGAGTCAGCTCAAGTGTGACCAGGTAGGCGCGAGTGCGCGGGTCGAGCCAGTCGCGGAACGCGTCGCCCAGTAGGTTGAAGGCCAGAACCGCAGCCATGACAGCCAGCGCGGGAGATACAACCATATGGGGCGCGTCGAACAGATGACTGCGGGCGTCGTTGAGCATCGCTCCCCAACTCGGCACCGGCGTGAGCACCCCGAGCCCCAGGAAGCTGAGCGTTGATTCCGCGAGGACGGCGCTGGCCATGCCAATGGTCGCCTGGATGAGCACCGGCTGGAGGATGTTTGGCAGCAAGTGCCGCAGCAGTATGCGCGCATGAGACGCCCCGAGCGAGCGGGCGGCGAGGACGTATTCCATCTCTTTCGTTTTTAGGACCTGGGCGCGTGCCAGTCGCGCATAGCCAGCCCAGCCAGTTATGATCAGCGCAAGGATCACTTTCCCGAGGCCGGGGCCCAAGAACGCGGCAAAGCCAATCGCCAGCAAGATGCCGGGAAAGGATAGAAAAGCGTTGATGAGGACGACGTTCACAAGGCGATCGAGCCAGCCCCCGAAGTAGCCTCCGAGTGAACCCAGAATCAGGCCGACCAGGCCGCTGCCAAAGACCACCGAGGCGCCAACCAGCATCGAAACACGCGCGCCATAGAAGATGCGCGAGAGGATGTCGCGACCCAGTTCGTCAGTCCCCAGCCAGTGCCCGCCGCTGGGAGGGACGAGGCGCTCGGGGAGGTTCTGGGCCGCCGGGTCGTAGGGCGCCAGCCACGGCGCCCCCACAGCGAGCAATGCCAGCAGCAGAGTCACGGCCAGGCCCCAGCGCCCCAAGCCGCTCTGGTGAAGGAATTGCCCGACTTGCGAGAAGCCGGTCATTGCAGCCGGATTCTGGGGTCCGCCAGAGCGTAGATGAAATCGGTCAGCAAATTAACGACGACATAAGAGAAAGCAATCACCAGGATGCAGCCCTGGAGCAGCGGATAGTCTCGCGCCTGGATGGCCTGCACGGTGAGCCGTCCGATGCCCGGCCAGGAGAAGATTGTCTCGGTGACGATGGTGCCGGCGAGCAGGGTGCCAAACTGCAAGCCGAGAATCGTGACGATGGGAATCAGGGCGTTGCGAAAGGCGTGGCGGAACAGCACAGCCGACTCCGGTAGACCCTTCGCGCGCGCCGTGCGCACGTAGTCGCTCGAAAGCTCTTCAATCATCGAGCTGCGCACCGTGCGGGTAAGGATGGCCGCCAAGGCGGCGCCCAGGGTGATGCCGGGCAGAACCAAACTGGCCCCGCCTTCCTTGCCCGAGACGGGAAGCCAGCCCAATTGAATCGAGAAGAGAAGAATCAATACAGGACCCAAGGCAAAGTTGGGCACCGAAAGGCCTAGCAGGGTAAAGAATCCCACTGCGCGGTCTGCAGCATGGCCGCGGCGATGTGCAGCGAGAACACCCGCGGGGATGCCAATTGCGGCGCAAATTAGCAAGCCGGTCAGGGCCAGCGTAATGGTCGCCGGGTAGCGTTCGAGGACAACCCGCAATACTGGCGTCTGGAAGCGGAATGACTGTCCCCAATTCCCACGCAGCAGACCGGCTAGGTAGCGGCCATACTGCACATGCAGGGGCAAATCAAGACCCAGGGCGCGGTGAAGCCGCTCCATATCCTCGGCGCGAGCGCCTTCGCCGAGCATCTGCTGCACAGGATCGCCGGGAACGATGTGCACCAAGAGAAAAACCATGGTGAGAATTAGCCAGAGCGCGGGAAGAGTGAAGAGAAAGCGGAGAAGGAGATGACGGATCATTTGTTCGGGGTTTTCGGCGTTTCCGGAGGATTCGACGCCTCGGCGGGCGCGGGCGTTCCCGCCGGCAGGGCGGTAGTGCCCTCCGGTCCGTTTCCCGCGAGGCCCGAGGCGCGCGGCTCGGCCGGCTTCACCCTCTGAATCTTGAGCCGAGCCACGCGCCGGCGGTCCATTTCCGCGACGGTGAAACGATAGCCGTTGTACTCAAAGCTTTCTCCTCCTCGCGGGATGAAACCCAACTGGCTCAGCACGAATCCTCCCACGGTGGCGTAAGCCGGGTCTTCAGGCAGCGAAATGTTGTACTGGGTCTCCAGATCGCGCACGTTCAGCGAGGCGTCAAAGATCATCGCACCGTCGGACAGGGTGAGGGGCCGCTCGACAACATCAAACTCGTCATGAATCTCTCCGACCACCTGTTCGACGATATCTTCGAGCGTAACCAGGCCCAGGATACTGCCAAATTCGTCCACCACCAGGGCGAGGCCAGTGTGCCGCGCGCGCAATTCCACCAACAGCTCGGCGGCCGACTTGGTTTCCGGCACGATGAGGACCTCGCGCAGCACGCGGCGCAGGTTGAACTCCGGCGTGGGCAAACCTTCCTCGGCACGGCGTTCGCGGTCCAACAAAACCCAGAGCATGTCCTTGATGTGGATGAACCCCAGGACGTGGTCCAGCGAGTCCTGGTAAATCGGAATGCGGGAACGCTGCGTGGTGGCGAAGACCGATAGGACATCTTCCAGGCTGGCCTCGACTGGCAGCACGTGCATATCCGGCCGCGGTACCATGATTTCGCGCACCTGCAAACGCTCCAGCTCGAGAGCGCGCTGAATAAACGTTTCCTGGCCGGGAGCCAGCAGGCCGCGCTCGCCCGCCTGCTGGATCTGAATCTGCAACTCCTCCGAGGAGTGCACCAGTGTATGGCTGTGCGGCGCGACCACGCCCAAGGCGCGGACGATCCGCCTGGCCATACTATCCAGCAGGAGGATAGCCCAGCGGAAGGTGTGGAGGTACCAGCGGAACGGGCGGGCCACCAGCAGAGCCACGCGCTCGGCGCGCTGCAGGCTCAAACTCTTGGGCACCAGTTCGCCCAGCACCACGTGCATCATGCTGAGTAGCATGAACGCCAGCGCGATGGAGAAGCTGTGCGCGATCACCGCTGCCTTCGGCCCCTGCACCCACCACAGCGCCTGCTGGATGATCCCCACCAGCGTGATCTGGCCAAGGAAGCCCAGGCCCAAGCTGGTCAGCGTGATCCCCACCTGCACGCCGGAGACAACGCGGTCCAGATCGTCAATCAATTCCTGGATCACGCGCGCCCGCGGATTGCCCTGCTCGACTAATTGTCGGACGCGCGAGAGGCGGATGGCCACCAGCGAGAATTCGGTCGCGGCAAAGAAGGCGTTGACGCCGACCAGCGCGAACACCGCAACGAGGCGCAACGCAATCATGGCTGCACCGATCGGGCCTCCATGGTGCGCTGATTCTAACAGCCTGCCCGAGGTAAGGGTAGCGGCGGGCCAAGAGCGTGTGTGGAAACCTCGAAAAATCGATTTCGAAATCCGTGGGCATCTTTTGAGTCCTTGCGTTCCGACTCAGTCGCCGCAGGGCTTTACCAACCGGCAAGACCCTGCTGGAGGAGCGTTGCGCTGCGGCGGGCGAGTGGTTTACACTCCGCGTCGATTCCGCAATCAGAGGTGAAGATCCTGCTACGAGCGCTTCGCTACCTCCTGGTTTTCATTTTCCTGGTGGCAATTCTGGGTTCCCTGGCAGGCTGGTGGTTGCTTCGCCGCACCCTGCCGCAGGTAGACGGCACGGCTGTTCTGCCCGAACTCCAACACGAAGTCACGGTGGACCGCGACGCGTGGGGCGTGCCCCACATTCGGGCCGGCTCTCTTGATGACCTCCTCACTGCACAGGGCTACGTCATCGCGCAGGACCGGCTCTGGCAGATGGACATCCTGCGACGGTTGGCGGCGGGAGAGCTTTCCGAGATCTTTGGGCCGGGGACGCTCGAGTTGGACCGCCAGTATCGCATCCTGGGCCTGCACGTCGCAGCGGAGCGCGAGGCCGAGAACCTCAACCCGGAAGTGCGCGGGATCCTTGAGGCTTATGCGCGCGGCGTGAACCGCTACATCGATGAGCGCCAGGGCGCACTGCCGTGGGAGTTCACCCACCTGCGATGCAACCCGCGGCCGTGGAAGCCCTCCGATTCGCTTCTCATCGCCGGCTACATGTACCAGACGCTGACCAACACCTGGGGCGCAGAGCTGAAGCGAGCCCGGGTGACCGAACTGGCTGGCCCTGACCGGGCCCGGGAGCTCTTCCTAACCGACTCCGCATTCGATCACGTAATCGTCGACAACACAGCGCCTGAAACGCCCAGCCGGGCAAAGAAAGCCAAGCCCAAAAAGCGAACGGCACCACACGCACAGATCCCGCAGCTCCCAAGAAGACGAGTCACATTCGACGAGACCCAGCGCGCATGGAATGCCGCGGAGACATTTCTCGAGCAGTTTGATGAGGAAGTGCGCGCAGCGATTGGAAGCAACAACTGGGTGGTGGATGGTAAGCACACAGCCTCCGGAAAACCGCTGCTGGCCAACGACACTCACCTCCAGCTCAGCGCGCCTTCCATCTGGTACATCCTCCACCTAACCGGGCCGGGCTGGAACGTCAAAGGGTTTGCGCTACCCGGCGCCCCGGGGATCATCATCGGGCACAACGACCGAATCGCCTGGGGATTTACCAACAACGGCGCCGACGTAGAGGACCTCTACATCGAAACGTTTCACCCCGAGCGGCCGCTCGACTACCTGGTAAACGGCAAATACGTGCAGGCCGAAGTCCGCACCGAAAGGATTCATGTCCTGGGTCAGGAAGACACCGTGCTGGACGTGTACATCACACGCCACGGGCCTGTAGTGCGAAGCGAGGGAACTCGCAAGTACGCGCTGAAGTGGACAGCTCTGGAACCAGGCGGGCTGGCCGGGCTTTACTCCTTGTTGGGGCGCGCACAGAACTGGGGGGAGTTTCGCGAGGCCTTGCGGCAGATTCCCGGGCCGGCGCAGAACATCGTCTATGCGGATGTGGACGGGAACATCGGCTTCATCGTGGCGGCGCGCATCCCGGTGAGAAAAAAAGGTGATGGCGCCCTGCCCGTGCCGGGGGACACCGATGACTACGAATGGACAGGCTACATCCCTTTTGACGAACTGCCGCAGGTGCTCAACCCCCCCGGGGGCGTGATTGCCACGGCTAATGCGCGCGTCGTGGGGCCTGGCTACCCCCACTATCTGACCGACCGCTGGGCGTCGCCGTGGCGCACGGCGCGCATCTATGACTTGCTGGCGCAGAAGAAAAAACTTCAGCCCGCCGACTGCTTGGCCATCCAGGACGACATTGTCAGCCTGCCGCATCGCTTTCTGGCCGAGCAGATGGTCCGGGCGAGTCACAGCACCAACAGCCCCGCCCACGCGAAAGACCCGCGGGCCCGGGAGTTGCTCGCGCGGCTGGTGCACTGGGACGGGCGCGCAAAGGCAGAATCGATCGAGACGGCGTTCGTCGAGTACACGCGGCGCTTCTTTATGGCAAGCCTGCTCCGGCCGGTCCTGGGGCGAGAAATAACACTGTATGAGTGGCGCGACTCCATTTTCCTCGATAAAGTGCTGCGCGAGCGGCCTGCGCATTGGCTGCCGCCAGAGTTCCATAGCTACGAGGAAATGCTGATGGCTGCCGCTGACGAGGCGGTGAAGCATCTGGCGAGCGACACCAAGCAGCCCAAGCCCGCCGGCTGGCGTTGGGGCCAACTCAACGCCTTGCAAATACTGCATCCGCTGGGACGCACTGGCTGGATGCAACGCTTGCTGAGTATCGGGCCCACCGACCAGGCCGGCACGATCTACACCGTAAAGGTAGCACAGCCGTCGCACGGCCCGGCCATGCGCTACGTGGCCGATCTGTCTAATTTCGACAACTCACTGATGAACGTAACCCTGGGGCAATCCGGCCAGTTCGGCAGCCCGCACTATCGCGACCAGTTCCGCGCGTGGTTCGAGGGCCGCGGCATCCCCGCTCCCTTCAGCGAAGCGGCAGAAGAAAAGGCCCGCAAGCACCGTCTGCACCTGCTGCCGGAGCCAAACCACTAGCCTCACATCCATGCCGGAACTCCCCGAGGTCGAGGCTATCGCGCGCACCCTGCGGCCGCTGGTCCGGGGACAGACGATCCGCCGCTGCCAGGTGCTGCACTCCATTGCGGTGCGCCCGCAAAGCCCGGCCGAGCTGCGCCGCGGCGCTGAGGGCCAGCGCATCGAAGGGGTCGAGCGGCGAGGCAAATATCTCTTGTGGCGTCTGGGCCGTGGCTGTTTGTTGATGCATTTCAAGCTGGATGGGCAACTTATCTGGTTCGACAAGCCCGAGACGCAGGGCCACATTGACGTCGCGCTGCAACTCAATGCCGGCACGCTGGGCTTCGTCGACCGGCGTCACTTCGGCCGGGTACGCTGGCGCGCCCATCCTGATGAATCCCCCGAAATCCGCGCGCTCGGTGTGGATCCGATCTCGCCGAGATTCACACCGGCACAACTGCAGGCGCTGCTCAGTGCCGCCCGGCGTCCGGTGAAGCTTTTGCTGATGGATCAAACGCGCATCGCCGGCCTCGGAAATATCTACTCCAACGAAGTGCTGTGGCACGCGCGGCTTGACCCGCGGCGCCGAGCCGATCGCCTTACATCTCGCGAGGCCCGCCGCCTGCACAAAGCCATTGTGAACGTTCTCCGCCGTGCATTAAAATACTGCCTTCATCCGGCCCCAAACTTTCGCGACCCGGCATGGTGGTTTCAGGGACTGGAGAAAATCCTTCGCGTGTATGGCCGCGAAGGAGAAGCCTGCCGGCGGTGTGCCGGCCGCATCCGGCGAATCGAGCAAGGTGGACGAACCAGCTATTTTTGTCCGGGGTGCCAGAGGTAAGGACAGCAACCCAGTGAACCCAACAACCGGCAAAAAACCAGAGCCGCCCAAAAAGCCGGAGTTTGAACGCTCCCTGGCGCGCTTGGAAGAGGTGGCGAAAAAGCTGGAGAATGCCAATCTTTCGCTCGATGAAGCCATGAAGCTGTTTGAAGAAGGAGTCCAACTCTCCCGCGACTGCCAGAAGCAACTTGAGGAGGCCGAAGGCCGCGTCGAGATTCTGCTGAAGATGGCCGACGGAAAAATGGCCGCCGAGCCCTTCGAGCCCGAAGCTGAAGAAGAGTCTTGAGCCCGCCCGCACCCCAGCCAAAGGGCATGCCCAAGGGAAACACTCCCGAGCAAGTCACCGGCATGAAATTCCCTTCCTTCTTCGAGGAAGACCGGCAGGAGGTGGAGGCGGCGCTCGAGCCGCTCTTGCCGCGCGAAGATACGCCGCCAGCTTCCATCCATCGCGCCATCCGCTACAGTGTGTTTGCCGGCGGCAAACGCATCCGGCCGATCCTCTGCCTGGAGGCGGCGCGCATCTTCGACCCGAAGTCGCAGGCCGCCCTGCGAGCGGGCTGCGCGCTCGAGTTCATCCACACCTACTCGCTGATTCACGACGATCTGCCCGCGCTCGACAACGACGACCTGCGGCGCGGCAAGCCCACGTGTCACAAGAAATTTGGCGAGGCCACTGCCATCTTGGCCGGCGATGCCCTGCTGACCTTAGCCTTTGCCACCCTGGCGGAGGCGCAGGTCGAGCCGGCACGACGCGTGGCGGTCATCCGCGAAGTGGCAGCGGCGGCGGGCACGGTGGACGGCATGGTGGGCGGGCAGGTGGCCGACCTGGAAGCCCAGGGCAAGGACATTGCTCCGGAAATGCTGGAGTACATCCACCGGTCGAAGACCGCGGCGTTGATCCGCGCGTCGGTGGTGGCAGGCGCGCTGTGCGGCGGCGCGGCCGAGGCCGACGTAGCACAACTCGGCCGCTTTGGCGGAAACATCGGCTGGGCGTTTCAGGTAGTGGACGACATCCTCGACGTCGAGGAGTCCTCGGCAGCGCTGGGAAAGACCGCTGGAAAGGATCAGGCGCAGAGGAAGGCCACCTATCCGGCACTCTATGGCCTGGAGAAATCTCACCAGATGGCCACGGAACTTGCAACACGCGCCATCAAGGAACTTGAGCCTTACGGCGAGCGCGCCCAGCGGTTGAGAGAGCTTGCGGAATTCCTCGTCCTCCGGCGCGCCTAGCCACGTCGCGAAAGGTGCGGACCGTCAGCGCGAGACGCCGGCGCTACAGATTGGCGGCCGGAAGGCCCTGCAGAAGCTATCAAACCGGCTCGAATGCGCAATCAAGTCTCTCCACTGCGGTGAAATCCAAAGCTCATTCGAAGCAGAAGCCCGAGAAGAAGCGCCTGGACGTGCTTCTCGTCGAGCGCGGCTTGGCGGAGACGCGCCAGAAGGCTCAGGGGCTGATCTTGGCCGGACAAGTGCTCGTTGATCAACAAAAGGTCACAAAGGCCGGGGCGCTAGTGGTGAGGGATGCAGGCATCGAAATCAGCGGCAGGAGGCTCCGCTACGCGAGCCGGGGCGGGCTGAAGCTAGAGGGCGCGCTGGAGGATTTTCACGTGAGCGCCTCGGACAAAGTCTGCCTGGATGCCGGTTCGTCAACTGGCGGGTTCACCGACTGCCTGCTACAGCATGGGGCGCGGCGCGTGTATGCCGTGGACGTCACTGTGAACCAGTTGGCGTGGAAGTTGCAGCAGGACCAGCGCGTGATCCTCGTGGAGCGCAATGCGCGGGAGCTCGGGCCGGACGACTTGGGTGAGGCTGTGGATCTGGTCACCATCGACCTCTCGTTCATCTCCGTGTCCAAAGTCCTTCGGGCGGTGGCGGCGGTTGCCAAACCTGGCGCGGAGTTCCTGATTCTGGTGAAGCCGCAGTTTGAGCTCGAGCGCGGCGAAATCGCCAAAGGCGGCATCGTGCGCGACCCCCAATTACACCAGCGCGCCGTCGAGCGGGTGAAGGCCGCTGCAGTGGAGACGGGCCTCCTCGTCGAGGCAGTGCGGCCGAGCCGCCTGCCGGGCGCTGAGGGAAACCTGGAGTTTTTCCTCCACGCCCGGCGGGGAGCGAAGTAAAATGCGGCCGCAGCGGAGAGAAATGGGGACTCCATGATCCGAACAGTTGGCATCATCTCCAAGCCCCGGCCCGAGGAAGTCGAAAGGGTGGTGCCGCAGCTCCTCGAACGGCTCGCTGCATTCAACCTGGAGGTTTTCTACGACTCCCAAACGGCGGCCTGCCTCCCTCCGGACGGGCGTGAGCGACCCCGGGAGCAGTTGCCCGCTTTGGTAGACCTGCTCATCGTGCTGGGCGGCGACGGCACGCTGCTGGCGGCGGCGCGGCTATTGGGCGAGCACACCGTGCCGATTCTGCCGGTGAACCTGGGCGGCCTGGGTTTTCTCACCAGCGTCACACTTGACGAACTCTATCCCATCCTTCAGCAGGTAATCGAGGGTAAACATCGCATCAGCGAGCGCGTCCTGCTTCAGGCGGAAGTGATTCGCGACGGCAACGTGGTCGCGCGGCAGCGGGCCTTAAACGATGCCGTGCTGAACAAAGGCCCCCTGGCACGCATGGTCGACCTCAATTTGCAAATTGATGGCTCCTACGTGTGCAGTTACAAAGCCGATGGGTTAATCATCTCGACGCCCACGGGTTCAACAGCGTATTCCATGGCCGCCGGGGGGCCGATCATTTATCCGACGGTCGAAGCATTCTTGATTACCCCGATTTGCTCACACACACTAACCAACCGGCCGCTGGTCGTCCCCAACACCAACAGAATCGAGTTGGATTTCGAGTCTCGCGAGGAGGCCGTTTTCCTGACGCTGGACGGGCAAGTGGGCGTCGATCTGAAACGCGGCGACCTGGTGGTGATTTCCAAAGTGCCTAACAAGCTGCGGCTGGTTCGCCCGGCGCGGAAGACCTACTTCGAGATCCTCCGCAGCAAACTCAAGTGGGAAGAACGCTGATCGGGCGCTCACCATGGTGCGCGAGCACGGCTCCAGCGCCGTAGAAGGGGAAGCGTCTAATGGCACAAAGCCGCGCGTTCCTCCTGCTACCGATCCTGAGTCTATTGCTGCCAATTAAAATGCCTGCGGCAGAAAAAGAGCATAAGGGCACTGCGCGTCCAGGTCCGGCGGCAGATATCGTGGTGCTCAACGGCAAGGTTTGGACGGTGGACCCGGAACAACCACGTGCTGAGGCCATCGCAGTCCTGGGCGAGCGGATTGCCGCGGTGGGCACAAACGCCCAGATCAAGCAATGGATCGGGCCGAAGACACGAAGCATCGATGCGCGCGGCAAAACTGTGCTCCCCGGCTTTATTGATGCGCACGTCCACTTCAGCAGCGGAGGCGCGGAACTCAGCGGGGTGCAACTCCGCCAAGCCGCCACACCCGCCGAGTTTGCTCAACGCATCGGCGAGTACGCTCGCAAGCTGCCCAGAGGGGAGTGGATCCTCGGCGGCGAATGGGACCACGAAATGTGGGGCGGAACGCTCCCCAACCGCGAGTGGATCGACGCGCTGACACCGGACCATCCCGTCCTGGTCAGTCGCTATGACGGCCACATGGCGCTGGCCAACAGCTTGGCGCTTCGCCTGGCTGGGGTCACTCGCGACACCCCGACCCCGGCGGGCGGGACAATCGTCAAGGATGCGAGAGGTGAGCCGATCGGGTTGCTGAAAGACGCGGCAATGGACCTGGTATTTCGCGTCGTCCCGCCGCCGACCGAAGAGCAGCGGATGCACGCCATCCGTGCGGCCCTGGACGAGGCGCGGCGTCTGGGCGTCACCGGGATTCACGACATCAGCAGCACCGAAGACGTGCGCGCCTATCAAAAGCTGGCGGCTCGGGGTGAGCTGACGTTGCGCATCTACTGCATGACGCCGATCCAGCAATGGAAAGCACCAGCGCAGGCGGGCATCCTCGCCGGGTTCGGCAACAACTGGATTCGCCTGGGCGCGCTCAAGGGCTTTGCGGATGGCTCGCTCGGTTCCACCACTGCACTTTTCTTCGCGCCTTACAGAGACGCTCCCGAAACCTCTGGCCTGCTGAACGAAATGATGTTCCCGGAAGGCAATATGCTGAAGATGGCGCTGGGCGGCGACCGAGCCGGACTGCAACTGGCCGTACACGCCATCGGTGACAAGGCCAACCGGATCGTGCTGGAGATCTTCGAGGAAGTGCAAAAGCAGAACGGCCCGCGTGTGGTGAACCCCGTCGAGCCGCGCGCCGATCGCCGCTTCCGGATCGAACATGCGCAGCACGTTCATCCGGACGACTTCGAGCGGTTTGCGCGGCTGGGCGTAATCGCCTCCGTGCAGCCCTACCACACCATCGACGACGGGCGCTGGGCCGAAAAGCGCATTGGGCACGAACGTTGCAAGACCTCGTACGCGTTTCGCAGCTTCCTAGACCACGGCGTGCGGCTGGCGTTCGGCTCGGACTGGACGGTGGCTCCACTCAACCCACTGCTGGGCATCTATGCGGCAGTGACCCGGCGGACGCTCGATGGGAAAAACCCCGGCGGGTGGTTCCCGGAGCAGAAGATCACCCTCGCCGAGGCCATCCAGGCGTATACCATGGGCTCGGCCTATTCCGAGTACGGCGAAAAAGAAAAAGGCTCGATCACAGTCGGCAAACTAGCTGACATGGTGATTCTCGACGCTGATCTGTTCGCGATCCCACCGGAGAAAATTGGCAACGTAAAAGTGCGCGTGACCCTCATCGGCGGCAAGATTGTCTACGAGGCAAGCTGGCAGTAGGCATCGGGCGCCAGGGGCTGAAGCCACTGAAGAGGTATTTGAACTGGCCCCACTGCGGCACGCCTGAAGGCGTGCCTGACGAGAAACTCGAGTTTTCTTACAGACTGTTCAGCCCGGCACAATCCATGCGACATACCCTGAAGTGCGGCGCCACAGATATGGCGTCACTCGCCACGGACAAGATCCGCGCGGGATTCCCGGCGGCGGATAATGCGGAAGCGGTTGCCTTCGACGAGCACCTCCGCGGGGCGAGGCCGCGAGTTGTAGTTGGAGGCGGCCACAAATCCGTAGGCTCCTGTGCCCCACACCACAAGCAGGTCACCGGGGCTAACCTCGTCGAGCGGCCAATCTTGCACGAAGAAATCACCAGTTTCGCAGACGGGTCCCACGACGTCAGCGCGCATTCCATGCCCGGATGGGTTGTGTGGCGCTTTACTAGACCCAGACGATTCGACAGGACGCACCGCACTCGTCACAGGGTGCGTGGCACCATACAGCGCAGGGCGGAGGAAATCGTTCATCGCGGCATCGACTACAACAAAGTTCTTGCCGCGATTGTGCTTGGTATAGAGCGCACGAGTGAGCAGGACGCCGGCCGGGCCGACCAGCGCGCGTCCCGGCTCGAGGAGCAGGTGGCAACCCAGCGGTCGCACCGCCGCGGCGACTGCGCGAGCATAGGCGGTAATGTCCGGCGGCTGCTCGGCCGCGTACCGCACGCCCAAGCCGCCGCCGAAATCGAGAAACTTGAGGGCCACGCCCGCACGGGCAAGCTCGCGCACAAATCCCGCCAGACGCCCGAGCGCCCGGCGAAACGGGGATAGGGTAAGAATCTGCGACCCGATGTGCGCGCTGAGGCCCTGCCAGGCAATCCAGCGCGAGTCACGGTGCGCCAGATACAGCCGCCGCGCATCCTCCCAATCCATACCGAACTTATGGCGGCGATGCCCGGTGGAAATGTGCGGGTGGCCGCCGGCCTCGACATCGGGATTGACGCGAATAGCGACGGGAACGCGACGGCCTCCTGTCGCGACGCCGCGGGCGGCTTCGGAGACAAGCAGGTCGAGTTCCGCGGGAGATTCGACGTTGAAGAGCAGGATGCCTGCGGGGGTGTCGCGGCGCCTGCGGGTGCCGCCGGTGGCTGTGTAGTGGAGCGCCTCGCGAATTTCTTCGCGCGTCTTGCCGACGCCGGAAAAAACAATTCGCCAGCCGGGCACCCCAATGCGCTGCAAGCGATAGAGCTCACCGCCGCTCACCACATCGAAACCGCTGCCAAGGCGCGCCAGGAGTTGCAGAATCGCCAGATTCGAGTTGGCTTTGACCGCGTAACATAGGGTGTGGGGCAGTGAAGCCAGCGAATGATTGAGGCGCCGGTAAGCAGCTTCGATACTGGCGCGGCTATAGAGATACGCGGGAGTACCGACGCGCTTCGCCACGCGCTCGAACGGGACGCGCTCGCAGAACAGGCGACCACGGCGATAGGCAAAATTCGGCGTATAGAGCGTCGGATCGGGGGGCCGCGAGAGACGCGGGCGAAAGGCCACCGGCACCCTCACTTGACCTTCATTACCACCAGCGTGCGATCATCGGAGATCGGAAGACCCTGAGAGAACTGCGCGACTTCGGCGAGCAGGCGGTCGGCCAACTCGGCGGCAGTAAGCTTGGCGTTGGCTTCGATTACTTCCCGTAAACGATCGGTCCCGTAGAGTTGACCTTCAGCGTTGGCACTTTCGGCCAAGCCGTCGGAGTGAAATACCAGCACGTCGCTGGGATCGAGCACAACTCCCCACTCCTCGTAGCTAACGTCGTCGTAAATGCCGAGGGGAAACCCGACCAGGTTCACCTTTTCGCAGCGGCCGCTCTTCCAGAGCAGCGGCTGCGACTGGCCGGCGTTGGCGATGCGCAGCTTGCGCCGGCCATTCTGCCAGGTGGCGAAGCACAGCGTCATGAAGCGGCCTTCAATGCGGCGCTCGCAGATCAATTTGTTCATCTGGCGGAGCATCTCGGCGGGTTGCAACTTCTGCGGGGCCAAGCTGCGGAGAATTCCAATGGCCACCGCACCGTAGAGCGCCGCGGCGCTGCCTTTGCCGCTGACGTCGCCCAGGGTCACGCCGAGCTGCTGCGGGCCGTAACGCAGGAAGTCGTAAAGGTCGCCGCAGACTTCGCGAGCCGAGAGGACGCGCGCCGCGATGTCCAAGCCGTAGTCTTCGGCCGGCACAGGACGGAGTAACGCGCCCTGCATGCGTTGCGCGGCGTGGAGCTCGCGGTCCATGCGGGCTTCGTCCCGCGCCACCTGCTCATAGAGCCGAGCGTTTTCCAGCGAAACCGCCAATTGTGCCGCCAAAACCGACAGCGTCTGGACGTGCTCCTCGGTGAAGTAGTGCAATTTCGGGCTCTCCAGGTCCAGCACGCCTATCACGCGATTCTTGTGGATCATCGGAATGGCGAGCTCCGAGCGCGTTTCCGGATTCACCATGACGTAGCGCGGGTCCGCGGTGACGTCCGGCACCAGCACCGGCTGGCGCAAACCCGCCGCAGCGCCCACGATGCCCTCGCTCGCGGGGCTGCGCAGCCTACCCTGAATTCTCTCACCGTATTTCACGTCGAGGCGGTGGCGAAACACCTTTTGCTGGTCGTCGTACAGCAGGATGCTCAGAATCTGATAGTCAATGACGCGCTTAACCAGTTCGGCAGCGCGGCGCAACAGCTCTTCGACGTCCAGGATGGAGCTGGCCTCGCGTCCAACCTCATTGAGCACTCGTAGTGTGTCGGCCTGGGACCGCACCCGCTCAAACAGACGCGCATTTTCGATGGCGATGGCAATACGGCTGGCGACGATGGTGAGAATGTTCTGCTGGTCCCGAGTGAAGTAGTCGAGCTGCCGGCTCTGAATATCGAGCACGCCGATGCTCTTACCCTTGACCAGCAGCGGCACGGCGAGCTCCGAGCGTACTGCGCCGAGAGCATTGAGGTACCCGGGGTATTTGCTCACATCGGAGACGCGCACTGCCTGCTTGGTGGCCGCGGCGGTGCCAGTCACGCCCTGCCCGAGCGGGATACGCCAGGTCTCAACGACCTCCTTCCTGTGGCCAATCGCAAAATGGATATAGAGCTGCTCGGTTTTTTCCTCCAGCAGCAGGACGGCAAAAATCTCGCAGTCGAGCAGGCGCTTGACGAGCGCCGCTGTCTTGGCCAGCACCTCGTCGAGATCAAGCGAGGCATTGATTTCCTCGCCGATTTCCACCAGCGTGGGCAGAATTTCAGCCGGATATTTCTCCACCGCTGCGCCTTCGGCGGCTGCCGCAGCGGACAGCGTAAGCGTCTCAGGCTCAGTCTCAGGATGCAATTTGGCTCCTAAAGGATCCAGGTTGAGTTAGAGCTATCTCCGGCTCGCGAAATGTGCTTGGCACAGATCGCGTTCTAAAATTCAAGGCAGCATTATAGCAGGCGGTCCGGCGGCTTGCGCAAAACGGCTCCCCAAAAAGTGGGCGAGAGACAGTCCGAATTGGCTGGCAAGAACGACATCGCAGCTTGCACCGATCAATTGGCGGAGACCCCCCGGGCCTGTTCGAGGATGCGGACACTGGCGCTGGCGCCGATACGAGTTGCGCCAGCACTGACCATGTTTTTCAAGTCTTCCAGGCTGCGAATGCCTCCGGCTGCCTTGACCCCGACATCCTTCCCCACCACCGCGCGCATCAGCGCGACATCTTCGGCCGTGGCCCCAGCAGGGCCGAAGCCGGTCGAGGTCTTCACAAAATCCGCCCCGGCGTTCTTGCTGGCCACACAGGCGCGGACTTTTTCCTCGAGGGTAAGCAGCACTGTCTCCAGGATCACCTTGGTGATGGCGCCGCCGCGGTGGCTGGCTTCAACCACGCCGCGGATATCGAGCTCGACCACATCATCCTGGCCGGACTTGAGCGCGCCGATATTGATGACCATATCGATTTCCTGCGCCCCGAGCTTGATAGCTTCTTCGGCCTCGTAGATCTTCACCTGCGGCAGTGTGGCGCCCAGGGGAAAGCCTGCTACCGTGCAGACCTTCACCGGCGAGCCACGCACTAATTCAGCGGCCAGCGGCACATACCACGGATTGATGCAAACCGAGGCGAAGGAGAAGCGCACGGCTTCGTAGCACAGTTTGCGGATATCGGCGCGTGAGGCCTCGGGCTTCAGCAGCGTGTGGTCAATCAGGCCGGCGATGTCGGCCGCCACCTCGGAGACAGCCGGACCGGCGGAGATGCGGTCGGCGCCAGCGTCGATGACCTTGCGCGTCTTCCGGGCGCATTTCTCAACGCAGTTCTGATCGCAGCCGGGACACACCATATCGTCCAGTTGGAGTCCGGCCAGAGACGGCGCTTCGGGACCGCCCAAGTAGCCCAGGATCTCCTGGGTAACGGCCTGGACGAGTTGCTCGAGTTGCTGCTGTTCCAAGACGAGCGCTCCCGCTGACAGCAAGAGAGAAAACCCCCGGTCTGAAGACCCGAGCTGCACAAAGATCCGCGAAGTCAGCCGGTACGCAGAAAGCGCGCTTCGATAGCGCGGATTTTGTCCACCCGCCGCTGGTGACGTCCCCCCGCGAAGGGGGTCTGCAGCCAGACAGCCAGGATTTCGCGCGCCGCTTCCGCAGCGATCATGCGCGCGCCGAGCGCAAGCAGATTCGCGTCGTTGTGCTCGCGGCTGTTGCGCGCCGTGGCCCGATCATAACACAGCGCCGCGCGCACCCCCGGCACCTTGTTGGCGGCGATTGAACTGCCAATGCCGGCACTGTCGATCACCACGCCGCGCCAGGCGTCGCCGCGCACGAGCGCGGTGGCCACAGCTTCGGCAAAATCAGGATAATCGACGGCAGCGGCGCTATCTGTGCCAAGGTCCAGAACGGCGTAGCCCCACTCGCGCAGGTAACTCTTGAATTGCTCTTTGAGCTCGTAGCCACCATGGTCCGCGGCGATGGCCACAACATGACGCGGGACTGCAGTTCCCGCGGGCTGGCCCTCGCTCGGGGCTTGTTCAACGACTCGCAGGGTAATGCGTCGGCGCTCGGCCTCCTCACGAGCCAGCGGGGTAATCAGCGTGTCCGAGGTGATGGTGACTTCACCGCCTGCAGGAACGCCTTCCAAATCTCCCAAGGTGAGAACGGGCTTCATCTGTGTCGCCGCCTCAGTGTGCGGATGATCGACTCTTCAACCCCGCAACTCCTCGGCTCCGACTCCTATTCCGGGGGCAGCGAAAGCACGCAGACGTCCCTTAGATTGCGGTAGCGCTCGGCATAGTCGAGCCCGTAGCCGACCACAAACTCGTTGGGGATCTGGAAACCCACATAGTCGGCCTTGACTTCTTTGATGCGGCGCTCAGGCTTATCCAGCAGCGCGGCGATGCGCAGCGCCTTGGGCTTGCGTTGCTGAAGGATGCGGACCAGATAATTGAGTGTCAGGCCGGTGTCGAGGATGTCTTCAACGAGAACGACGTTGAGGCCTTCGATGCTGGTATC
>QHYU01000224.1 GCA_003224235.1 Acidobacteriota bacterium
GGCGCCAGATTCTTATAGTAGTGCAGGTTGGACTGCAGTTCGTGGCGCAGCCCCAGCAGCAAGCCGAAGCGCGGCCACAAGCGGATCTCATCCTGGAAGAAATAGGCAAACTCATGCTGGTTGAAGGAGACTCGGGGGTCGCCCTGCTTCGCCGTGAACTGAAAAGGCTGCTTACTCGCGAGGCTCGCGAGGTCAGAAAACGTGAACGTGCCACCGAAGTTGGAGCGGTCAGAGAAATCGCTGAGCCTGGATTTCACGATCGCCCCGAAGCGGAATGTATGTTTCCCGTGGATGTAGGAGACAAGGTCCTGGAAATCCACGGCGTTCTCCGCGTCGTGCAGCGAGTTCTGCCCGCCTCCGCTGTTGAACGCGCCGAGCACCAGAATCGCGGCCGCGTCGCTCACACTGCGAATCTCCTTCGCCCGAGACCTGAAGTCGAAGCGAACCTCGTTGGAAAAATTCGCCGAAGGAATTGCGGTCTCCGAGATCCGGACTTCATGGGTCTCTTTGGTTTGATTCCAGGCGCGCTCGGGAAGATCGAATGCCCCCACCCCCTGATTGGGTAGCGAGTCCCGGCTCCAGTTGTACCGCACGGAGAGGATCTGGAGCGGGGTGAGTCGAAAGTCCATGCGCCCGAACAGACGAGGAGTGCGCCGCGGGATTCCCAAATTTTCTATGAGGGGACCACTCGGTGTTATGGCGTTGGTGAAAGCGGTGTCGTCGTCCTTGAGGTACTCGCCGCCAAGGAAAAAAGTTACTTTGTCACGGACCAGCGGTCCATCGATCGACCCCTCAAACAACTCGCGCCGCCTGGGCCCGCGCACCGCGGCGAAGGCATTGCGAGCGTCCATGCTCGCATCTCGGAAAGTGAAGCTGAAACGGCGATGAAAACGACGAATCGATCCGCCCCGGGTCACCACTTCAATGCGGCCCTTGCCTGGCCGGCCAAACTCCGTCGAATACGGATTCTTATTTACGGAGATGCTCTTAACACTCGAGAGCGGGACGTCCAGCTGATCGCCCTCCACTCCGTCCACTACGATCTTGGTGCCTTCCGCGCCGTTCGCCGCAGGATCGACAAAGAGGGAGGCAACTGCCAGGGGGTTGTCATTTTTGGCCGGCAGGCTCCTCAACAGGTCATGATCTAGATCGACTGCAGTGGTATTTTGATCGGGAGCAGTGGGGTCCGCAGATCGCGCCGACACGGTAATCTCCTCTGTCACGGTGGCGACCTTGAGGCGAACCCGCTGGGCAGGGGTGGGGCTTGAGCCGACCTTAAGCTGTAATTCCGCCTTTTCAAAACCTTGCATTTTTACCTGCATCAGATATTCACCAGCAGCAACTTCGGTGAATACGAAGTGGCCCGCCTCGTCTGTGACCGTCTTCAGCGCTGTGCCGGTCGGCTGAGGAATGAGCTTTACCGATGCTTGGGCTACAGGGGCGCGGTGGGGATCCTCAACCGTCCCTTGGACTTGCCCCGGCTGCTGAGCCATGAGCGCTGGCAGAAACGCGGAAGACCAAGCGATGAGAAATAAGACCCAAATTGCTTTCTTCATGGTCTATCTCCCTTTGTTTGCAAAGAGTTGAAAAGAGAGGGACTGGTATCTTCTCCGCTTGCCTCTTGGCTCCAAGCTAGGGCTGCTCATCCTTCGTTCGCCAATTAGAGAAGACAGTAGTTCCACAGCTCTCCCCAGGCACTTCTTGGTTCATGCCTACGCAGGTTCCCGAACCTGGGGAGGTCGGGGAATGACTGTTGAAAGCCTTTGTAAACACGGTCCCCCCTTCTGATATAGAGTTTGATCGGCTTTAAAAAATATAAGCGCAATAGATAAAAATACGAGAGAAGAATAGATACCACACAGAAAGTGGGGATGTGGTATGGCCTGTGGAGTTCTCCAATTCGGCTGCCAGGTGGCTGGTGCCTGCGACTAAGGCAGCAAAGTGCTCGATGCTATGGTTGTGGCGCCGGCTTCCGCCAATCGGATTCTGAAACCTTCCCCCTTATATTTTCAAAGCTGTTCCTATACCCTGATTAGAGGGTGGTGTTTACCTAAATCTAGATTACCGCGAAGAGTTACGGGTCGCTCGATAACTGCGGAGCGAAGAGAGCGGTTCTTTCACTGCCGAATTGCCTGTCGCTCCCCCTGGGGCTTGGTGCGGGAATTCACAAATTGGAGGATAGCGAATGCGCCGACCGACTAGCATTGCACCGCCGAAGGGAAAGCTGGGTATTCTCACGCCCGGCATGGGAGCCGTTAGCACAACATTTATGGCCGGGGTGGAGTTGGTCCGCAAGGGAGGCGCGCTGCCAGTCGGCTCCCTCACCCAGCTCGCCACCATTCGCCTGGGTAAGCGCACCGAGCGGCGCTCGCCGCTGATCCGGGAATTCCTGCCCCTCGAGAAACTGGACAACCTGGTCTTCGGCGGCTGGGACATCTTCCCTGACACCGCGTACGAAGCGGCGCGCAAGG
>QHYU01000148.1:0-56036 GCA_003224235.1 Acidobacteriota bacterium
GGATCGCGGCATCGGCCCCAAGCAGTTCCAGCGCTTCCTCCAAACCGACGCCGCGATTAACCCCGGAAACTCGGGTGGTCCGCTGGTGGACATGGCCGGGCAGGTGATCGGCATCAACACCGCGATTATGACCGGCGGGCGGGGCTACGAGGGCGTGGGCTTTGCGTTGCCGTCAAATACCGCCATCAACGTTTACAATCAGCTCATCACCAACGGCAAGGTGACGCGCGGGTCGATCGGTGTGCAATTCACCGAGGAGCGCGGCACCAATCCGGTTACTCTGAAGGAACTGGGCGCGCCCTACGGCATCGCCATCGAAGGCGTCGCACCGGGGAGTCCGGCCGGGAAGGCCGGCCTGCAGCCGGGCGACGTCATCACCGCGGTAAACGGCAACCCAGTGCACAAGGGCAACGACCTCGTCAACCCGATTGCGCAGACGCCCATCGGGGGCAAGGTACGCGTCACTTATATGCGCGACCGCCAACAGAAAGAAGTAACTCTGACGGTCGAAGATCGCATCAAGGTTTTCCCCGAGCGCGCCGGGCGCAATGATGACCAACCCGGCGAGCCCGGTGCGATTGAGTTCGGCCTGCGCGTCGAGGAATTGACTCCCGAGCGCGCCCGCCGCGTCGGCCTGGAAGGCCGTCGAGGCGTTTTGGTCACCGAAGTCGAGCCCGCGAGCTTTGCCGAGGATATTGGCTTCACCCGTGGTGACGTCATCGGCGAGGTGAACCACGAGCCGGTTGCCAGCGTGGCCGATTACCGGCGCGCGGTTGTGAAACTCAAGCCCGGCCAGCCCGTCATTTTCAAAGTGATGCGGCATGGCGATAACGATCAGGTGCTGACGCTCTTCTATTCCGGCGTGGTTCCCGCCGAGCAGCAGTGAGAGCAGCGCGCGGAAGCTATGAACCGTGAGACGTTTGAGGAGGACAGCACAACCATGCAACCCCAGCCTGTGAAAGCTTTACCCTACTTGCTCGGGGCGGTGCTCCTGCTGGGCGCCGCCCCGATTTCCCTGCGCGCACAGAAGAAGTCACCGCGCCATGCCTCCCTCAAGCGCGCTGCGGCAACCCGGACGGCAGATGCCTCTGCGGCAAAGCGCGGCGCGAACCCTCGCGTCATAAAAGCATCGTCAAAGCACCGCAAGTCCCATCGCCGTGAGCCCACCCAGAAGGTTCCTACGCCGGACCGCATCCGGGAAATTCAGTCGGCCCTGGCGCGGGAAGGCGCTTACACTCGCGAACCCAACGGTAAGTGGGATGCCTCAAGTGCCGAAGCGATGAAGCAGTTCCAAGCTTCCCGCGGCTTGAGCCCGAGCGGGAAGCTCGACGCTCTCAGTTTGCAGAAACTCGGCCTGGGTTCTGAAGTCGCCGGTCGGGCCGCGCCGCGTGCACCCACGCAACCCCGGCCGGAAACTGCTGTCCAGCGGTGATCACTTTCAACTAGCCAACTCCTTTGAGGCTCGCGCCGGGATAAATCTTTTTACTGAACGAACTCCTCCCGCGACGGATGAGGTTTGTTCTCGCCTGGAAGCGTTGTAGAATCCTCTTGCGCGTCGTTCGCAGTCGAATGCATTCCGTAAAGTCGAGGAGGACCTATGGCCACGGCTGTCATTCCCAAGGTTTTCAAAAACTACATCAACGGCGAGTGGGTGGAGTCCCGCAGCAACAAGGCGTTTGAAAATCGCAACCCCGCCAACACCGACGAGTTGATTGGAATGTTCCCCTCCGCGACCGAAGAGGACGTCAATGCGGCGGTCGATGCCGCCAAGGAGGCCTACAACAGGTGGCGGCTCATACCCGCTCCCAAGCGCGCGGAAATCTTGTTTCGCGCCGCCGAAATGCTGCTGGAGCGCAAGGAAGACCTCGCCCGGGACATGACCAGCGAGATGGGCAAAATCCTGGTCGAAACTCGCGGCGACGTCCAGGAAGCAATCGACATGACCTACTACATGGCCGGCGAGGGCCGCCGGCAATTCGGCCAGACCACACCTTCTGAACTCCGCGATAAATTTGCCATGAGCGTCAGGCAGCCCATTGGCGTTTGCGCGATGATTACGCCGTGGAATTTTCCGATGGCCATCCCCTCGTGGAAGATTATGCCGGCGCTGATTTGCGGCAACACCGTGGTGTTCAAGCCCGCCTCGGACACGCCGCTTTCCGCTTACAACCTGGTTCAGGTCCTCGCCGAGGCGGGAGTGCCGCGCGGGGTTGTGAATATTCTGACCGGCGGGGGCAGGGAAGTGGGGGCGCCACTGATGAGCCACCCGGACGTGTCGTTGGTGAGCTTCACTGGGTCCACCGAGGTGGGCCGCCGTGTCAGCGAAGCCTGTGCCCCCAGCTTCAAGCACTGCCAACTCGAGATGGGGGGGAAAAACATCATTATCGTGATGGATGACGCGAACCTCGACCTCGCCATCGATGGCGCCATCTGGGGCGGCTTTGGGACCACCGGGCAGCGTTGCACTGCGGCCAGCCGCGTCACCGTGCACAAGAAGGTTTACAAAGAGTTTGTCGAGCGCTTCGCCGCCCGCGCCAAATCGCTGAAGGTCGGCGACGGTCTCGACCCCACCACCGAAATGGGACCCTGCATCAACGAGTCGCAACTTCAAACCGTGATGGAATACGTCCAGATCGGCATCAACGAAGGAGCCAAGCTCGTCGCCGGCGGTCACCGGCTGGAAAGCGGCCCCTATGCGCGCGGCTGGTTCCACGAACCCACCATCTTCGCCGACTGCGACCCGAAGATGCGCATCGCGCAGGAGGAAATCTTCGGCCCCGTGGTCTGTGTGATTCCTTGCAACGATCTCGAGCACGCTCTCGAAGTCGCCAACGACGTGGTCTACGGGCTTTCGGCTTCGATTTACACTCGCGACGTCAATAAGGCCTTTCAGGCCATGCGGGATATCTACACCGGCATCGTTTATGTTAACGCCCCAACCATCGGCGCCGAGACCCACCTGCCCTTTGGTGGCACCAAACAGACCGGCAACGGCCACCGCGAAGCCGGCGTCGCCGCCATCGACTTCTATTCCGAGTGGAAGACGCTTTACGTGGACTTCTCCGACCGGCTACAGCGCGCCCAGATTGACACCTCGAGCTTTGCCCGGCCGCAAGACTGACGGCCCCGCACAAGAGATAGCGAATTGAGCGCAGAAGGGCAGGGGAGACGCAACAGCTCGAACTCTTACTTGATCTGGCATGAAAGCCATCCAGGTTCAAAAGCACGGGGGACCTGAAGTCCTTACGCTAGCCGACCTTCCTGTCCCCAAGCCCAAATCAAACGAAGTTGTCGTAAAGATCTCGGCTGCCGGAATCAACTTCGTCGATGTTTATTTTCGGGAAGGCCGGTATCCCGCGCCTTTGCCATTTGTGGTTGGCCAGGAGGCGGCCGGGATTGTGAGCGAAGTCGGCAGTGAGGTGAAGTCCTGGAAACCGGGAGACCGCGTCGCCTACACAGGCATTCTCGGCAGCTACGCGGAATACGCTGCCGTGCCGGCTGACCGACTTGTCCGGATTCCCGAAACGATAACGTTTGAGCAGGCCGCTGCCGCTATGCTCCAAGGTATGACGGCGCACTACCTGGTGAACAGCACTTATTCGTTAAAGAAGGGTGAGACGGCGCTCATCCATGCGGCGGCCGGAGGTGTCGGGCTTCTTCTGGTTCAGATGGCGAAAAACATTGGCGCGCGAGTGATCGGTACGGTAGGCTCGCCGGACAAAGCCAAGCTGGCCCGCGAAGCTGGTGCGGACGAAGTCATCAATTATACCGAGCAGGATTTTGAGACAGAGACAAAACGTCTCACGGATGGAAAAGGAGTTCAGGTCGTCTACGACGGGGTCGGTCAGAGCACGTTTGAGAAGGATCTGAACGTCCTCCGTCCTCGCGGATACCTCGTTCTGTTCGGCGCCTCGAGCGGACCGGTACCGCCAGTCGATCCAATTAAACTTTTACAAAAGGGTTCCTTGTTCCTCACGCGTCCCACTATCGCTCATTACATTGCCACTCGCGAAGAACTCGAGCAGCGTGCCACAGATGTTCTGAACATGGTCTCCAACGGCAAGCTGAAGTTGCGCATTGGACATGTTTATAAGCTGCACGAGGCGCAGCAGGCGCATCGCGACCTGGAAGGCCGCAAGACAACGGGCAAGCTCTTGCTGATTCCGTAGCCTAAGCCGGATGCACTCGCGGCTTCGCCCCGGCCGCGGAGCTGTTCGCGCCATGTCGTGAACTTCCCGCAGGCTTTTCGGCTCATGCGGGCGGGAGCTCCGAAAGCCGCGGAAATGCTTCTTCGAATCGAGGCAGATGTCGAAGAGCTTCTCAGCGGGCGCGAACGCCCCCGACTGCCGGCTGGCCTTCGTCACCCTGAAACTTGTTCTGAGCGGTTAGCTACTTCTTGCGCGCAAAGCGAAACGTTTCGGTCTGATCTTTGCCGTTCTCCCGCCAGATCCATTGTTCGGTGAAGTGATCGTCGTCAACGATCTGGAGGGTCATGTTTTGCATGTGCCCCGCCGCCGGGCTCTTCAGATTCGAGACACCAGTGAAGGAAAAGGCAAACTCCTTCTGCCCCGCCTTGACGGGAACCGTTTGCATCCGCGGCTGGTTGCCCGTGCTGCAATAGTGAGTTATCAGGAGGCGATCCCCATCTGGCGTGTAGAGCGTCACCATCTGATTGTCCTCTGAGTTCTGGAACGTTTCTTCGAGCGCAGTCCCGTTGGAAACAGGCCGGATGGTGCTCGTAAATACCTCGCCTTTCGGGCTTGTGCCCTGCCATTCGCCCACCAGGGTTTTCAGCCGGTCAAACCCGCTCGCCGTTTTCGATTGCGAACCCGCGCGCCCGGCAAACATTCCAACTGCAATGGCCCCGACCGCAATCATGCAAATTGCTTTTCTCATTTTTCTCCTCCGAAGAGAGCTTGAAAATCTACGCGTGCAAGTACCGTCCCAGAGTCTCGAAGCAAGCTGTCCAGCCGCGCTGGTGCATGTCGCGCACTTCCACCGTCGGAAAGAGCTCATGCGTTTGCGGCGAAGTGGTTGACCCGGGGATAGGGCCGGCCATCGCGTCTCCTTCCTATTTTCTCTCGCCGGCCTGCGATCCCAGATATTCTGCGAGCACATCGAAGCATCCGTTCCAGCCTTTGCTGTGCTGGTCGCGCTGCCCAGCGTCGCGGAAGAATTCATGCGTCAGAACCACCTCGGTGGAATTCCCCCGTTCATGGAATTCGACCGTGACCAGCGTTTCCTCCTGCTGCTCTTCCTTTTGACCGGAAGCGGAGAACCGCTCCCACGCCCACGTGAAGACGAGCTTCTCGGGAACCTTTACCTCCCGGAAAACGACTCGCTGGCGGTAAACGCTGCCATCCGCAGTCCGGATCTCCATGAGGTTGGTGCCGCCCGGCCGCACATCATTGAACTCGATGTAGCGCGACGTATTGTTCGGATTGTCGCGGCACATCCACTTCTCTAATTTCTCCCGCTGTGTCCAGGCTTCGAAGACTTTCTTGCGCGGCGTCGCGAACGTCCGCCGGATCTGGAGCCTGGTCTCGGGGCTTTGCTGTGGCGTGGCCATGCTTTTTCTTCCTCCCTTTGAGATTCTTCGAGAAACCGTGCCAGGGCCTCAAGCTGCCGTTCCCAGAACTGCCGATATTGCTCGATCCACGCCGCCGCATCCCTCATCGGCGCGGCAATCAGGCGGCACCGGTGCACTCGGCCGTCTTTCTGCCGCACCACCAAACCGGCGCTCTCGAGCACGCGCAGATGTTTAGAGACGGCAGGGAGGGAAATGTCATAGGGCGCGGCGAGTGCGCTCACCGAGGTTTCGCCTTGCGCCAGCCGGGCCAGGATGCCGCGGCGGGTGGGGTCTGAAAGAGCGGCGAACGTGGCGTCGAGCGCGGGATCTAAATACTTAACCATACGGTTTAGTATTGTGCGCCCCGCCACCTTTGTCAAGCAAAACTTGGAGAGGCCCTGAGATGGCAGCCCGGCGTGGAACGGAAATGCAGCAGCTGGCGAACCCACCTGCTGTAACAGGTCGTCCGGAATCTCTAGCCGCTACGGCGGCGGGCCTGGCCACGCGAAGTATATGAGGGTAACCCCGCGTGGCAACGGGAGTGAGCGCTCAAGAGGTCATCGGGTTCGGCTTCTGGACGTTGATGCCGAGTTCCTTGATCGCTTTTTCAACCACAGCCGCCTCGATCTTGCCTTCGCGCAAGAGTTCCGTCAGCGTGGCCAGGGTGATGAAGCGCGCGTCCACCTCAAAAAAGTCGCGCAGGGCCGCCCGGCCATCGCTGCGGCCGAATCCGTCCGTGCCCAGAGAGGCCAGACGCCGCGGCATCCACTTGGCGACCAGGTTGGGCAAAGCCTTCAGATAATCCGAGGCGGCCACAAGCACCCCCGGCGCATCGGCAAGGCATTGTGTTACGTAGGGCAGACGCGGTTTTTCCGCCGCATGGAGCAAATTCCAGCGCTCGACTTCAAGACCCTCGCGGTAGAGTTCCTTGTAGCTGGTCACACTCCACACGTCGGCGGCGACATTGAATTTTTGTTCGAGGATTTCCTGAGCCCGCAGCGCCTCCCGCAGGATAGCCCCGCTGCCGAAGAGTTGCGCGCGCAGCTTGAGCTTCTTGTTCTCTGAGGCGCGGAAGCGATACATGCCTTTGAGGACGCCTTCTTTTACGCCCTCCGGCATGTGCGGCATCACGTAGGGCTCATTCATCACCGTGATGTAGTAGAAGATGCTTTCATTCTCCTTGTACATCCGGCGGATGCCGTCCTGGATGATCACCGCAATCTCGTAAGCGAAAGCTGGATCATAGGCACGAAGTGTGGGGATGCCGAGCGCGAGGACGTGACTGTGTCCGTCCTGGTGTTGCAGGCCTTCACCGGCAAGTGTAGTGCGGCCGGACGTTCCGCCCAGCAGGAATCCGCGGCAACGCGTGTCCGCGGCGGCCCAGATCAGGTCGTTGATCCGCTGGAGACCGAACATGGAGTAGAAGATAAAGAAAGGAATCATGTTCAGCCCGTGCGTCGCATAGGCTGACCCGGCGGCCATGAATGACGACATGGAGCCCGCTTCCGTGATTCCTTCCTCGAGAATTTGCCCGTCTTTGGCTTCCTTGTAGTAAAGAAGGGTATGCACGTCGACCGGTTCGTAGAGTTGGCCGACGTGCGAGTAGATGCCGACCTGGCGGAAGAGCGACTCCATGCCGAACGTGCGGGCCTCGTCGGGAACGATGGGCACGACCAGTTTCCCGAACTCCGGGTCGCGCAGCATCTTGTTCAGCATCCTGACAAACGCCATCGTGGTTGAAACCTCGCGGCCCTCGCTGCCCGCAAAGAATTCCTCGAACAAATCGTCGTGGTGAGCCAACTGAAGAGGCTTTGCCCGTACGGAGCGCTGGGGCACGTACCCGCCGAGCTCCCTCCGGAGGGCATGCAAGTATTGGATTTCCGGGCTGTTTTCGGGAGGGCGGTAAAAGGGCGCCTCGGCGACCTCGTGATCGCTGAGAGGGATGCCGAAGCGCGACCGGAATTCACGCAACTCCTCTTCGTTCAGCTTCTTTTGCTGGTGCGAGATGTTCTTCCCCTCGCCGATTTCGCCGAGCCCGTAGCCCTTGATCGTTCGCGCCAGGATGACGGTCGGTGATCCCTTGTGCTCAACGGCGGCCCGGTACGCAGCGTAAACCTTGCGCGGGTCGTGCCCGCCCAACCGCAGCTTGCGAAGCTCCTCATCGGGAATGTCTTCCACCAGCTTCAACAAACGCGGATCGCTTCCGAAAAAGTGCTGGCGGATGTAGGAGCCGGGTTCGACGACGAACTTCTGGTATTCGCCGTCAACCATTTCTCCCATGCGCTTGACCAGCAGGCCCTCGGTATCCCGCTCGAGGATCGGATCCCAATCGCTGCCCCAGATGACCTTGATGACATTCCAGCCGGCGCCGCGAAAAACCGCCTCGAGTTCCTGAATAATCTTGCCGTTGCCGCGCACGGGGCCGTCCAGGCGCTGCAAGTTGCAGTTGACCACGAAGATCAGATTGTCGAGCTGTTCACGCGAAGCCAGGGTGATGGCACCCAGCGCTTCGGGCTCATCGGTTTCTCCGTCGCCGATGAACGCCCAGACCTTGGCGTCGCTTTCCGGCTTCAGGCCGCGGTCGGTCAGGTAGTGGTTGAAGCGCGCCTGATAGATCGCCATGATGGGGCTGAGACCCATCGAGACCGTGGGAAATTCCCAGAAGTCCGGCATCAGCCAGGGGTGGGGATAGGATGAGAGCCCGCCGCCGGGCCTCAGCTCGCGGCGGAAATTTTCCATTTTTTCCACCGTAAGCCGGCCTTCGAGGAAGGCGCGTGCATAGACGCCGGGTGAGGCATGGCCCTGAAAATAAATCGTGTCTCCCTCGAACTGATCCGTGCGCGCGCGGAAGAAGTGATTGAATCCGACTTCGAACAGGGTCGCTGCCGAGGCATAGGTGGAGATGTGACCGCCGATGTTGTGCTCCACTCGATTCGCGCGCACCACCATCGCCAGGGCGTTCCAGCGAATCAAGCTCTTGATCCTTCGTTCGAGTTCCTGATCTCCGGGAAACACAGGCTGCTGGTGGACAGGTATGGTGTTTGTGTAAGGCGTGTTGGCCGAAAACGGAGTTGGCACTCCGGCTGCCTGAGCGCGGGCGCGGAGCCGCTCGAGGATGTGGCTCGCGACTTCGGGGCCGCCGTCCTGAAGCACCGCATCGAGCGACTCGACCCACTCCTGGATTTCGTCCTGTTCCACGTCCGGAGATGTTGTGTACGCACCGTTGTTCATAGTTTCTTCTTCATCCCTCATGTTCGATGCCCCCACGCTACAGTCGTTGCAAGGGGCGAAGCCCGGCAATCTTAAGAGAATAGAATATACCGCAGAGTGCCTCGCCCGCATATCGCGGAAAATTTTCCCCGTTCAGAATCCATACGTGGCCACGGGGGAGAAGGATCGGTGGTGGCCGGTTGGAGGCGGCAAACAGACGAAGCCAGTCAGCGGAACGGCCAAACGCGTCGCGCTTGCCACGCGGCCGCGCCCATGGCCATCCAAGATTGACAGGAGAGGGCGGCGGGGCGCCGGCTCCGGCAAGATTTCACAAGATTTAGTGCGAGCTGCCCGAAGCCCTCACTGTCTCGCGAACAGGCAGATACCTGACCAAGGGCGCGAACCCTGGGAACCCGTCGACTCCGGCAACATAGCCAAGAGCCGCATCCAAAAGGGAAGCCGCTTGAGACGCGCAGCCGTTTTCAGCGGCGAACGCACGTCGGCAGGCTTCCAGCCGTAAGGCGTGAAGAATTCCGGCCCTTCCTTTGGACCGAACTTTAGTGAGGCGCCGCCTTGGCTCAGTTGCCGGCCCATGTTTTTTTGGAGCATGCGCAGAAGTCCTGGTGATGCCAGATCAAGTATCCAGCGCTGAAAGCTGGGAGGACTAGCCAGATCCTGACCAAGCGAACCGACTTCATCTGCGCTGAGATAGATGATGAGGCCCTCGGCAATAATCAGCGCCTTGCGTGCTTTGCCCCCCAGTTGCCCGAACAGCTCGCGACGCGCGCTAACATCGGACAAGTCCAAGCGGACGCGCTCCAGCGCACATACTGGTTTTTCGCCGCTGAGGATCTGTTCTTTGTAGGCAAGTATTTCGGGGAGGTCCACTTCAATCCACTGGAGTGAGGAAGGGAGCGCCATCCGGTACGGCCTCGCATCGAGACCCGCCGCAAGATTGATGACCATATCAACGCCCTGCTGCACCTGCTCGATGATGAACTGGTCGAACAGGTACGTGCGTGTCACCCAGGCCCAGGTCGAGCGGTTTCCAAACGGCAAAGAGTCTGCGATCTGTTCGCCGCGCGCGCCCGCCAAACGCCGCGCGTAGGGATCTCGAAAAAGCGCGTCTCGCCGGTCGGTCTCACGCGCGCGGTACACCGCGGCCCAGTGCGCAGTGTCCGAGATGTTTCGGATGGGGGAGCCGCTTTGGCTCACAGGTCTACCTCCGCGCAGATTTGCGGAGCCGAAGTCGGGTCGGCACTTGACCAGAAACGCTTTCTTCCTCTCTTGCGCGACCCCCTCCATGTAGGCTTTGCGGCCATCATCTTCTTCACTCTTGGATATGAACTGTCGAGGAGCCAAAAGGTTACGATGCAGCTCGCCCTGATGCCATCGAAATGCTCTCCCTTTGTGGCTGCAAAGTAGGGCCATACTGGCCGCGCGGCGCGGAAACTCTCCACGTAACTGGAGAGCCGCCGCCTGGGAGATAGACCTGGTCGCGTCTACCGGCCAGCCATCTTCTGAGCCATGTGCAACAGCAGCTTTCGGTCGCCTTCGTCCACGCGACCCAGCAACCTGCGGAACTTGACCAGAAAACGGGCGTCTTTGCCGGAGCTGCCCCAGGCAATGTCGTCCGCACTCTTGCGTTTCGGGAGATTGGGCAGCTCAGGCGGTTCCTCGCCATCGTAGAACAGTTGATAGAGTGGGAC
The DNA here is from genome assembly GCA_003224235.1 of Acidobacteriota bacterium. Taxonomy (GTDB): domain Bacteria; phylum Acidobacteriota; class Terriglobia; order Acidiferrales; family UBA7541; genus QHYU01. The sequence goes on from QHYU01000148.1 coordinate 10,489, forward strand.
CTCTAGCGCCCGGGCCATTTTCTCCAGCGTCTCGATCGCCGGAACCGTGTGGCCGTTCTCGACGCGGGAGATGTAACAACGGAGAAGGCCAGTGCGCTTTTCGATGTCCCCTTGGGAAAACTTCTTTTCTTCTCGAAGCGCTCGCAGACGGTCGCCGATAATCATGAGGCATTTTCCTCCGGATTAGAAATCGGAGCCACAGGCAATGCGCGAAGGGTATTTCACTCGCTGAAACAAGTCAACAGAGATCTGGTTTGCAGACAGAAAGCGTGCAGCTAATAAGTAGGATGGATTGCCGCGCAGTTCTGCCTTTGCTTCTGCTTCGCCCCTGCCGCTCTTAAGCACTCAGCCGGTGATCCACTGGGTGTATTTTGACTGCGTTCTGTTTAGCCATTTTGGGCTCCAGCGAGGTTGCAGGCCCCGACCAATCATGTGAACGACTACATCCTCCTTGCTACCTCGGATGCATACGCCCTATACTCGCCCCAATCACAATCGGAGGAACGCCCCTCATGAAAGTCGGCATCGTTGGCGCTGGCGGCGTAGGCTCCGCTTGTCTTCTCTCTCTCGTCATGCGGGGAACTGCGTGCCAGGTCGTTGTGTTGGATAAGAATCAGGAGCGCGCGAAGGGCGTCGTAGCAGACCTCCAGTACGGCGCGACGCTCTCTCCGGCAGTGCAACTTCGCGCCGGCGACTATCCTGACCTTGCCGACGCCGTGCTCGTGATCATCACCGCGGGCATCAACGAAAAGGCCGGTGGTGCCACGGACCGCAGCGACCCCGCCGGAAGGCTGAAGCTTCTCGACACCAATGCCGGCATCTACCGAGACATTGTTCCCAAAGTCGTTGCCGTGGCGCCGCAGGCTCTGATGCTGGTGGTCACCGATCCGCCCGATCCCCTGGCCGACCTTGCTCGCCAACTTGCTGGCCATGAGTGCGTGCTGAGCACTGGAACGTTCCTGGACTCGCTGCGCTTCCGTTTACATATAGCCCGCCGGCTGAAGGTGAACCCGATGTATGTGGAGGCACAGGTGGTCGGAGAGCACGGCACGTCCCAGGTGTTCTTGTGGTCTTCGGCGCGTGTCGCGGGCACGCCCATATCTGGCTTGCTTGAGCGCACCGGCCAGACCGCCGACGAATTTCGCCGCAGCGTGGAGCAGGATGTCCGCTACGCAAATATCACGATTATCGAAGGAACCGGCGCGAGCCAGCTTGGGATTGGAATGGTCACGGCGCGCATCGCGGAGGCGATCTTGCGCGACGAGCAGGCGGTCATTCCCATTGGCTCCTACAATCCGAAATACGGAGTCACCCTTTCTCTGCCCAGCGTCCTCGGCCGGCACGGCGTGAGCCAAATCTTCGAGCCGGAGATGTCTGAGGAGGAGCGACAGGGGCTTCAGCGCAGCGCCGACGTCCTGCGCAACGCGGTGGCGCGAATGACTCAGGGATTGGGACAACGTCTGGCTCGTCAGGCCGGCCAAGATTCATGATTTGCAGAGCGACCGTCAAGAGATTGTCATACCAACATTCGCGGGCCACCCCGCCCAGGGTCGCAAAAGCATGGAGCTGGCAACGGACGAAAGTTTCAAAGCTCTGACTGTGGGTGAACTCCACATAGAGCGTGCGGCTGTGACCCTCGACCAGGCAGAAGGCATAGAGCTTCCGCTTGTCGCCTTGATAGTGGAGAGCGCCGAAGTGGCCCTAGTCAATCTCGAAGCGCTCGCCAGGAGCGGGCTCCATCCGCACGAAGGCGCGACGCGGGTGAACAGGGGTTCGCAGTTGGCTGACGTAAGCCCGCAGGAGGGTAATGCCACCTTCGTAGCCAAGAGGTCGTAGACGCCGCAGGATGACCACGGCACTGGCGCTCGGGTCTTGCTCCAGCAGGCCGGCGACAGCCGACTTGAAAGGATCGAGCTTGCTGCTTCGCGGACGGCGAGCGGGAGCCTGCACCGGCGAGTGCAAGTACTTCCGGTGGTAGCGGAACCCCTCGCAGAGAATGGCGTACTAGATGGTGAGAGAGTACAGATGGTCGGCTTGGCTTTCGAGGTATCCAATACGGGTCTGGATCGCCGCATTCACAACGGCGTTTTCGTAGCTCTCGTGCGGAATCGTTTGGCGATTGCGCTTGAAGAGGTACTGGTAGAGGCGGCAGCGATCATCAAAGAGCCGCATCGCGGATTCCAGGCGCTTTGTGTAGATGTCCACGGAGGCTGAGTCGAGGCTCTCGTAGTCGAGCCCTTGCACTTCCAGAAGAACCCCAACATCTCCGGTCTTGGTCAAAAAGGTGTGCTCGTCAATGAAGCCGTAGAGGTTGATCTGTTGGTTGAGTGCGCCTGCCTCCCGGAAATCCTTGGAGAGCCGGTCGAGCCTAAGCATGGCGGACTCTCCGAATCGAAACGGTGTGGAGCTTTGCAGGGTCGTACTGGGAACGAAGGCGGCCTGCCTTGAAGATGAACCGCAGAATTTGGGGATCGGTCTTGGTTGCCCAGCGCGCAAGGAAATACAGGAATCCGGCCACAAGGAGGCCGCCCAGCAAGCTGTTCAGCATGTTAAAGACGGTCGCTCCCATGGTGACCGCGACAAAGAACAGCTTTCTCTCCGCGCCCAAGATAGTGAGTGGCCTGTTGAGGGCTCGGTAGATCGGGTTGGAGCGTTGCGCCATGAGCTCTGCCGCAGTTGGTTCACACTCCGAACAGCCAGCTCGCCGGGCTGTTCACGATGATGGAGGACAACCTCCGGCTGCCGTTTGAAACCGAGATCTTCGGGCTCAAGGTGACAGTGGAACGCATAGACTTGACCGAGGGTGACGAAATTGTTGCGGTTTGCAAGAGAAGCGGCAAGCGGCAGAAGGTCCCCATTCTGGATCTTTCGCTGCCGTCACCGCCGCCGGAGGGAGCCGAGTGGATTGCGGCCTACCGCTACTGGCGACGGGGTCTCCAATGAGCGAATACCAGTATTGCGAGCCGCGAGCGGTGGACCGTCCTTCGACGAATCGGGCGCTGGGCTAAGCTGCCGTTCTTGCGGTCTGCTAGTGCTACTCACCAGGGGCTGTCATCCTGAGCCCCGATGGATCTTATCGGGCGCGGGATCTCTCCGAAAAAATTCCTCGCCGCCCTGTTTCCTCTGTGCGCAAGGAAATGCCTTCGCTCCGATCCGCTGTTGTGCCCTCGCATCATCCGGCGTCAGGATGGTGTGACTCTTGCGCGCCGCGGTATAATAGGCTGCAAGGCCCGCCAAGAGCTTTGCCAGCAGGAGCGAGTGTCACAGAGGGGGGTCGGCCCATGAGCAAATGCGCAACTCCTTTAGAATCCGCAGTTCCGAAAAATGCCCCCACAACTCCTTTGGAATTTGCACTTACACAATTGCAGGACTTAAAGTCCTTTATAATCAGCACTTACAAAAAAAGTGGGGTGCCCCCCGGTGCCTTCAGCCAACTTTGCGAAATGTCATCTTGGGCTTGGCGCGCTTGCGCACGGCCCACCACGCTGGGCCGGAGCGGCGCGCGAAGGATCTCTGCACTACTAGTCGGTCAAACTCTTTGCGTGGCGCGAAGAATCTTCTTTGGTTATGGCTCCGCCGCGCGGTGCTCATTTCGGGCTTGCGCCTGCGTGCCCGGCCGGGCCTGCGCACGTGTCACAGCGATTCGCCGCGGTCCTGCGCATGGCAAAACGCGCGGCGCGCAAGTTGACGCTTCGGGAGACGCGAAATACAATAGAATTCAGTCGAGTGGGGCAACCTAAGCAATGCGCAACCCAGCGTTGCACGAAAAGCGGAACCAGCAAATCCTGGCGGACATCGTCCGTGTCTACATCGAGACAGGCGAGCCGGTATCCTCACGCGCCATTTCTCGGCGTCAAGCCGAGGCGCTGAGTCCGGCCACAATCCGCAACGTCATGTCCGACCTCGAGGAAGATGGCTACCTCTATCAACCGCATACCTCGGCGGGACGCTTGCCCACCCCGGCCGCCTATCGTTTCTTCGCGCAGGAAGTGGCCGCGCAGGCTACGCTGAGCCCGGAGGACAAGGAATGGATTCACCGGGAGCTAGCCTCGGCCGCATCGCCGGAGGAGATCACCGAGCGCGCCGGGCACGTTCTCGCGGAAGTCTCCCATGGCCTGGGCATCATCGTTTCGCCGCCGCTGGGCAGGACGGTGCTCGAGCACGTGAGATTTCTTCTGCTGCCGGATGGGCGCGTATTGGTCGTGCTGATCTCCTCCGGCAGCAACACGCGCGACAAAGTGATACGCACCGAGCGTGCATTCACCCAGACCGAACTCGACCACACCGCGGACCACCTCAATCGTCACTATGCCGGACGCACGCTGGAGGACATCCGCGCCGACCTGCTGGCACGTCTGGCATCAGAGCGCGAGCGCTACGACCAATTAGTCTCCAATGCCATCGCGCTGTGCGACCCCACTGTTCTGGCGGACACTCCCAGCCAGCAACTGCACGTGGAGGGTGCCGCGCAAATCGCCGCCTCTCCGGAGTTCTATAACCAGGCACAATTGAGCGAGCTGCTGGCCGCGATCGAGGAGAAACACAAGCTCGTGGCATTGCTGACCGGCTGCATCGAGGCTCCGGAACCGGTGCACGTCCAGATCGGCATCAAGGAAATCAGCGCGGCGGGCGATAGCCTGGCTTTGATCACCGCCCCGTACAGCCGCCACGACCAGGTGCAGGGCTCCCTCGGGGTGCTGGGCCCCATGCGCATGCAATACGAGCGCGCTATCACCGCCGTGGCTTATGTGGCCAGGCTTTTCAGTGAGACCCTGAGCAGGAGCTAGAAACCCTTGTCCGACCCTCGAGATCCGAAAGACGCCAACGGCAACGTGGAGTACGAGCTGGACGCTGACGCCGCAGAATCCTCCGCGGCTGCGTCGCCGGAATCACCGCCCGAAGTCTCCAGTGCCGCTCCGCCGACCTCACTGGACGTTCCGGCACTGACCCAGCAGCTCGCCCGGGCGCTGGCAGAAAAAGACGAGCTACGGCAGAGCCTGATCCGCCTCCAGGCGGATTTTGCCAACTACCGCAAACGGATCGAGCGGGAGCGCCTCGAGGACGCGCAGCGCGCAGTGGCGCGGCTGATCGCAGAGCTGCTGCCGGTGCTGGATGCCTTCGAGCGGGCCCTGGCGGCGCACGACGACGCCACGTATGAAGATTACCGCAAGGGTTTTGAGCTCATCTACCGCCAACTGTGGGACGCGCTCGCCCGCTTTGGCCTGGAGCGCATCGAGGCCGAAGGCAAACGCTTCGACCCCCACTACCATCAGGCTATTGAGCGGGTGGAATCGGTAGACCACGAAGACGGCACTGTGCTGGAAGTCCTCCAGCATGGCTACAAGCTTCGCGAAAAAGTGCTGCGCCCGGCAACCGTGCGCGTCGCCGTGCATCCCGCTGGGGCGGCGCCGAAGCCACAGCGGCGCGCCAACGGTGGGAACTGAAGACGCCTATGCCGCCAACCCAAAGACGTGATTACTACGAAGTGCTCGGCGTGGGCCGCACTTCCTCTGCCGACGAGATCAAATCGGCCTACCGCAAGGCCGCGCTCAAATGGCACCCCGACCGCAATCCCGAGAAGAAACAGCAGGCTGGCGAGCGCTTCCGGGAAGCCACCGAAGCCTACAGCGTGCTCTCCGACCCACAGAAGCGCGCTGCGTACGATAGCTTCGGTCATGCCGGCGTCTCTGGCGTGAGCTTCGACCCAGGTATGGGGCGCACCATCTTTGAAGAGTTCCAGGACATTTTCGGGGACTTCTTCGGCTTCGAGGACATCTTCGGCGGGGGTCGTCGCGGGCGCGGCCGCACGAAGCGTGGCGCCGACCTGCGCTACGACATGACCCTTACGTTCGAGGAAGCCGCCAGCGGAGTCACCACCAAAATCAAAGTTCCGCGGCTGGAGTTCTGCGAGGTCTGCAACGGCACGGGCGCCAAGGCCGGCACCGGCGTGGTGGCCTGCCAGTCCTGCGGCGGACGAGGCCAGGTGCACTACCAGCAGGGCTTCTTCACCATTACGCGCACTTGCCCCGCTTGCCAGGGGGCCGGGCAGGTGGTGCGCGAGCGGTGTCTCGAGTGCCGCGGCCAGGGGCGCCTCGAGCGGGAGCACACCATTGAGCTGCGCATCCCGCCGGGCGTAGACTCACAGACCCGGCTGCGTGTGCCCGGCGAAGGTGAAAAGGGAGGCAACGGCGGGCCGCCGGGCGATCTCTACGTGGTGCTGGAAGTCAAGGAGCACCCGTTCTTTGAGCGGCGCAATGCCGACCTCTTCTGCACGGTTCCGATCAGCCTCACGCAGGCGGCGCTTGGGGCGGAAATCATGGTGCCGGGTTTGAGCGGCGAAGAAAGGTTGAAGATCCCCGAGGGCACTCAGACCGGGACGACTTATCGCCAGAAGGGCAAAGGTTTGCCTGATCCGCAAGGCGGTGGCAAAGGCGATCTCTACGTTACCGTGCGCGTGGTTACGCCCACCAAACTGACCCGCGAACAGCGGAAGCTTCTCGAGCAGCTCGGCGCGACCCTGCATGTCGAAAACCGCCCCGCTGAGCGCAACTCGTCCTTCTTCGAGAAGGTTAAAGACATCCTCGGCTGAGCCCGGATGGCGGAAACCTATTGGCGTAGAGCGGATTGCTTGCCACCGATAGTCAACGGTTCCAGAGCGTCAGTTGCATCCCGAGTCGCCGTACACCTTGGCTATATCAACACGAACTTCCTCTCCCCGGGTCGCCCGAAAGGAGAGAGCCCGCCAAGAATCGCCCGAGTTCACGCGCCAGCCAATGCGACGTCGCTTCTTCGTCGAACGGTTTGACGGCACGACCGCGGCCCTTCGCGGCGAGGCGGCCCACCACCTGGGCCGGGTGCTGCGCGCCCAGCCCGGCCAACTTTATGAGTTGAGTAATGGGGAGGCGCTTTGGCTCGCCCGCATCGAGCACGCCGGCCGGGATGCGGTTGAATTCGCACTGGTAGAACCGCTGCCGGCCCGCACGCCAAGCTTGCACGTGACTCTTCTGCTCGCCATCATAAAGTTCGATCGCTTCGAGTGGAGTCTTGAGAAGGCCACGGAACTCGGAGTCGCCGAGATCGTTCCACTGGCCGCGGCCCGCAGTGAAAAGTCACTGGTCGCGGCGGCGGCGAAGCGCGCTGCGCGTTGGCAGAAGATTCTGCTCGAGTCGGCGCAGCACCGCCTCCGCATCCTGGAGATTCCTGCGCGCCATCGCCGGCGTCGCGGAGGGAAGTCCAAAATTGCCGGGTTCTGTCCGAGCGGCCCGAGGCGCCACCCCTTCGCTCCGCCCTGGAAGGAAAGAAAACGGCGCCTGAGCAGAAGGCCGCCGCATCGGCGCTGCTGGCCGTGGGCCCTGAAGGCGGCTGGACCGATGAGGAGCTTTCCGCGGCGCGCGCTGGAGGATTTCTGGAAATCTCGCTTGGCCCGAACATCCTACGGACCGAAACCGCGGTCATCGCCGCACTGGCTGCCCTGACCTATGCGCTTGGCGATTAACCGGCAGGGCAGGACCAAGATTTCTTGCTTGCCCTGTGGAAGTTCTCTCTTGGCGAGGGAAGGGCATTCATTTAGGATAGCCACTGTTCCGCGCAAGAGCGCGGGGATTAACGCAGGCACTGAAACGGAAAAGCAAAGCACGAGTCGCGACGCGCTAATGCATCCACCGAGCAGCTCCCTTCACGCAAGCCAGACGCATGCTCCTCGAGGCCTTTACTTCCTTAGCCTCCTCGGCCTCCTCTCTTTCCTAGGCCTCCCCGCTGCCGCACAGACCCGCCCGCTGCGTACCACCGAGGCTGAAGTTCTGCCGCCGGGCACGCTGCGCGCGCAGGTCGGCTTCGACTTCCTCCAAGAGGTAGACTTTCCGCTCAGCGGCCTCACGGGCGATCTCACCTCAGTCGGCGTGATTAACGTCCGGCTGGGCGTGGGCAAGATGGTCGAGGTGCAATTGGAAGGCGCGGTGCAGAATTTCCTGGACGCGAAGCGAAAGTCAGGCGGCTTCGTGCCGCTGGAGCTGGATGGCGCCTGCACCACGCCTTCGGGCGCCGGCCAACTCTCCGGCTGCTCGACGAACGATACCGGTGACTTTTCGCTCGCCACCAAGATTCGCATCTGGCGCGAGAGCGACCGCCGGCCGGCCCTAGCCATGCGCTTCGGATTCAAGATGCCCAACTCGAAGCAGAACCGGGGCATCGGGACCAATTCGACCGACGTATTCGCAGCATTCATCCTGCAAAAGCATTTCGGCCGATTGGACGTCTTCGGCAATGTCGGGCTAGCGATTCTCCAGGCGTCCAACACGAAATTTTCGCAGAACGACGTGATCATCTACGGCGGAGCGTTCGCCTTTCCTTTGCATCCGCGGCTGAAGGTGGTGGGCGAGGTCGCCGGGCGGCAATCCACGCGCAAGATCACCGCGGACCTGACCGGCACCGAGAGCCGCTCGCAGGCCCGCTTCGGTCTTCAGATTTTCACCGGCGGATTCCAGTGGGATCTGGCCGGAATCGCCGGGCTAACCAAAACCGACGCCCGCAGCGGGTTTACCTTCGGGATCAGCAAGGACATCCATCTCTTCGACTATGGCAGAGTCCAGTAGTTGTCAGTCTTTCCCTCGCCCCTTAGCTCGAGAAGCGGTAGCGCAGAATCGTCCAGATAATTTTTGCTGCTGCGAGAAGGCTGCCGCGAATGCTGCCGGCAATTTTGGACTTCCCTCCGCGACGCCGGCGATGGCGCGCAGGAATCTCCAGGATGCGGAGGCGGTGCTGCGCCGCCTTGATCTGCATCTCGGTGGTCCAGCCGAAATTGGTGTCGCGCATTCCAATGCGGTCGAGGGCATCGCGGCGGATGGCGCGAAAGGGGCCGAGGTCGGTGAAGCGCGCCCCATAGAATACGCGCATCAGAAATGTAGCCAGCAAGTTGCCGAACTGCTGCTGCGGAGTGAGTGAGCCGGTCTCACGTTGGCCCAGCACGCGCGAACCGAGCACGAGATCCGCCTCGCCGCGCTCGATCGGGGCGATCAGGCGCGACAACTCGGCGGGGTCGTCGCTGCCGTCGGCGTCCATGAAGGCGATGATGTCCGCCTGCGGTTCGACGGCCGCAATCCCCGCCAGACACGCCTGCCCATAGCCGCGCCGCGGCTCCAGGACAACCTGGGCGCCGCGCTCCCGCGCTACCGCGGCGGTCCGGTCGGTGGAGGCATTGTCCACAACGATGATCTGCGCGAGCGCCAGTCCCGGCAGGCCGTCTAGCTGGGTTGCGCGAGCGAGTTCGTCGAGCATGGCAGCAACGTTCTGCTCTTCGTCAAGCGCCGGGAGGATTAAGGCAACGCGGGGCGCCATAGCGATTGCATCGTACGATGCGGCGGGGACGGTTGTCGATTCCAGATTGGCGGCCCGGCGGAGTAATTCAGCCCAATTCACGGTGGCGCGGGGGGCACGCGCATGATATAAATATAATTTGTGGATGCAGATGGAAGAATCCCCTAACCTAACCCCACCGGCCACGACCGAGGGGGTGCCCGGTTCGTCTGCGGGCGCCTCGTTACGCCGCGAGGTGCGAGCTTGGGCGCGGGACCTTCTGCTGGCGCTGGCCTTGGCGATGGTGATCATCATCTTCCTCTACCGGCCAGTGAAGGTAGAAGGCACCAGCATGACCCCGCTGCTTTCAGACCAGGAGCGCATTTTCATCAACAAGTTCGTCTATCGTTTTGAGCCCATCGAACGCGGCGACGTGGTGGTCTTCTGGTATCCGCTCGACCGCTCGAAGTCATTCATCAAGCGCGTGGTGGCTCTCCCGGGCGAGATGGTGGAGATCCGCCAGGGTCGGGTGTACGTAAACGGCAAACGGCTCGAGGAGCCTTACGTGCCGCCGCAGTTCGCCGACTCGAACAGCTACAGCGCACTGCGTGTTCCGGCCGATGAGTATTTTGTGATGGGCGACCATCGCTCGAGCTCGAACGACTCGCGCGTGTTCGGCCCCGTACCCAATCGCTACATCTACGGCAAGGCAGTTTTTGCCTACTGGCCGGTGGAACGCTTCGGCTCGATTCCGGCCTCCGCCCAGAACACGAAATGAACGCCACCGGAGGACCCACTGACCGAGGGATTGGCACGGCCCGCGATTCTCGCGCTCGAGGACGGGCGCATATTTAACGGGCGCGCGGCGGGCGCTCGCGCCCGCCGCGGCGGCGAAGTCGTTTTCAATACCAGCCTCACCGGATACCAGGAAGTCTTCACCGACCCCAGCTATGCCGGCCAGATCGTCTGCCTCACCTATCCGCATATCGGCAACGTGGGGGTCAATCTCGACGACGAGGAGTCCGCGCGGCCCTACATCGAGGCGCTCATCGTGCGCGAGTTTTCCGCGCTGGCCTCGAACTGGCGTTCGACCGAAACCGCGCAGATCTATCTGAGCCGCCACAACATCCCGGCGATCTGGGACCTCGATACGCGCGCGCTGGTGCGCCACATTCGCAACGTTGGCGCGCTGCGCGGCCTGGTCGCCACCGACGGCACGCCAGCCGAAATGCTCATCCACGAAGCTCGCGCGCTGCCCACGATGGCGGGCCTGGAGCTCGCCAGCCGCGTCACCTGCGAAAAGTCCTACGCCTGGAAGAAGCACTCAATCGAGCTGACGGCGCCTCCCTGGCGCGAGGAGATGGGCGAAGCGGCCGCGCAGGCCGAAGCGCAGCCCTTCCGCGTGGTGGCTTACGATTTCGGCATCAAGCAAAACATCCTGCGCCTGCTGGTGGACCACAACTGCGACGTCACCGTCGTTCCAGCAAAGACTTCCGCCGAAGACGCCCTGGCGCTTGCTCCTGACGGCGTCTTTCTCTCGAACGGCCCGGGCGATCCCGAGCCGGTTACCTACGCTGTGGAGAATATCCGCAAGCTAATGGCGCGCGTGCCCATCTTCGGCATCTGCCTGGGCCACCAGCTCTGCGGCCTGGCGCTCGGCGGGCGCACCTTCAAGCTGAAGTTTGGTCATCACGGCGCCAACCATCCGGTGAAGAACCTGCTGGCGAACCAGGTCGAGATTACCGCGCAGAACCACGGCTTTGCCGTGGACCCGGATTCGCTGCCCGCAAGCGAAGTCGAAATCACGCACGTCAACCTGAACGATTACACGAACGAGGGCATGCGCCATCGATCGTTGCCGATGTTCAGCGTGCAATATCACCCGGAAGCCTCGCCCGGGCCGCACGACTCGCACTATTTGTTTCGCCAGTTCACCGAGATGATGAAAGAGCACAAACTCTCGCGCGCCCTTCGCCACGGCGCGACGCGATAAATGCCGAAACGCACGGACATCAAGAAAATCCTGATTATCGGCTCGGGGCCGATCATCATCGGCCAGGCTTGCGAGTTCGACTATTCGGGCACACAGGCATGCAAGGCGCTGCGCGCCGAGGGCTACCAGGTCGTGCTGGTGAACTCGAACCCGGCGACGATCATGACCGACCCGGAAGTCGCCGACCGCACCTACATCGAGCCGCTGACCAAGGATTACATCGAGCAGATCATCGCGCAGGAAAGGCCCCAAGCGCTGCTGCCCACCGTCGGCGGCCAGACGGGCCTCAACCTCGCCGTCGAGCTGGCTGAGGGCGGCGTGCTGGAAAAGTATGGCGTCGAGCTCATCGGGGCGTCGCTGCGCGCCATCAAGGTGGCGGAAGATCGCCTGTGGTTCAAGGACGCCTGTCACAAGGTGGGCCTGGACGTTCCTGCCTCGGCCTTGGTCAACAACGTCCAAGACGCGCTGCGTTTGGCCGATCAGTTGGGCTACCCGGTAGTGATCCGCCCCTCGTTCACGCTGGGCGGCACAGGCGGCTCGATCGCTTACAACCGCGAAGAGTTTGCCGAGTCCATCGCGCACGCGCTGGACACCAGCCCTGTGCACGAAGCCCTGGTGGAAGAATCGGTGCTGGGCTGGAAAGAGTTCGAGCTGGAAGTGATGCGCGACGTCCGCAACAACTTCGTAGTGGTCTGCCCGATTGAAAACTTCGACCCCATGGGCGTTCACACCGGAGACTCCATCACCGTGGCTCCGGCGCAAACGCTGACCGACAAGGAATACCAGCGCATGCGCGACGCGGCGGCGGCGGTGATCCGCGAGGTGGGCGTCGAAACCGGCGGGTCAAACATCCAGTTTGCGGTCGAGCCGCAGACCGGCCGCATGGTGGTGATCGAAATGAACCCGCGCGTGTCGCGCAGTTCGGCGCTGGCGTCGAAGGCCACCGGCTTCCCGATTGCCAAGATTGCGGCGCGACTGGCCATCGGGATGACACTGGACGAGATCCCCAACGACATCACCCGGAAGACGCCCTCGTGCTTCGAACCCACGATCGACTACGTCGTGGTTAAGATCCCGAAATGGCAGTTTGAGAAATTTGCCGGCGCGGATACAGCGCTCGGCACCCAGATGAAGTCCGTCGGGGAAGTGATGGCCATCGGGCGCACGTTCAAGGAGGCTCTGCAGAAGGGGATCCGGTCGCTCGAGCCGCACGCGCCGTGGCGTCCCCTGGCCGATACGCCAGTGTCGGTGTTGCGCGAAAAGCTCGCCACACCGCGACCCGACCGCATTCACTGGCTGTTAACGGCGCTCGAGCGGGGCTTGCCGGCGGCCGAGGTGTGCGAGCTGACAAAAATCGATCCGTGGTTCATTCGCCAGATGGAGGAAATCGCCGTACTGACCCGGCGCATCGCCGGCGTGACAGTGGAAACCGCGCCGCGCGACCTGCTGCACGAAGCGAAGCGCAGCGGCTTCGGCGACGAGCAACTGGCCCAGATCTGGAAGACCACGCCTGCGGCGGTGCGCCACCTGCGCGCCAAGTTACGAGTCTCACCTGTCTTCAAGCGCGTGGACACTTGCGCCGCCGAGTTCGAGTCCTTCACGCCCTACCTCTATTCGACCTACGAGGACGAGGACGAAGCCGATTCGCAGGACCGCCCGAAGATCGCGATCCTGGGCAGCGGGCCGAACCGCATCGGGCAGGGCATCGAGTTCGACTACTGCTGCTGCCACGCCTCGTTTGCCCTGCGCGAAGACGGCTACGAAACGGTGATGATCAACTGCAACCCCGAGACCGTCTCCACCGATTACGACACTTCCGACCGGCTGTACTTCGAGCCGCTCACGCTTGAAGACGTGCTGGCGGTGATCGAGCGCGAGAAGCCGCAGGGCGCGATCGTGCAGTTCGGCGGGCAAACGCCGCTTAACCTGGCGCTCGAGCTCAAGCGCAACGGCGTGCCCATCATCGGCACTGCGCCGGAATCGATCGACCTCGCCGAGGATCGCCGGCGATTCGGCCGGCTGCTCGAGGAACTAGGCATTCCGCAGCCGCGCAACGGCACGGCGTTGGTGCCGGAGGAAGCCGCGCGGGTCGCGGCCGAAATCGGCCTGCCGGTGCTGGTGCGGCCGAGCTACGTGCTGGGCGGCCGCGCGATGGTGATCGCCTACGACTTGAATACGGTGCAGGAGTACGTGGCGCAGGCGGCGCTGATGGGCCCGGCGCGGCCAGTGCTGATCGACCAGTTCCTCGAAGCCGCTACCGAGGTGGACGTGGACGCGCTGGCCGACGGCTCGGACGTAGTGATCGCCGGCATCATGGAGCATATCGAAGAGGCCGGCGTGCATTCGGGAGACTCCTCATGTGTGTTGCCGCCGGTGAGCCTGACGCCGGGCGTGCTCGAGCGCATCCGCGAATACACCAGGCACCTGGCGCAAGCGCTTCACGTCGTCGGGCTGATGAACGTGCAATACGCCATCCAGCGCGACACGGTGTACGTGCTCGAGGTCAACCCCCGCGCCTCCCGCACCGTGCCGTACGTGAGCAAGGCCACCGGCGTACCGCTCGCCAAGGTGGCAGCACGGCTGATGACCGGCAGCAAGCTCGCCGAAACGAATCTCCCGGTGATTCAAGCCGACGGCGTGGCTGAGCTCGCCGTGCGCGACTACTACTCGGTGAAGTCGCCTGTGTTCCCGTTCAACAAGTTCCGCGGCGTGGATACGATTCTCGGCCCCGAGATGCGCTCGACCGGCGAGGTCATGGCCATCTCGAAAAATTTCGGCCAGGCGTTTGCTAAGGCGCAGCTTGCCGCCGGCCAACGCCTGCCGCGCAAAGGAACGCTCTTCCTGAGCGTGAACGACCGCGATAAGCGCCAGGTTCTGCCACTGGCACAGGAGCTTGCGGCGCTCGGTTTCAGGCTGGTAGCGACGCGCGGCACCGCCGCGGCGCTCGAGCGCGCCGGCATTGAGGCCGAACCGGTTTACAAGGTCAACGAAGGCCGCCCGAATATCGTGGACCTGATCAAAACCGGTAAGGTGGACATCATCATCAATACGCCGCTCGGCCGCGAGTCGTTCTACGATGAGAAATCGATCCGCCGCGCCGCCATCCGCTACAACATCCCCTGCATCACCACGCTCTCGGCCGCCTTCGCGGCGGCTCGCGGCATACGCGCGCTGCACGAGCAGGCATTCGAGGTGGCCGCCCTGCAGGACCTCCACGGCTACAGAGCCGCCGCGCACGGCCAGCCATCTTCCGCTGACTAGATCTGTCGAATCCGTCGCTCCGCTCCGAACGACGCCGACGGGTGACAGCCAACGGCCCGCCGGCGGGTTCGGGATGACATCGCCATTCACTGCCCCGTGAAGGTTAGCGAAACAACTCCTTATCTTTGCCTCTGCGCCTGCGGTCTCTCTTTTCTCTCCGCTGCAGTCTTTCTGATCTGCAGGGTATGTGTTGATCCGGGTCCCGAGCACGGGTTGCGGTACAATGCCGCCATGAAGCTTCATGGCATCTTTCCACCCCTGACCACTCCCTTCACAAGCGAGGGTGCTCTCGCGCTTGACCGCCTCCGCGAGAATATCGGCAAGTACAACCACACGCACCTCGCCGGCTACGTGGTCACTGGCTCGACCGGCGAATCGGTGCTGCTCAGCCGAAAGGAAACCGAACAGGTTTGGGCGGCCGCGCGGGCTGCTGCGTCGTCCGAGAAAATCCTGATCGCCGGCACTGGCGTCGAATCCACTGCCGAGACCATCGAGCGCACCAACTGCGCAGCGGCTTTGGGCTACCACGCGGCCCTGGTCAAAACGCCCCATTACTTCAAGCCGCAGATGGATCCCCAAGCCCAGCTCGAGCACTTCCTGCGTGTCGCTGACGCGGCTCGCATCCCGCTGCTGCTCTATTCGGTGCCGCAGTTCACCGGGATCGCGCTGGAGCCAAGCCTGGTGGTTCGCTTGGCCCAGCACCCCAACATAATTGGCATCAAGGAGAGCTCCGGCAACCTCCCGCGTGTCACCGAGATTATTCACCTCACGCCAGTGGCGTTTCAGACGCTGGTGGGTTCGGCAGCCACGCTTTACCCATCGCTGGCGGTGGGAGCCGTGGGCGGCATTCTGGCATTGGCGTGCGTTCTGCCAGAGGCGTGCATCGAGCTTTACGAAGCGGCAACCACGGGCAACGCGCAGCGAGCAAAGGACTTGCAGCACCGGTTGTTGCCGGCAGCCCAGAAGATTGTCGCTGAGTTGGGCATCGCGGGAATCAAGCACGCGATGGACTGCACAGGATATTACGGTGGGACCCCGCGGCCGCCGTTGCTGCCGCTGACCGAGGCGCAGAGGCGCGAGGTGGAAGCGGTGCTTGCTGGCTTCACCTCAGCCGCGAGCGCAGGGAGCTGACCTCGGTAGGGCAGCCCCGTCCTCTCCGAACTCCAGCTTAGCAGCCAAGTCAGTTACGGCCTTCATCCTGTCAGCTGGAAGCATGCGCTGTTTGGCGGCCCGCCCGTCCGCGTGTTTTGAGGACCGCCAGCGAGACGCCAGCCCCCAGCTCGTGCCGCAACGCTCTGCGCGACCTCGGCTGCGCAGCACCCACTGATGCCTTCCAGCTTAGCGCGCCCCTATGATGCATCGGGCGAGGTTCGAGATCGGCTGTCCTCCTTCACTTCTCAGCCGTATGGCCAGCGCGGCTGGTAGAGCAAATTCAATTTGCCTCTTGGTCCAGAATACGAAGGCCTTCGTCCAGCATAGCCTCAGCTCTCTCGCGCCGTTCGCGAGTCTGCTTAACAACATCACGTTTCGCACCCTCCAGGCAGATCGCTGCTTTCTGAAACGCCAGGTGCGCCGTAACATACGAGCGGCCTGTGGCGACATAGGTCTTCAGAAATACTTCGGCCGCCCCATCGAGGGCGTGGACTGAACCGAGGTGTTTCAACCCCATCCGCTTAAGATAGACGAGCATCCTTGCCACGTCGTGGCTCGGGTCTGCCACTTTATAGGTGTCCCAATCGACCGTGACTGTGCGGCCTTCAGCCAGAAGAACCTGACCGCAAGTATACATGCCATGGCCAGCGCACATTTCGGTGGCGCCGAGTCCTAGTGCTGTGGCTTTCAGTTGGTCGAAAAGCCGACCGGCCTTGTCGGCAAACGGGAAGCCGTGATCCGCAAAGCAACGCCAATGTCCTTCCAAAGAAATTAGCTGATCGCTCAAGCGAAAGACCTGCCCCAAACGGGGTGCTATAGAGTGAAAACGTGCCAGCCAGCGCGCACATCGCTCAGCTGCTAGGGCGCGATCGGATTCATTCGGACCCAGAAGAAACACTGTACATCGAGTGCCGGGCACTTTTTCGTAAAGCAGAAGGCGCAATGGCGCTAGAAACGCTACGGGTCGAGGAATCGCGAACTCATCCTCTGAGCCAAACCCAGCCCGTCTGATTTCCTCCATAGCTTGATAAACATCTAAGCGGTCCGCGGCGTAGACCTTGCCAATCAGGGAGTAGCAGCCTCTCGTAGTTCCCAACGTAACCTCAAACGTACAGCGCCCCTTCCCGGGCCGGTGCCTGAGAACTTGCACTCGAACATTTCGAATCGCCCCCCACTCCGAGGGCAACGCCTCAGGAAGGTACTCCCCCAACACAATCGGGTCGCAGGCTTTCTGAAGCATCGGGATTGTTGGGTCGCTGACCAGGCATAATTCGGAAAAGTCTAGTTTAGACATGGCTCTCCCCCTGTCCGGCTACCGCAAAGTAACGGCCGTGAAAAACAAAAGCCGAAATCGCCACTGGTGGCTCTAACGCTGCCACTCGCGGCAACTCGGCCGTCTCCAAGTCCACTGGGGCCCGAACCGCTTGGAGACCCGTGGCTTTCCGCCCCCTGCTCACGCGGGGTTTGGCCTTATTCAGATGTCTGATCCTCGGCTACCACCTAGCCGACGAGGTCATGGGTCGCACAGGCTGAGCAAGTGCTTTCGAACTTGAACGTGCCCGTATCTGTGGATTGAGGGTGAGAGAGAACATCGGAAAATATAGGCGCGGCAAAAAATATCGCGGGCGGAAGGGGGGCCGCCCACTTCTTTGGTCGCGGCCGAGTGGCCGTGCCACTGGAGACAGGCAGCTTAACAAGAACGGGTACGCGAGGGCTACACTGCCCCCGGCACCCTTTTTATAAGTACCATCAGTACTGTAGGCTGTCTAAATCTCCTTGCGAGACGAAGACTTCACTCCCGCCGGTTGTCGCCGCTGGCGGACTGAAAATTTTTCGCCGCCGCTATATTTTTTGGGCTCCTGCCGGACCCTACATATAAGTACGAGACCGTCCCCTTAGCGGCACTGCCAGGTCTGCCAGCCAAGTCCCCAGGCTCGACATTCTATGCGGGTCGTAATCTGCGAGAGGGTGAAAGACCATGTCTGAACTAGACTCTTCCGAATCATGCCTGGCGAGCGACCCAGGAATCCCAACCCTTCAGAAAGCCTGCGACCCGGTTGTGTTGGGGGAGTACCTTCCTGAGGTCTTGCCCTCGGAATGGGGGGCAATTCGAAACGTTCGACTGCAAGTTCTCAGGCACTATCCCAGGACCCACCCCCGCTGTACCTTTGAAATCACGTTGGGAACTACGAGAGGCTGCTACTCCCTGATTGGCAAGGTCTACGCCGAGGACCGCTCAGATGTTTATCAAGCTATGGAGGAAATCAGACGAGCTGGGTTTGGCTCAGAGGACGAGTTCGCGATTCCTCGACCCGTAGCGTTTCTAGCGCCATTGCGCCTTCTGCTCTACGAAAAAGCTCCCGGCACTTCAACTAAAGTGCTTATTCTGAGTCCGAATGAATCTGTTCGCGTCCTGGCAGCTGAGCGGTGCGCGCGCTGGCTGGCACGTTTTCAGGCTATGGCACCCCGTTCGGGGCGGGTCGTTCGCCCGAGCGATCAACTGATTTCTTTGGAAGGATGGTGGCGGTGCCTTGCCGACCTCGGCGGTTCGCTTGCCGACAAGGCGAGCCGGCTTTTTGAACAGCTGAAAGCCACAGCACTGGGGCTCGGCAGCATCGAAATGTGCGCTGGCCATGGCATGTATACTTGCAGTCAGGTTCTTCTGCTTGAAGGCCGCACAGTTACGGTCGATTGGGACAGCTTTAACGTGGCAGACCCTAGCCACGACGTGGCAAGGATGCTCGTCTATCTTAAGCGGGTGGGGTTGAAACACCTCGGTTCAGTCCACGCCCTCGACGGGGCGGCCGAAGTATTTCTGAAGACCTATGTCGCCACAGGCCGCGCGTATGTTAGGACGCGCCTGGCGTTTCAGAAAGCAGCGATCTGCCTGGAGCGTGCGAAACGTGATGTTGCTAAGCAGGCTCACGGATGGCGCGAAGACGCCGAGATGATGCTGGACGAAGGCCTCCGTATGCTGGAGCAAGAGCTAAATTGATATGCTCTACCAGCCGCGCCGGCTTACCGGCTGAGAAGGGAAGGAGGACAGAACAGCACTAGCCGCCGCTGGACGGAATAAGCTTCGTGAGGGGGATGGTGAGCGAGCCAATCGAGCCGGAGCCAACGTCCCGCACGACCACACGGAGTTGGGCCGCGCCCGGCGCCGGCGGCAGATTGCGGGTTAGCCCCAAACCTTTCTTCATGATCTCGTCGTAGGTTCCTCGCACCAAATTCAGATTGAGTGTCTTAAGTTCGCCGGCGAGCTCTTTTCCGTCAGTGCCCCGCTGAACGAAAAGTACGTCCACGGCACCGGCCCAGCGATCGCCCTGCGCCACCAGCGTAAGGTCACGCGAGTAAACCAACAGCTCGATTTTTAGGGTCATGGCACCCGGGACATCCACCACGTGAAGGTGGGCCTCCAGGCCAAGGCTGGTGTCATCGAGCGGGCTATCGACCGCGGCACGCATCAACACCTCGCGCTTCTTGGAATCGAACGTCGCCTCGGGGAGGGCCAAGTACCCGCGGCGATACCGGAGATGCAAGCCCGGGCGCTTCACCTGTACTTTGATTTCACGGAACTTGGCATCCCAGTTGCCATGTGTGGGGTAGAAGCCCAGCACGTAAGTCACTCGCGAATCTTCAATCGCGCGGCGGACCGACCCCTGGATGTCATTGGTGTTGTAAAAGGCTCGGCCGCCGGTGCGGTCGGCGAGGATGTTCATGGTGTCGATGTTGGCGCGGTCAGGCGAGAGCCCGATGGGGCCCACGGGGTTCCGCCGCAGGCCCGGACCCTGCTGCCCAGCCCTAAACGCCGGCGCCCGAGTTGTGAAGGAGGGGCCTGTCAGCCCGCGCGCATCCACCGGATAGATCGCCATATTGGCGTTGTTCAGAGCACGCGCCGCGCGCTCGATTTCTTCGCTGAACGTGCGCCGTTCCTGCGACGTAGTCTCTGGGGTGAAGGGGGTGTCGAGCCCGATGGAGAATGGAAAGCTCCCGGAGACCCAGACCAGGTTTTTTCGTCCTGGCAACCGCGCTAGGTGGTTGGCAATGTCTTCGATAGTGCCTGCGGTTCTCCCCACACGGTTTATTGTGTAAAAGTCGGCCATGCGCTGGTTGGCGGCCTTCAGGAATTCATCCAGCGCATCGATGCCCATTGGATTAGCCGGCTCAGGTTCGGAGGCGGCGAGCTCACGTTCGGAGGCGGCGAGCTCCGCCGAGACGTGGCCCTTCGAGCGCTCGAGCGCGCGGAGAAGCGAGGTTGCGTCGCTCGTGAAGTCGTGCAGCACTGTCAATCGAGTGGTGAGCGTATAGAGCGCTACGCGGTCCTGCGGCTGAAGTTGTCCGAGAAATTTGATGATCTGCGCCCGCGCATAGGCCATGTCCTCGAACCGCGTGTTGAGACCGTCGAGGAGGATCACCGTCACGCTGGTGGGCGTGTGAGTTTTCTGCTCGAAGCGGTTGGAGAAGACGTTCGGGGGCGCGGGCTGTGCCGCAGGCAGCGTATGCAGTGATTCCACCGAAAAAGTGCTGACAATCTGCGGCTGGCCTTGGTCGAGCAGGGTGAAGTCGTCGCGGGTCAGGTCAGTCACCGGCTCGCCCTTCCTGTCCTGCACGATGACGTTGACCTGGACCAGCCGCGTGGTGACGCGAACGACGGGGGGCTCCTGCTTGGCTTGCGGCTGCGCTTGGGTTGGGGCGCCAGAGGAAGGGTGCCCCGCGGCTTGATTAGGGGGCTGCGACGGCGCTTGGCCGAAGCTGCTCGCTGAAAGCAGTGCGGCAAAGAGCCCAGCGGTCATACGAACTGAACCCGCCCGAATCATGGTGGCTTAGTTTACTTCAAAATTAACATTCCGCCGACCGTTTCTTCGGCTGAGCCCTTGCGGCATCTATCGAGAACAACTCGGCGCGATTGCCGGGGTTGCATGCCCCATGTATGATGGCGATTCCATGGAGTGCCACTGTATCCGCCTGACCGAGCTTCCGCAAACCACCCGGCTTTTTGCCACGTTTCTAGATGATTTCAGCCGCGTGGCCGAGTTTTATTCCCACCCGCCCACCATGGAAGGCATCGTCCACGCCGCCGAGGAAGTAAAGAGCGATCCCAGGTATGAGCCGGGCGCACGCACTGTCATTGTCGAGATGCTCCACGATCAGAACCGCAGCTTCGGCACTGACAGTTCAACCGAGCGCAATCTCGAGCGCTTGGCCGCCGGCGCCGTGGCCATCGTCACCGGCCAGCAGGTGGGCCTGTTCACTGGTCCCAGCTACACGATTTACAAGGCAGTCAGCGCGCTGCGGGTGGCCCAACAACTGACGGAGCGCGGCATCGACGCCGTGCCAATCTTCTGGCTGGCCACCGAGGATCATGACCTTGCCGAGATCAACCACTGCTGGTGGCCCGGTCCAGACGGCCCGCAGCGCATCGAAGTTGCTGCCGCAGGCGCTGCCGGGCGGAGCGTGGGCAGGGTTCCGCTGGGCGAGGAGGTTCGCGCCGCGGTTCGCACGGCCTCGGCACTGCTCGATGGCCCGGCAGCCGAAGAAATCAGCCGGGCACTCGACGAGTCTTACCGGCCGGAGGAGACGTTCGGCTCGGCTTTTGGCCGACTGATGGCGCGGCTGTTTGCGGGGCAGGGAGTCATTTTGGTCGATCCGCTCGACGCCCGGCTGCACCGGCTTGCCGCGCCGCTCTATCGCCGGGCGGTGGAAGAGAGCGAGTCGCTGGTGCGTGATCTGCTGGCGCGCAGCAAGGCGTTGGACCGCAACGGGTACCACGCCCAGGTGAAGGTCGCCGAGCGCAGCACGCTGCTTTTCTGGAACGACGACGGCCAGCGCTTGCCGCTGCGGCGCCGCGGGGAAAAGTTTGTGGCGGGTAGCGCGGAATTCTCCTCGGCAGATCTACTCCGCGCCCTTGAGGGCGCGCCCGAAGCCTTTAGCGCCAACGTTTTGTTGCGCCCGGTGGTGCAGGACGCGCTCCTGCCCACCGCGGCCTACGTTGCAGGCCCCGCTGAGATCGCCTACTTCGCGCAAGCCGAGGCGGTGTATCGACGTCTGCTGGGGCGGATGCCGGCGGTGCTGCCCCGCGCGGGCTTCACGCTTGTGGAGCCACACGTTGCCAGGCTGCTGAAGAGATATGGCCTGGAGTTTCGCGATCTCCTCGGTGGCCGCCAGCACTTGCGCGCGAAAATGGAACGGGAATTTCTGTCTAGAGAGCTGGCAAGGCAGTTTGTGGCGGGTGAAAAGACCATCCGGAAGCTGCTTGGCAGGCTGCGGCTTCCGCTGGAAAAGCTCGACAAGACGCTCCTCGGCGCGCTGGAAACCTCGCAGCGCAAGATGCTGTACCATTTGGACCGCCTGAGAGGGAAGGCTGCGCGCGCGCAGAACTTTCGAACTGGCGTGCTTGACACGCACGAACGGCAACTCACCGGCGCGCTCTATCCGCACCACAGCTTGCAAGAGCGCACACTCTGTTTTCTGCCGCTGCTGGCGCGTCATGGTCCTGGCCTGCTCGCCGAGCTCGCTAAGCGCGCCGGAATCGGCGCGACGCAGCATCAAGTTTTGTTTCTATAATCTGCGGTATCGCGCCTGAGTAAACAGCGGCGAGACACTCTTACGGTTGTCGCTTCCTCCGTGGTAGTATTTTCAAGTTGTGCGCATTTGGGCCCAAAATCTTTTGGAGGGAACGTGATGAAGTTTACCCCGGGTAAACAAAGAGGCTTGCAGGCAGTCTCGGACCCGCGCGGCGTAATCGCCGCGGCGGCGATGGACCAGCGCGGCTCGCTCCAGAGCGCAATCGCCAAGGAGAAAGGCATTGATAAGAAGGCAGTGACCCGCGAGATGATGGCAGAGTTCAAAGAAGCCGTGGTGCGCATCCTCACCCCGCATGCCAGCGCGATCCTGCTGGACCCGGAGTACGGGCTGTCCGCGGCCAAGCAGCGCGCCAAGAACGCTGGCCTGCTGCTCGCCTACGAGAAGAGCGGATATGACAATACGCAGCCCGGCCGGTTGCCCGACCTGCTGGACAATTACTCGGTGGTGCGCCTCAAGGCCGCTGGAGCGGACTGCATCAAGATCCTCCTTTACTACAGCCCGCTCGATGCGCCCGCAATCAACGAGACCAAGCACGCCTGGGTGGAGCGAATCGGGGGCGAGTGCGCCGGTGTGGACATTCCCTTCTTCCTGGAATTCGTCGGCTACCAAGAAGGTCTCGACGACAAGAGCATCGACTTCGCGCGCAAAAAGCCCCAGGTGGTAATCAAGAGCATGGAGGAATTCTCCAAACCCCAGTACGGCGTTGACGTGATGAAGGTTGAGGTCCCCGTGAACATGGCGTTCGTCAAAGGGGCGCGCGCCTGCAAGGGGGAATCGGTCTATAGCCGTGAAGAGGCCAAGGAGTATTTCCGCAAAGCCGCTGCCGTAGCGAAGAAGCCCTTCATCTACCTCTCGGCCGGCGTGAGTAACGAGACGTTCACCGAGACGCTCGAGCTCGTCGCCGAATCAGGGGTCAACTTCTCCGGTGTACTCTGCGGCCGCGCCACATGGAAAGACGCCATTCCGGTCTATGGCAAGCAGGGCATCAAAGCACTGGAGGACTGGCTGGCCGACCAAGGCGTAAAGAACATCAAGAACGTGAACGATCGCCTGAGCGCGGCTAAGCCTTGGTTCGAGTTCTACGGCGCGGCATCCGCCATGGCCCTAAGCTAGAGGGGTTAGGATAGGCACTAGACAGGCGGAGTGGTTGGACGAAATCGTTCCGAGCGCTGGAGGAATTGCCAAAGCGAGACGCTCTGCGCCGGGCCATGACAATTGCTGACAGATGAGCACACCTAGCCCATCCGCCAAGCCATCTGCCCGCGAGCTCACGCACACGCTGGAGGTGAAGACTACTCGCCGCACCGAACTGGTGGACATCACCGCCGAGGTTGCAAGGCTTGTGGCTGCGGCCGGCGTCGATCACGGCGTGTGCCACCTGTCTGTGCCACATACCACCGCCGGACTGACCATCAATGAAAACGATGACCCCGACGTTGCGAGGGATCTCGAAGCGGCGTTCGACCGGTTGGCGCCTCGCGACGCATCTTACCGTCACACTGAAAGAAACGCCGATTCGCACGTCAAGTCCACACTGGCGGGTGTCTCGCAAACGGTTTTCATCGAGGATGGCCGGCTCGGCCTGGGCCGCTGGCAGGGCATTTTCTTTTGCGAGTTCGACGGCCCGCGCCGGCGGCAGCTCCGCGTGAAAATCGTTCCTGACAGATCTGAATAGACTCTGCGTGCGCAGATGGGGGCCACCGCCTGAATTCGCGGCCACAATGAATCTCGGCATCTACGTTCAAGTTCCGTTCTGCCAGACCAAATGCACCTACTGCAACTTTCACACCGGTGTGTTTGCAAAGAGCCTGTACGAGCCTTATGTGGATGCTATCTGCCGTGAACTGGCCGACCGAGGCGCCCTCCATCGTACAGCGGGGCTCGTATGTCCCGATTCACCCAAGTCAGGGCACGGCTTCAGGCCTGCCGATGAATCGGCCCACCCAACGCGGCCTTTAGCACGTCAGGGAGCATGCGAGGATGCTTGGTCATCGGCAGTCGTGGACACGGTTTACATCGGCGGTGGAACACCGAGCCTGCTCGACTCCGCGGAGATAGCTCGGATTCTCGACAGGCTCCGCGCCGAGTTTACCTGCCGCTTCGAGGAAGTGACGCTGGAGGCTGACCCGGAAACCATTAGCGCGGAGAAAGCCGCCGCTTGGTTCGCCGCTGGCGTTAATCGCATCAGCATGGGAGTGCAGTCGTTTAATGACACGGAACTCGCCGCCGCCGGCCGGGCGCATCGTCGCGCCGACGTTTTCAACGCTTCGCGCCTGCTGCGCGAGGCAGGCTTCGCGAAGATCAGTTTCGACTTGATCGCCGGCCTGCCGCACCAGACCGCGGCTAGCTGGGCTGATTCACTCGAGCATCTGCTCCGCTTGCGGCCCGAGCATGCCTCCGTCTACTTGATGGAGATTGACGAAGGCAGCCGCCTGGGCAGGGAAGTACTCACCGGGGGAAGCCGCTACAGCGCCTCCGCGTTGCCCGATGACGACGCCATGGCATCCTTCTACGAGAGTGGCTGCGCGCGTCTGGCGGCCGAGGGCTACGAGCATTATGAAATCTCGAACTGGGGCCTGCCTGGCTTCCGCTCTCGGCATAACCTAAAATATTGGCGCCGCGAGCCGTATCTGGGAATCGGCGCGGGCGCGCATTCCTATGACGGCCGGGAGCGCTGGGCCAACGCGCATGACCCTGCGGCGTACGTCGCCGCGATCAAAAAAGGCGTTTCGCCTGCTGAGCAGCGCGAGGTGGTAACTCCGCAGCAAGCACTCGAAGAGGAGCTATTCCTCGGCCTGCGTCAACTGGAAGGAATTGACCTCGCGCGCATCGAGAAGCAGTACAATGCCGGCCTCAGGAGCCGAGTTGAAGCTTTGCGGCAGGCTGGCCTGGTGGAGTTCGACGGCACGCGGCTGCGTCTGAGCCCCGCGCGCCTCACCGTCGCGAACGAAGTTTTCGTCGAGCTGCTCGGCTAGGTTCGTAACTCCTGGAGGTCGCAGGGCGCGGTATCCCTCAACCTTCGAGAAGCCCGGAGCCAAGTTTTTGCTGGGGACAAGTGCCGATCAGGGAGCGAAACATGCAGGGAGTCTCAGCAACGAAGTCCGCGAACGAACCGGATCCGGCGTCGAAACCCGATGTCGCGGTGGATCTGCGCAGCGACACGGTCACCAAGCCTACGCCCGAAATGCGTCGCGCCATGGCCGAGGCTGAAGTGGGCGATGACGTTTATGGCGAAGACCCCACGGTCAATAAGCTCCAGGCCAGGGCGGCGGAGATCTTCGGGCGCGAAGCGGCTCTGTTTGTGCCCTCCGGCTCGATGGGCAATCTGATCGCGATCAAGGTCTGGACGCATCACGGCAACGAAGTGATCTGCGAGGAGCGCGGCCACATCAATCAGTATGAGATGGCTTCCATGTCGGCCATCGCCGGATGCATGCCGCGCACTACCCGCGCACCCGAAGGCATCCTCACCTGGGATCTGATCGCGCCCTTGATCCGCCCCAAGATCTACTACCGGGCGCAGACGGCGCTGATCTCGCTCGAAAATACGCACAACATGGCCGGCGGCACGGTCTATCCGCTCGAGGTGACGGAAGATATTTGCGACCACGCGCATGCGTCCGGACTACGTGTGCATCTGGATGGCGCACGGATCTTCAACGCGGCGGTGGCGCTGGGGCGCAGCGTCGCCGAGCTCACACGCAAATCCGACTCGGTGATGTTTTGTCTCTCGAAGGGTCTAGGAGCGCCGGTCGGCTCAATGCTCGTAGGCTCGCGCGAGTTCATCGAGAAGGCCCACATTCTCAGGAAACTCTTGGGCGGGGGGATGCGTCAGGTCGGCGTGCTGGCCGCGGCGGGCCTGGTGGCACTCGAGAGGTCGCCGCAAAACCTACACCGCGACCACCAAAACGCGCGATATCTCGCCGAAGGACTCGCGCAGATTCCAGGCATTGGGATCGATCCGAAAAAGGTGCAGACCAACATCGTCATCTTCGACGTGCGCGGCACGGGCCGCATCGCCGGGGAAATCAGCGCCGCGTTGGGCCAACGCAAGGTCCTGGCGGGCGCCACCGACCAGTATGCCATCCGCATGGTCACGCACTACGATGTAGATCGCTCCGGCATCGACCGCGCTCTCGCCACTCTCCGCTCAATCGTTTGAGCATTTTTAGAACCGAGCCTGGCCCGTGGCTCTCTCGGTTCAACACTCCCCCCAAAAAAGTTGCGTGGCGACTGTGTATACTTGGCGGGCCATCAAGTCCTCTTCAGCGGTCGATGGATTAGGAATCGCCACGAAGGAGAGCTGCTGATGACTGAAGATCGTTTATTTGACTTGATCCATTTCATGCGGGCGCGGGGCGTTCCTGCGTTCAGCCTGCTGACTCTCCTGGCGTTCACGGCCGCTGCTGTGCCGGCCCAGCAGCCACCGGCGGCGAAGAAGCTCGGCGCCTCAGCGGCGCCGAGCGTTGCGGAAGCGCGATCGTTCGTGGAGGCCGCAGAGAAACGTCTACTGGACTTGACCATCAAGGCGAGCCGCACTTCCTGGGTGCAGGCGAACTTCATCACAGACGACACGGAGATTATCGCGGCTAACGCCGATCGGGAGCTTAACGCCGCGACTACCGAACTCTCCGCCGCGGCTGTGCGCTTCAGCAAACTCAAGCTACCGGAAGATGTCGCGCGCAAGCTGATGTTGCTCAAGCTCTCGCTCGATCTCCCGGCGCCGCGCAATGCGGCGGAACAGGCCGAACTCTCGGGCATTTCCGCCTCGCTCCAGAGCGATTACGGCAAGGGCCGCTGGTGTCCGGAAGGCCAGCAGGGTAAGTGTCTCGCCCTGGGTCAGATGGAGCGCATCCTGGCGGAAAGTCGCGATCCGAAC
Organism: Acidobacteriota bacterium; assembly: GCA_003224235.1. Taxonomy (GTDB): domain Bacteria; phylum Acidobacteriota; class Terriglobia; order Acidiferrales; family UBA7541; genus QHYU01. The sequence continues at coordinate 37,650 of QHYU01000148.1, forward strand.
GAATTGCTCCGCGTCTGGCGTGGCTGGCGCACGATCTCCCCGCCCATGCGCAAACGCTATGAACGCCTGGTCGAGCTCGGCAACAAGGGAGCCCGCGAGCTGGGCTTTGCCGACTTGGGCGCCTTGTGGCGCTCGAAGTACGACATGCCGCCCGACGCTTTCAGCGCCGAACTCGAACGGCTGTGGCAGCAGGTGAGGCCGCTGTACCTAGCCCTGCACGCCTACGTCCGCGCGCAACTCGTCAAGCAATACGGCAAGGACCGCGTTCCTGAAGACGGACCAATCCCTGCACACCTCCTGGGCAATATGTGGAGCCAAACCTGGGACAACATCTACCCGCTGGTGGCTCCGCCCGAGGGCGATCCCGGCTTCGACCTCACCAAAATCTTGAAAGAGAAGAAGGTGGACGAACGCGAGATGGTGCGCTACGGCGAACGATTCTTCCTTTCGCTGGACTTTGCCCCGCTCCCGGACACGTTCTGGAAGCGCTCGCTCTTTAGCAAGCCCGAGGATCACGACGTCGTCTGCCACGCCAGCGCCTGGGATATCGATAATCAAGACGATTTGCGCGTCAAGATATGCATCGAGATCAACGCTGAGGATTTCTCAACCGTCCACCACGAACTCGGCCACAACTTCTACCAGCGCGCTTACAAGCGACTCCCGCTGCTTTTTCAAAGCGGCGCCAACGACGGTTTCCATGAAGCCATCGGCGATACGATCGCGCTTTCGGTGACTCCCGAATACCTGAAGCGGATCGGGTTGCTCGACACAGTCCCACCTCCCGGCGCCGACCTCGGCTTGCTGATGAGTCGCGCACTCGAGAAGGTCGCCTTCCTGCCTTTCGGGCTGCTGGTGGATCAGTGGCGCTGGAAAGTGTTTGCCGGTGAGACTCAGCCGGCCGACTACAACAAGACGTGGTGGGAGCTGTGCAGGAAGTATCAGGGCATCGCGCCCGGCGCGCCGCGCAGCGAAACCGACTTCGATCCGGGCGCGAAGTACCACATCGCGGGCAACGTGCCCTACACGCGATATTTCCTGGCCACGATCCTCCAGTTCCAGTTTCATCGCGCGCTGTGCCGCGAAGCGGGATACACCGGACCGCTACACCGCTGTTCGATCTACGACAACAAGGCCGCCGGCGCGAAATTAGCAAAGATGCTGGAGATGGGGCAGAGCCGCCCCTGGCCCGAGGCCCTCGAGGCGCTCACGGGCGAAAAGCAGATGGATGCCACGGCGATACTGGACTACTTCGCGCCGTTGAAGAAATGGCTGGATGAACAGAGCAAAGGTCACAAGGTGGGATGGTAGGAGAGGCATTCTGCCTGTTCACCTGCCAGCAAGCTGGGCCGCGCGCCTCTTAACACATCAGAATAATAAGGCCGCCATTTCCGCAACGGTTTGCCGGAACCTCAGCGCCAATTGGATCTCCGGATAGCTCGCAACAGGCGACTGGAACCGATCGGCGCGAGTGTCGAACCCAGGCGGAGTGGGAATACTCGACCCCTAATCCATACGCACGAGCCGTTTCCGTCGTTTTCGGCCGCGCTGCGCGGCTGTGGTATAAGTTTATGTTTGACGGTGAATAATCCGCTTCACCCGAGGTCGCATTGGACTTCTCCCTAACTGACGAACAGCAACAGCTCCGCCGCACGGTTCGAGAATTTGCCGAAACCGAAATTGCCCCGCACGTGATGGAGTGGGACGAAGCGTCCCATTTTCCCTCGGAGATCATTCCCAAGCTGGGCGAAATGGGCCTGCTGGGGGTCATCTTTCCAGAGAAATATGGTGGCGCAGGCCTGGGCTACATCGAGTACGTCATCGCCATCGAAGAGCTATCGCGCGTGGATGGCTCGGCCGGCATCATTGTCGCCGCGCACAATTCGCTGTGCACCAACCATATCTACAGATTCGGTAGTGAGGAACAGCGGCAGAAGTACGTGGTGCCGCTGGCGCAGGGGAAGAAGCTCGGCTGCTGGTCGCTCACCGAACCCCAGGCCGGTTCCGACGCTGGGGGAACGCGTTCGGTCGCCGTGAAGCGCGGCAACTGCTGGGTACTCAACGGCGCCAAGACATTCACCACCAACGGCCACTACGCCGATGTCTGCGTGGCGATGGCCGTCACGGAGAAATCGAAAGGCTCGCACGGAATCTCGGCATTCATCCTCGAGAAGGGTATGCCCGGCTTCCGGCCCGGGAAGAAGGAAAACAAGCTCGGCCTTCGCGCCAGTGACACTTCCGAAGTGGTCTTCAGCGATTGTTGCATCCCGGTCGCAAATCTGCTCGGCCAGGAGGGCGAAGGATTCATCAACAGCCTGCAAGTGCTGGACGGCGGGCGCATTTCGATCGCTGCCCTCGGTCTGGGAATGGCGCAGGGCGCCTACGAAGCGGCGGTGAAATACGCCAAAGAGCGCAAGCAGTTCGGCAAAAGCATCAGCGAGTTTCAGGCCATCCAATTCAAGCTTGCCGATATGGCCACGCAGATTGAAGCGGCGCGCTTGCTGGTGTATCACGCCGCGTGGCTTGCCGACCGCAAAGACGTCCGCTTCACCAAGGAATCGAGCATGGCCAAGCTCTACACCAGCGAGGTGGCGGTACGCGTGGCCAACGAGGCGGTCCAGGTCTTCGGCGGCTACGGCTTCGTGAAAGACTACCCGGCCGAGAAGTACTATCGGGACGTCAAGCTGTGCACCATCGGCGAAGGCACCAGCGAAATCCAGCGACTGGTCATCGCCCGGCAAATCCTCGGCAAGAAATAGGGAAAAGATGTTCGGGGGCCCGTCCTTAGGTGTCGAGCTTGATCCCGCCAGGCGGGGCCGAACTTTGACGTCATGTTTGGTTCGTTCTGCTGATTCCGCCCCTCGACTTGCCGCTTATGCGATAGCAGGATAGCATTCAGGCGGTGGCGCTTTGTTTTCCGTGCTCACTTTCCGATTTGTGTTTCCATCTGGGTCCATCTGTGTTTATCTGTGGCTCTAAGCTTCTCCTTTATGGGCGTCGCTGTTGACAACTGGGCCGACCAGGTTCGCGCCGGTGACGTCCGCGCGATCTCGCGCGCCATTACCGCCATCGAAAACCGCGACCCGCGAGCCGTCGAGATCCTGCGAAGCCTTTTTCCTTCGACCGGACAAGCCTATTTGACCGGCATCACTGGGGCTCCCGGTACGGGCAAAAGCACGCTGGTGGATCGTTTGGCCGCCTTCTACCGGAAGCAGCAGCAGACTGTCGGCATCATCGCCGTCGATCCCACCAGCCCGTTCACCGGCGGCGCGATTTTGGGTGACCGCATCCGGATGCAGAGTCACGCCACCGATGCTGGCATCTACATCCGTTCGATGGCCACGCGCGGCTTCCTGGGTGGCCTGGCGAGCGCCACGGGCGACGTCGCGCTGCTGCTGGATGCAGCGGGCAAGCAAATCGTGCTCATCGAAACGGTCGGAGTCGGGCAGGATGAAATTGACATCGTGCGGCTGGCCGACTGCACGGTGGTGGTGCTGGTGCCGGGGCTCGGCGACGACGTGCAGAATATGAAGGCCGGCCTGATGGAAATCGCAGACATCTTCGTGCTGAATAAGTCTGACCGCGAGGGCGTGGATCGCCTCGAACAACAGCTCCAGGCCATGCTGCAAATTGTGCCCGTGCGCGATGGGTGGAAACCTCCTGTGGTTCGCACCGTAGCCAGCGAGAATAAGGGCATCGAAGCGCTGGCGGCGGCGATTGCTGATTTCCGCGGCCATTTCCAGCACACCCGCGAACGCCACTCCAAGAAGATTGAGCACTGGAAGCAGCGACTGGTCGAGCTGCTCGAAGCGCGCTTGCTCGAGCGCGTGCTGGGTAGCCCGCAAGGGGAGAAGACGCTACACGCCCTGGCCCAGGAAGTAGCCGAGCGTAAGAAAGATCCATATGCAGCGGTCAGCGAATTGCTGGCCCGCGCAGGTCTCGAGTGAAAAATGGGCCAGGGCCTTTGGGTGGTTCCGAGCCTGCCGCCGCGGGCTCGGGATGACAGCTCGCCAGGTGAACACGCTGGAGATGAATTGGAGTTGAGGGGCGCCGCACACCGAGATCGTAGGGGCATGGCATGCCAGGCCCAACAACCTTGTTACCCTTCGCCGAGAAAGCGAGGGACAGATAAGTCCGGCCGTTGAGGGGAAGCCGAAGATGGCGCGAGCGAAATCGAGCGCGAGAAGGACCGCGAATAAGGCCAAGCATCCCATCCGCATCGGCATCATCGGCGGCAGCGGGCTCTATGCGATGCCCGGCCTGGCCGAGGCGCGCGAGGTGCGCATCAAGACACCGTTTGGTGACCCCTCAGACGCTTTCGCGGTGGGCACCCTGGAAGGGTGGCGCGTGGCGTTTCTCGCGCGGCACGGGCGCGGCCACCGATTCCTGCCCAGCGAAATCAACTATCGCGCCAACATCTACGCCATGAAGCTGCTGGGTGTGGAGCGCATCATCTCAGTCAGCGCGGTCGGCTCGCTCAAAGAAGAGTTGGCTCCGATGGATTTCCTCATCCCCGACCAGTTCTACGACCGCACCAAGCTGCGCGTGTCCACTTTTTTCGGCGGGGGCGTAGCGGCCCACGTGACCTTTGACAAGCCCACCTGCGCCGAGCTCTCAAGCCTGCTGGCCGAAGCCTGCGACCGCGCCGGTGTCAAGGTCCACCGCAACGGCACGTACGTCTGCATGGAAGGGCCGCAGTTCTCAACCCTCGCCGAAGCGCACGTGCACCGGCAACTGCGCTTCGACGTCATCGGCATGACCAACGTCACTGAGGCCAAGCTCGCGCGCGAGGCCGAGATCTGTTACGCCACCGTCGCCATGATCACCGATTACGACTGCTGGTATCCCGGACATGATTCGGTCACTGTAGCCGAGGTCATGAACAACTTGAACCGCAATACCGAAAACGCGCAAAACGTTATTCGCGAGGCCTTGCGCGCCATGCCTGCCGCGCGGGCCTGCAAATGCGGCTCGGCCCTGGCGCACGCCATCATCACCGATCGCGCCCGCATCCCTGCCCCGGCCCGCAAGCGCCTGGCGGCTATCGCGGGCAAGTATCTGGCCTGAGGGATCCCGGCATGTCTCTCCTCGTCGTTGGGTCGGTCGCGTTCGACGCGCTCGAAACTCCATTTGGCAAAGTTGCGCGGGCGCTCGGAGGCGCAGCAACGTACTGCTCGGTCGCGGCCAGCTTCTTCACCGGCGTGAACCTGGTCGGCGTAGTGGGTGACGACTTCACCGAGAAAGACGCGTCCATCTTTCGCGGCCGGCACATCGACCTCACCGGGCTGGAGCGCGCGCGGGGGAAAACTTTCTTCTGGGCGGGCCGCTACACCGACAACCTGAACGACCGCGTGACGCTGGCTACGGAGTTGAACGTCTTCGCCACGTTCAATCCCAAGCTGCCCCCGGCGTACCGCCATTCTCCTTACATTTTTCTCGCCAACATCGACCCCAAGCTGCAGCGCTCGGTCCTCTCACAGGTAAGCCGCCGGCCGAAACTCGTGGCGCTCGATACCATGAATTACTGGATCGAGCGGACGCCGGCCGAGTTGCGCGAAACCCTTCGGCACACCCAAGTGCTGATGATCAACGACGCCGAGACTCGCCAACTCTCGAGCCAGCACAACCTGCTCCGCGCCGCCAAGCACATTTTCAAGCTTGGCCCGCGCACGCTGGTGATCAAGCGCGGCGAGCACGGGGCCATGATGGTGCATGACAACTCCGTTTTCTCCGTGCCTGGGTATCCGCTCGAGGAGGTTCACGATCCCACCGGCGCGGGCGATAGCTTCGCCGGTGGTTTCATGGGCTGCCTGGCCAGCGCAGGCAGCACCAGCGACGCAGCGCTGCGCCGCGCCATCGTCTATGGATCGGTGATGGGCAGCTTCACGGTCGAGCGGTTTGGGCTGGACCGCTTGCGCACGCTCACCCGGCGCGAAATCACCGCCCGCGCGCGCCATTTCCGGCGCCTGACCCAGTTTCGCCTTTAGTGTCGCAGCGCCCCGGGGCAGTCTCTCGCTTCTATGTGCCCTCCGGGGTCTCTGTGCTCTCCGTCTTGGGAGGGCTAGATCTTCGCTGTAGTAGAATCCGTTATGGTTCACCGCGAGGGCTTTATGCATCTCGATCCGATGATGAAAAGCGTCCTGCTGAAGCTTCTGCTCGCCGCCGTGCTGGGGGGACTGGTAGGGTTCGAGCGCCTAATCCGTCGCAAGCCCGCTGGCCTGCGCACCAGCATGTTCATTTGTCTGGGTTCGGCGCTGTTCACTATATTGTCGGACGAAATTGCTCAACGCTTCCACGACACTGGTGGCTCCCGCATCGTCTCCAACCTCATCCCGGGGATCGGTTTTCTGGGCGCCGGGGCCATTATCCGCGAGCGTGGCTCAGTGACGGGTCTGACCACCGCCGCCACGATATTCATTTTGGCTGGCGTGGGCATGGCCGTGGGCGGAGGGCTCTACTGGATGGCGATTTTCACCGTCGTGCTGGTTCTGATGGCGCTAGTCGGGCTCGGGTGGCTTGAAGGCCGGTTGGGGATCTTGACCCGGATGATGACCTTCCGCTTGACCACAGCGCGACTTGACGAGGTGCTGGCGCGCACGCAAGCGGTTCTATCGGAGATGAAAGTCGCCATGCAGCACCTCCAGGTCCTCCCGGTCGGCACCCAGTTCGTCCTGGAGTTCGATGCCGCGGTCAGTCGTACGCTGCAGCAACAGATCATGGAGAAGTTGAGCGGGCTCGATGCACGCTGCGAAGTCCTGCCGCTCGACAGCCAGCGTGAATAGCTGTCTGAACACCCGGGCTGCTTGCACAATGTATACTCGCCCCCACTGATGCGCAAACCCACCAAGCCGCCCGCCCTTTTTCCGGGCTGCAAGGTCATCGTGGTTTCGCCGGCCTCACCAGCGGATCCCGCGCGGCTCGAGCGCGGCTGCCATGAGCTCATCCGGCTGGGCTATAAGCCGCGGCTCGAGACATCGGGGACAGACCCAGTCGGCTATTTCTCAGGATCGATCGATAACCGCCGGACAGAGCTGGTCGAAGCTCTGCAGGTCGAGGATGGTGGCGCGGCCTTCTGCGCTCGTGGCGGGTACGGCTCGAATTATCTTTTGGACGTTCTCGACCTCCGGCGGCTGTCCCGCCCTCGAATCCTGCTAGGTTACAGCGACATCACTTCGCTCGAAATCTTGCTTTGGCAGAAGCTGGGCTGGGTGACATTCTATGGTCCGATGGTTGCGGCGGGGTTTGATGCGGGCGCCGATGTTGCCGGCGGCTACGACGCGCAATCCTTTTCGCGGGCGATGACACAGGCGGAGAGCGGCTGGATGCTCGATTTGCGGGGCGCAAGCTTCAATGCGGGAGTCGCGGAGGGTGTGCTGCTTGGCGGCTGCATGACATTGGTCGAAACCTCCCTCGGCACCCCGTGGGAACTGGACACAAGCGGCGCCATCTTGCTCCTAGAGGACCGGGGGATGAAGCCCTATCAAGTCGACCGGGCGCTGATGCACCTCAAGCAAGCAGGAAAATTGAAAAACGTGCGCGGAATAATCCTTGGGGAATTCCCTGAAAGCGAGCCGCCTATCGCCGGCGGGCCAACCGTGCGGGAAGTTTGCCAGCGCATCCTGGGCGAGCTTGGCGTGCCGCTGGTCTGGGGCGCCCCCGTCGGCCACACGTCTCGGCCTGTGTTGACGCTGCCCCTGGGGGTACGTGCGCGCCTCCGCGCCTCCGGCGCGGGCCAACTCGAGATCCTGGAGCCTGCCGTCACCCCATGATCCACTCCGCGTGCCCCCCATTCGATTCCGGAACTCGTCTTTCTCTACGCCCTTTCTGCCTTTGTGCCCTCTACGTTAAGCTTTTTCCCCTTAATCCCGATCAACAGCGGAGCGTAAAATTGGAAAAACAACCATGATGCTCCTGGAACGAATTCACCTAATCGGGATCGGCGGCGCGGCAATGGCTCCGCTAGCCGGGATGCTCAAAGAGCGCGGCTATCACGTCACCGGCTCTGACGCAAATGTGTATCCGCCCGCTTCAACTCTCCTGGAAGGGCTCTCCATTCCGTGGAAAGAAGGTTTCAGCGAGGATAATCTGAAGCCACCGCCCGACCTGGTCGTCGTTGGCAACGCTATCTCGCGCGGCAACCCAGAAGTGGAGTACGTGCTCGACCAAAAGATCGCGTATCGTTCGCTGCCCGAGGTGCTCAAAGAGTTTTTCCTGCCCGGCCACACCTCAATCGTCATTGCCGGCACGCACGGCAAGACAACGACCACCGCGATGCTCGCCTGGCTTTTCCAGGTCGCCGGACGCCGGCCGAATTTTCTGGTCGGGGGCGTGGCGGAGAATTTCGGCCGCAGCTATGCGCTGGGTGGCGGCGACGATTTCATCCTGGAAGGCGATGAGTACGATTCCGCGTTCTTCGACAAACAGCCAAAGTTTCTTCACTACCGCCCGGACGAGCTAATCATCACCTCGCTCGAATTCGATCACGCCGACATTTATCCCGACCTAGCTGCCATCGACCTGCAATTTCGTCGCCTGGTCAATCTGATCCCGCGGCGCGGCCGCGTCGTCGCCTGGGGCGAGAGCCCCACGGTGGCTGGAGCAGTGGCCAAAGCCTTCTGCCCGGTGGAGACCTACGGCCTGGGCGGCGATGCGGACTGGGTAGCAGGCGATCTAGAGTTTCTCGAAGGGGCAATGCACTTCCGGGCGGCGCGACGCGGCGAGGAGATCGTCCGAGTTCGGTTACCCCTGTGCGGCCGCCACAACGTCATGAACGCGCTTGGAGCCATCGCCATCGCCCATGGGCACGGCATTGAGCGAGAAGCGATCGAAGAGGCGCTGCGGACTTTTCGCAGCGTGCGCCGACGGATGGAAGTCAGGGGCGAGGCCGGCGGGGTGATCGTGGTAGATGATTTCGCTCACCACCCCACGGCCATCCGCATGACCCTTGACGCCGCTCGAAGCCGCTGGCCCCGGCGGCGCCTGGTGGCCGCCTTCGAGCCGCGGTCGAACACGATGCGACGGAAAGTCTTCGAGTCTGAGCTGAGTGAGGCTCTTGCCGCGGCCGATGTGGCAGCAATCGGCCCGGTCAACCGCGCGCAGCTACTCTCCGACGCCGAGCGCCTTTCGCCGGAACGTGTCGCCCAGCAATTACGGGCATGGGGCCGGCTCGCTGAGGCGTTTGCCTCAGCTGCAGAGATTGCCGAGTTCCTTGCTGCAGAGCTCAAGCCTGGGGATGTCGTCCTGGTGATGTCCAACGGCAGCTTTGACGGCCTGTGCGAGAAGCTGCTGGAGCGGCTCGGGGCAGCCCAAAACACGCCCGCGCGCGCCAATCCGTAGGGCGTCGCGATGAGGCACCTCCACCGCTTACGGGCAGGTGAGCGCGTCGGCCGAAGCGCTCGCCCCTTCATCCTGCTGGCCTTCTCATTCGGGTTCGCGCTGCCCGCGCGCGCCACAATTGACTACCGCGTCGGGGTTTCTGAGCCGGAACGACATCTGTTCCGAGTCGTGATGGTGATTCCCGAGGTGCGCCGGGAAGTCACCGTACGGCTTCCAGCCTGGAATGCGCTCTATCAGGTGCACAAGCAGTCGTGGCGGATCACTGGAGCCGGGACGGTGGTGGTTCAGTACTCGACCTACTGGGACGAACCAGGCCCTTTCAGCTCACAGTTGAATTCGACGCACTGCTTTGTGAACCTGGCCACCATCCTTTTCTACGTGCAAGAGCGCCGGAGCGAAGACATACGAATCCTTTTCCATCACCTGCTTGATACTTGGCGTGTCGCTCTGGCCCTGAAGCTACAAGATCCGGGCGCCGAGCGCGCAGGCGCTCCGATGGCGGCTAAGCCCACGACGGCCATGCGCGAAAGCGGGCCGTACCTCGCGCCAAACTACGACGCCCTGGTGGACGCCCCGGTCGAAATGGGCGTGTTCGAAGAATTCTCCCTCAATGGAATCAGCCCACCGGTTCGAGTGGTGGTTCACGGCGAGCGGTCGTCCGACTCAACTCGAGACCACATCCTAAGCACCTTGCGGCCCATCATCGCTTACGAAACCCAACTGATGGGCGGCGCCCCCTATGAGGAGTATCTGTTCATTTATCACATTGGCGCGCCGGCTGAAGGAGCGGGTGGCGGCATGGAGCATGCCAACTCGACGGCGATTTCCATCGATTCAATTGGTGCGCTCTCCGGCGTCACGGCCCACGAATTCTTTCACCTGTGGAACGTCAAGCGCATCCGGCCGGCCTCGCTCGAGCCGGTGGACTACGCGCGCGAGCAGTGGACACGCGCCTTGTGGTTCGCCGAGGGAGTCACCAGCACCTACGGCTCCTACACTTTGGTGCGCAGCGGCCTGTGGACCCGAAAGCAGTTTTATGAGGATTTGGCTGGCCAAATTACCGAGCTCGAATTGCGGCCCGCGCGCCGCTGGAAAAGCGTCGAGGAGGCCAGCCTCGATGCGTGGCTCGAGAAATACTCGCTCTACCGCGGACCGGAATTCAGCGTCTCCTACTACAACAAAGGCCAGCTCATCGGCGTGCTGCTCGATATCCTGATTCGCGATGCCACCGACAACCGCGCGAGCCTCGACAACGTCTTGCGCGCGCTCAATGAGAACTTCGCCCGGCGCGGCCGCTTTTATCGAGATAGCGCCGACATCCGCGCCGCGGCTGAAGAAGTCGCAGGGCGCAACCTCCAGGAGTTTTTCGCGCGGTACGTTGCCGGCACAGATGAGCTCCCCAGCGCCGAATATCTGGCCCGCGCCGGCCTGGTATTGAAGTCGCTCGGGCGGTCGCGGGCGGAGTTTGGTTTCTGGGTAGGGCGCGGTCCCGACGGCGCCAGTGTCGCCACAGCGATCGATCCGGGCAGCCCCGCCGAGCGCGCCGGCGTGCGCGAAGGCGACGTCCTGGTCGAGCTCAATGGCGCCGCTTTTCCTCGACATCCGGACCGCTGGTTGCGTGAACACCGTCCCGGCGAGACCGTGCGACTGCGCATCCGCCGCGATGGCCTGGAAAGGGAAGTGTCCTTTGGGCTTGGCGAGCGCCAGGAACACATGTACCAGATCGAAGAAGAGGCCAAGCCCACGGCCAAGCAGCGCCGCATCCTCGAAGGCCTGCTCCGCGGCACGACCGACGCGCGGCAGCCCTAGAAACAGAAAAGAGAGCGAAACTAAAGCCAGCTCATTAGTCGTTTCATACCTGACCTGCATGCCGCTTCCGTCAGCGCACGGCATGCAATGTCTCGGCTCAAGCCGCGCTGCGCTTGGCCGCGGCTACGTTAGCGACGCGGAACGCCGGAGGATCTTAGGACGGAAGGTGGTTCATCTTCCCTTTCGCATTTTCTATTTTAGTTTTTAATCGCTCACGAACTGTGGTTTGATTCTGGCCGCATGATTCGCGCGACGATCGTCACCATCTTCCTTGCGCTTTACACCTTGGTGCTCGGCTTGCCATTGATCCTATGCTCGTTTCTGACCGGTTCGGTGGACTTACTCTATCGTGTCAGCCTGGCCGCGGTTTTGTTCATCATGCGCGCGGTCGGCGTGCGCGTGCGCGTCGAGGGCCTGGAGAATATCCCGCCCGCGGTATGTCTTTTCGTGGCTAACCACTCCAGTAACGCCGACCCTCCCGCCGTTGTTGGCGCCATTCCCCGGCGTATTTCCATTCTGGCGAAAGACTCGCTGTTCCGGATTCCCTTTGTTTCCTGGGCATTCCGCTTGGCGCGTTTCGTTCCAGTGAACCGCACCAACCGCGAGGCGGCCGTCGCCAGCGTGGACAGAGCTACCGAGTACCTGGAGCAGGGCGTCTCATTCCTGGTTTATCCGGAAGGCACGCGCAGTGCGGACGGGCGTCTGCTTCCCTTTAAGAAGGGTTCGTTTGTGATGGCCATCAAGGCGGGGGTTCCGGTGGTGCCGATTTCAGTTGTGGGAGCGCATCACATCCTGCGCAAAAATGAGTTCGCCATCCACCCCGGCGAGATCCTAGTGAAATTTAGTCCGGCGATTGATGCCTCAGCCTACAAGCTAGCGCAACGCGACGCGCTCGCCGCGCATGTCCACGCCGCGGTGGCCGCGGGCCTGCCCCCGGACCAGCAGCCGAAAGCGTAAGCCAGCGAGTGTGTAGAGGCACGCGCCAACAAGCTCGCCCCGGCGACTCCCCCGAAGCGCGGAAATGGCGGGCCGTTGTCCGAACGAGGGGGGAATATTGACCGCTTAATTCTCAAGGCCGAGCGAGCGAATCTTGTTCAGCAGGGTCTTATAGGAGACACCCAGCTTTTCCGCGGCGCGGGTTTTGTTCCATTTAGATTCGCGCAGCGCGGCCCCGATCTTGAATCGCTCGACGTGCTCGATCGCTCGCTGACTCACTACTTGCAGCGTTCCTTCCCACTGAAAGCTTTCGTCCAGCATGTCGCTGGGTAACTGGCCATTGACGGGACGCGGGGAGGGAAGTTGAAAGGCGGCGGCATTAATCGCGCCGCTGTCGGAGAGAATGGCGGCGCGCTCGATGGCGTTCTGCAATTCACGGACGTTTCCCGGCCAGGGATACGTGGTGAGGCGAGCCTTTGCGTCGGCAGTCAATTCCAGCGCCGGCTTGCGGAACTCCCGCCGGAAACGCTCGAGGAAGTATTCCGCCAGCAGCAGCACGTCTTCGCCGCGCGCGCGGAGCGGCGGAATGGTGATGGGCACGGCGGAAATGCGGAAGTAAAGGTCCTCACGAAAGCCTTTGCCTTCCACTGCGGCGCGGAGATCTTTGTTGGTGGCCGCCAGGATGCGGACGTCCACGTCCACCGGCTGCGTGCCGCCGACCCGATCGAACCGCCTCTCCTCGAGTACGCGCAGCAGCTTGGACTGGATGGCGAGCGGCAGCTCGCCGATCTCATCGAGAAAAATGGTGCCGCGGTGCGCCAACTCCATTTTGCCGATCTTGCGCGCGCCGGCGCCCGTGTAGGCCCCGCGCTCGTGGCCGAAGAGTTCGTTCTCCACCAGCCCCTCAGGAATTGCGGCGCAATTCAAAGCCACAAATGGCTGTTCGCGCCGCGGCGAAAGATGATGAATAGCGCGGGCAAAGAGTTCTTTGCCCGTGCCGCTTTCGCCCAGCAGCAAGACGGTGGAATCGGTTGCGGCCACGCGCTGGATCTGGTTGCTGGTTTCCTTCATGGAAGCGTGTTCGCCGAGGATGCGCGGGAAGCCATAGCGCGCGGCATACTCCTCGCGGAGCAGGAGGTTTTCGCGCAGCAGTTCCTGCTGCTGCGCGGCGCGCTCGACCAGCAGCTTCAGGTGGTCCAGGTCCACCGGCTTCTGGATGAAGTCGAAGGCTCCGCCCTTCATCGCAGTTACGGCCTCTTCCACGGAGCCGAACGCGGTAATTAGGATGACCGGGATGGCCGGGTCGGCCTGCTTGGTTTCGCGCAGGATGTCCAGACCAGAGCAGCCAGGTAGCTTCAGGTCGGTGAGCACCACCAGGTAGCGCCGCGCGCGAATTTTGTTGACCGCGGTTGAGCCATCGGCGGCGTCGTCCACAGTGTAGCCCGCGCGCTCGAGTGCCTTGCGCAGCATGGTGCGTAGCTCATTTTTGTCCTCGACCAGAAGCAAAGGTTCCATCGTTCTCTGAGGCCTATTTCTTTCTATCACGATCCCCGGGCGCTCCGATAAACTGCGGGGAGTTGATGTGTGCTGTCTGGTAGGGGGGTAAACCTTAGAGTCTTTTCCACAGCCACAGCCAATTGCCTGGAACTCAATTCGGCAAGATGAGCTTTTGGAAGGAATGACTCAACGGAGAGTGCTTGCGCCCTCAAGCCTGTACACTGACCGTGGACATTTCTGAGTTTTGCCTTTTGCCTTGACCCTTACTTGCTACGGCCTATTCCGAGTTTCCCCGCTACTCTCGCCCCCAGCCAGGGTCGCCCCCGGCGCGGCGCAATTCGTCTTCGAGATCGGAGAGTGCTTGTTTGAGCCGGGCCACTTCCTGTTTCTTGTCGTTGATGGCCTTAAGATGGTTGTTGAGGTCGCTGCGGTCGTACTGCTCGCGAAGCGCCTTGTTGGGGTCGCTATAGTACTGTTGTTGCATCAGGTTGTACTCGCGCTGGAGGATGTCGAGTTCCTTTTCCGCAGTGCGAAGCTTTCCCCGCGCTTCGGCGAAGCGCTTGCGCCAGTAGGCCTCGCCTTTGGTTTCTTCTGGCTGAGCTTCTTTCTCCTGGGCAGCCGGCGCTTTGCCCTCTGCGGCGTCGGGTGCCGCTGCCTTCGCCTGCGTCTCGGTAGACGGCGGAGCACTACCTACCACATTGACGCGGCCGGGCACGGTTGGAATGTTGTCGTTAGTGAAGACCTTGGCAGACTTGGGCTGGGTTTTCTTCTGCTCGCGCGCTTTCCGCGCCGCTTCCGCCACCGAGTCCTGCTGGGGTGAACCGTAGCAGAAAGGGAAAGCGAGTAGCAGAACGCTCAGCGACGAAAGAATCGGCTTCCGCATGGCCTCCGCCTTTCCTGCGCCTGCGAGCGCATTGCCGGCGTTACGGCCGGAGAGTACTCCCTTGAGTGTAGATGCCTGCGGGGGCCGAATCAACTGCCTGGGGGTTTGCACGCTGCAAGGGTAGCCAAAGTATAAACTCAGCGCCGCCTTCGGGCTGGTTCCGTGCCTCGATCCCGCCTCCGTGCTGTACGACGATCTTTAGGACCACGGCGAGGCCCAAGCCCGTGCCGTTGGCCTTGGTGGTATAGAACGGCAGAAAAATCTTGGGCAGGTCTTGGGCAGGTATCCCCGGGCCGTTATCGAAGATAGAAATGCGCTGCACGCCGTGCCCTGCGCTGCGATCCACCGCGCCGCGCAGCGTGACCCGCCCGCCAAACGGCTGCCCGGAAGCGGCCTCGGCAGCGTTGCGCGCCAGGTTGAGAATGGCCTGTCGCAGCAGGCCTTCGTCCCCGGAGACCTCGGCGAACTCGCCCTCGGTGGTCACCTCGACTTGCGGAATGGCCTCGCGCACCTCCGCCACCACTCGCTCCACCACCGCCCGCACCGGAACTTCCTCATCCGCCAGTTCGAGCGGCCGGGCAAATTTCAAGAACTCGGTGACGACGTGCGTCAGTGCGCGTGTCTGATCGAGGATGCGCTCGGCGTGCTCGCCCAACTCCCCGCGGGCTTCGCTGCGGATCATCTGCGCGTAGCCGGAGATCGTTGCCAGAGCGTTTTTGAACTCGTGCGCGATGCCGGCGGAGAGCTCGCCCAATGCCGCGAGGTTTTCCTTCATGTGGATCTGCTTTTGCAGCAGGGTCAGTTCGGTCAGATCGCTGAGCAGGCAAAGCGCGCCGGCTACCTCGCGCGAGCCGCGGAGAATGGGGGAGATGGTCATACCCAATTGCCGGAGCTCGCTGGACGGGGTGGTGTACTCGATCTCTTCACGACGGAAGGTGCGGCCTTCGGCCAGGCAACAGGCCAGCATCCGCGATAGCGCCGAGTCCGGACCTAACGCCTCCGTGTAGCGACGGTAGGCCAGCGACTGCACCCCCAGCGCGGTTTCTGCGGCGGGGTTGGCGCTGATGATCAAGCCGCTGGAATTCAGCAGCAGCAGGCCGGCGGGCATGTTGCGCGTTACCGCTTCACTCAAGCGTTCCGTCTGTTCGGCGCGCTCCTTGTCGAGCCGGTGCAGCCTTTCCAGTTCTTTTTCCTGCTCGCGCAGCTTCTGGATCACGGCCTGCATCGAGGCGGCCATGAACGCAGTGGGGCTATCTCCGCTCGGCTTAAGCGTACCTAGTTCATCGCTCGGCCCTTGCTCGCCACGACGCAGGTATCGCCGCAGCGCGTACGAAAACAAGAAGGCCCCGCCGATGACGAACAGGACGAACAGAATCGCTCCGCTCTTTAACCACAGCGACTCGGAGCCCGGCACTTGTATTGCCACCATCATGCGCTTGCCTGTTCCTTATCGGCCATTTTCTTCTGGGTCCTCTCAACGGATTGCGAAGAAGGACTGGTACCATGCCAAGGCCGGCGTTCCGAAGAAAACCGTCAGCAGCGCGCCCGCGCCGAGAAATGTACCGAAGGGCAGCTCGTAATCCCGGCCCTTGCCTGCGAGCACGATCACTACCAATCCGATCACACTGCCCAGAAGCGACCCAACTAGAATCGTCAGCAATGTTCTCTTTACCCCCAGAAACGCCCCTGCCATGAACATCATCTTAACGTCGCCCAGGCCCATTCCTTCGCGCCCGCGCAGCCGGAAGTAGCCTTCCCCCACCAGCCAGAGCAGTCCGCCGCCGACAGCGGCGCCCAACAACGCATCGACGAGGGAAAGAACCGGGTCGGGCGGAGGAAAAGCAAACAGGCGATGCGACAGCCACAGCGCGGCGCCGTCCATCGGGCGCGCAAATAAACTGAGCGCGATGCCGAGGCCGAATCCCATGAAGTTGACCTTGTCGGGCAGGATGCGCCCGAGCACATCTGTAATCGTGAGCACAATGAGCAGGGAAGAGAACACAGCCCACTTTAAGGCTTCGACGCTAGCACCGAATGCGAGATAACACGCCACGAACAACAGAGCCGTCAGGAGCTCAACCGCTGGGTACAGAACAGAAATCCGATTCTTGCAGTTGCGGCACTTACCTCCCAGCAACAGCCAGCTCAGCACCGGAATATTATCGTAGGGCTTGATCGGCGCGCGACATGCGGGACACCGCGACCCGGGGGACACCACCGACTCCTCCGCGGGGATGCGCCGGATGCAGACATTCAGGAAACTGCCAATCAGCAATCCCAAGATGAAAACTGCGAAGGAAATCACGGCTTCACTTTGCCACAAGCACAAATCAGCCTCAAGCGGCCACCGACCGCCCGTGCCCCATGCCTAACTCAAGAAGTTGTTTTATCACTATCGCGGCTCACCCTGGGCCGGCCCCGTCGCACCGATTTGACACTCCTGTGCCGCATCCCTATATTCGATGGTTCGATTCCTATGGGTTGGCTCGAGCAGACAATCCGTCGCTATGAACACCGCCGCTGGACGAAGGACGATAACCGCCGCGTCCTCCCGTTTGAGTGGGGCCTCGAGCATATCGGTGGGCAGGCCGATGAACCTGACCCACGTGGATTCCTGAACCGATGGGCCGAAAGCACTCTCGCGCGCAGCGACGAATGGTTTGCCACTACACCGGCAGACGACTACCGCCTTGCCGACGGCGTGCTCAATTTCTCGAGCGCCATCGAGTCGCCTTGGCCAGCGAACAACCTGGTGCACGCGCGATTCTTTCCGGCCAGGAACTCCGGACCGGCAGTGGTCCTGCTGCCCAACTGGAACGCCAAGTGGGACGGTCAGTTGGACCTCTGCCGCTGGTTGAACCGTCTCGGGATTACCGTGTTGCGTCTGAGCCTGCCCTATCACGACCGGCGCGCCGTCCCCGGCCACGAGCGCGCCGACTACTTGGTGGGCCCCAACATCGGACTCACGCTCCAGGCTAACCGCCAGGCGGTCACGGACGCCCGGCGCTGCCTGCAGTGGCTCGACGAGCGTGGCTACACGCGCCTCGGCATTCTAGGGACCAGCATCGGCTCTTCGATCAGCTTCATCACGCTGGCCCACGAACCGGCTTTGCGCGCGGGGGCGTTTCTGCACGTTTCCACCTACTTCGGAGACGTGGTGCGCACCGGCATGACGACGATGCACGTCTGGGAAAGCCTGCGCACCAAGGTTAGCCCCGATGAGTTGCGGCGCTTCTGGGCGCCGATCAGCCCATTCCCCTACATCGAGCGCGTCAAGCACAGCAGAAAACGCTGCCTGATGGTCAGCGGGCGTTACGACCCAACGTTCTGGCCCGAGTTCTCTGAGCAGATTCTGGAAACACTGCGCACAAACGGCGTCCAACACGAGACCCTGGTGCTGCCCTGCGGCCACTACTCGCTCGAATTGCCCCCGTTCAGCTATCTCGCCGGCTACCGCCTCGGCACGTTCTTCTTCCAATCCCTGGCGTAGATCCTTTGCCGCTTGGAGACGCCGAAATAGGTCGTGGTTCGCCTGCTCTCGTTGTCTGAACTCGATGACAATGCCGCGAGAGATGATCGCTTCGATCAACTAGGGCGGTGGCAGGGTGTGAGCTTTTTTTCAAACGCAAAGCCGGCGCGAGGGCATGCCCTGCGCCCCGCAACAAGCAGGGCGCGACAGCGGCGTAAGTCTAGTTCAGAAGTTTCTGGAAGGCAGCTTCAGAGATGACGTGTGCTATTGCGCCGATGTCGGAAGCGAGTGCGCGGTCCGCGTTCACTCTTGGCGACACCGACCGCACTATCTCGTAAGCCTTCTGGGCCTCGGCGCCAGTGCGCAGCGGGGCCAGCAAATCGATGCCCTGGCATGCGGCAAGCAGCTCGATGGCGAGAATGTTGCGCAGGTTATCGAGCATGGGCCGCAGCCGCCG
>QHYU01000148.1:56071-104039 GCA_003224235.1 Acidobacteriota bacterium
TAGCCAGCGCCGCAGCGGTCACCTGTGCCAGCATGAACCCGGAGTTGAGACCAGGCTCTGCGGTGAGAAATGCCGGGAGCAGGCTGGTGCTCGGATTGGTCATTTGCTCGATGCGCCGCTCGGAGACGCCGGCCAGAGTGGCGAGCCCCACCGCCAGTTGGTCGGCCGCCATCGCCAGAGGCTGGCCGTGGAAGTTGCCGCCGCTGATCACTTCACCACCCTGCGCATCCACAAAGACCAGCGGGTTGTCGGTGGCGCTGTTCAGTTCGAGGGCAGCAGTCACGCGCACCTGTGCGATCGCGTCGCGAACCGCACCGTGTACCTGCGGGGCGCAGCGCAGGCTATAGGCGTCCTGCACGCGCGGGTCGTGCTCGGCCGAGCGATGCGATTCGCGGATCTGGCTGCCGCGGTTCAGGCGCGTCAAATTGCGTGCCGTGGTCGCCGCGCCCGGGTAGGGGCGAGCCCGCGCGATGCGCTCGTCGAACGCCGCGGGGCTGCCGCGCAGCGCGTCGAGCGACAGCGCCGCGGCCACGTCGGCCGTATCGGCGAGGATTGCCGCCTCGCGCAACCCCAGCACCAGCAAGGCCAACATCCCCTGCGTGCCGTTCAGCAGCGAGAGGCCCTCTTTGGCCTCCAGAGTAAGCGGCGCAATGCCCGCGCCGCGCAGCGCGTCGCGCCCCGAAAGCTTTTCTCCGCGCGCGATGGCTTCGCCTTCGCCAATGATCACCTGCGCCAGATGCGCCAGCGGAGCCAGGTCGCCCGACGCTCCGACCGAACCCTGCGATGGGATCACCGGATGAACGCGCCGGTTCAGCATTGCGCAAAGTGTCTCCACGACGACCGGCCGCACCCCACTCAGGCCCTTCGCCAACGCGTTCGCGCGCAACAGCATCACTCCGCGCGTTTCGGCTTCGCTGAGCGGAGCGCCCACACCGCAGGCGTGGCTACGCACCAGGTTGAGCTGCAGCTTGCGGATCTGATCCGGCGAGATCCGCACCTCGGACAATTCCCCAAAGCCGGTGTTCACACCATAGACGGTTGTGTTTGACGCCACCAGACGCTCGATCACCGCGCGCGATGCCTCCATGCTTGCCCGCGCATGGGAGGCGAGCGCAACTTCAGCCCCGTTGAAGACCACAGCTTCGAGTTGCACGAAAGTCAGGTCGTTGCCGGTCAGCGCAACACTCATCAGTGTACCGTCGAGGCTGAATGCGCGGGCGCGAAGAGCTTGCGATATTTGGCTGGCAGCGACCTAGGGTGGCCGTCGCGGTCGCAGACCACGTGCGTCGTCTCGCCGGTGGCTAGGCTCTCGCCGGTTGCGTCGTTGACTATTTCATAGGCAAAGCGCAGGGTGCGCGAGCGGGCCTCAGCGATGCGAGTGCGGATGCGCAAGAGATCGTCGTAACGCGCCGGACGCAGGTAGCGGCAGTGCGCCTCGGCTACCACAATGTGGCAGTCGTCTTCCAGCTCCATCTGCTTGTAGGTAAACCCCAACTGCCGGAGCAGCTCGACGCGCCCCACTTCAAACCAGACGAAGAAATTCGCGTAGTACACCACGCCGAACTGGTCCGTTTCGGCGTAGCGCACGCGCACCGTAGTCTCGTAAACCTCTTTCATGAGTCTGCTGAGTCTATCAAGAGGAGCAAGCGGAGGGGAATGCCTCAGGGGCCAAGACCCCGGGGACAGGCAAGGCTCAGAAGGATGCACCGGCACGACGTCGAGCCTCAGCCCCTGAAGTCACAGACTTCGAACACTCTACCTTCCATGCCAGGAGGCTCTGCGCTTTTCTAGGAACGAGGCTAGGCCCTCGCGGAAGTCAGCGGTGGTGCGGATGCGGGCGTTCTCCTCGATGGCGCACGCCAGCTCGCGGTCGATTTCCTCCTCGGCGAAACGGCACAGCAGCCGCTTGGTGCGCGCCAGGCTGGTGGGGCTCGCGGCCACCAGCGCGGCAGCAAGTTCGCGGGCAATGTCCATCAACTCCTCGCGGGAGACCACTTCCGTGACCAGGCCCATGCGTTGCGCCTCTTCCGCGTCGAAGATGCGGCCGGTAAGCAGCAAATCTCGGGCTCGTTTCTCACCGATCTGGCGAATCAAAAACACGGACACAATCGCGGGAATGAAGCCGATGCGGACTTCGGTGTAGCCGAACTTGGCTTCCGGTACGGCCAGCGTGAAATCGCACAGGGTAGCGATGCCGCAGCCGCCGGCGATGGCCGGGCCGTTCACCGCGGCGATCAGCGGCTTCGAGTAACTCCACAACCGGCGGAACATCCTTGCCATACGCTTTGAGTCTTCGAGGTTTTGCTCGGGCGACTGTTGCGCAAGGGCTGCCAGCGCGTCCAAGTCCATACCCGAACAGAAGGCTTTGCCTGCGCCGGTGAGGATCACCACGCGGGCGGGGCTCGCTTCAGCTTCTTCCAGCGCGGCGAGCAGCTCCTCGATCATTTCGGTCGAAATGGCGTTGCGCTTCTCCGGCCGGTTGAGCGTGATTGCGGCGATATCACCATCGCTCTGCAGCGTCAGCGTAGCGTAGGGCATGGCGGAAGGATAGAGGCAGAGAAGCGGGGAAGCAAGGAGGACGCAGAGCAGGGAAAGGAAGTAAAGGAAGGAGAGAAGCGAAAGAGAAAGAACTTTGAAGCAGCGGGGGGAGAAGGGCAGGGAATATAGAAATAGCGACGGGAGAGAAAAAATCAGCTTCGCTTTGCTCTGTGCCCGCTGTGCCTCGGCGTTGAGATTCTGGCTCCTTCTTACGCGTGGGCGTATTTGCTGCGAATCTGATTGGTGAATTCGATTACCGGCGAGAGGGCTACAGGCTTGACTCCCGTCTCGACGCCGCCCTTCGCCAGGGTTTCGATTACGATCTCCGTCGCGATGTTGCCAACCAGCTCATCCCTGGCAAACGGGCATCCGCCGAGTCCCGTGAGGGCGCTATCGAACCGCCGGCAGCCCGCCTCATAGGCGGCAAGCACCTTTTCCGGCGCCCCTTCGGGCCGGCTATGTAGATGAACGCCCAGCTCGATCCCCGCCACGCAACTCTTTACCGCGCGGTAGAGCGCGCCAACCTCCTCCGGCGTCGCGGTCCCCACTGTATCGG
The DNA here is from genome assembly GCA_003224235.1 of Acidobacteriota bacterium. GTDB lineage: Bacteria > Acidobacteriota > Terriglobia > Acidiferrales > UBA7541 > QHYU01. The sequence continues at coordinate 59,166 of QHYU01000148.1, forward strand.
CAAGAGAAACGGTATGGACTCCGATGTCCTTCAACCATTCGAGGGTCTCCTCGACGATCTCTGGTCCCCACGGCTCGTCATAGGGATTGCCGAAGGCCATGGAGATGTACACGACCAAGTTGCGCGCAGCAGCTTTGGTTTCCTTCTCGAGTTTCTCGACGAGAGCGCGGGATTCAGCGCGGGACATGTTGGCGTTGGCCCGTCGGAAATATGCCGAAATGGAATACGGATAGCCGAGTGTGGCCACGCCCGGCGTGGCGAGCGCGCGCTCCAGGCCCTTCTGGTTTACCACGATGCCGATGATTTCCGGTGGCTCCTCGCCCGGCGGTAAGGTTACCGGTAGCGCCCCGCGCAAAGCCTGCATGACCTCTTCGCTGTCGGCCATCTGCTTTACGTGCTTGGGCGAAACGAAGCTGACCGCGTCAATGTGGCGGAAGCCAGCGGCAACTAGCCTCTTCAAGTACTCGACCTTCACCCCCGTCGGGATCAATTGGGGCAGCCCCTGCCACGCGTCGCGCGGGCATTCGATGATCTTCACCTGGTCCATAAGGTCGATCAGAGCCTGAAATTAACAGGGGATAGTCGAAAGCCGACTCATCGCTTCCGCCAGACGCCGCGCTCAATTCCTGCTCGATCCCGAACTTCCAGCTTTCGACCGGCGGCTGTCAACTCGCCTCAGGTCTGCAAAACCCCGGTCTTGAACTCGCGCACCACAGGATTGAGCGACGCGGCTTCGAGTGCCCAAATGAGCGCTTCGCGTGTCTGCGCCGGGTCGATGATTGCGTCCACCCAAAGCCGCGCGGCGGCGTAGCGCGGGTCGGTCTGGTGCTCGTAGGTCGAGCGGATGGACTCCAGCAGCTCCTTTCTCTCTTTCTCCGACAGCTTTTTGCCTTCGCGCTCGAGTTGCTTGATCTTGATTTCGACCAGAGTGCTCGCTGCCGAATCGCCGCTCATCACCGCGTAACGCGCCGTGGGCCAGGCGAAGATGAACCGCGGGTCGTAGGCTTTGCCACACATGGCGTAATGGCCCGCACCGAAGCTGCCCCCGCAAATCACCGCAATCTTCGGCACCACGCTGTTGGATACGGCGTTCACCATTTTTGCTCCGGCGCGGATGATTCCGCTCCACTCAGCCTCTTTACCCACCATGAAGCCATTGACGTCGTGCAGGAAGACCAGCGGCACCAAATTCTGGTTGCAGTCGAGGATAAACCGCGCGGCTTTTTCGGCGGACTCGGTGTAGATAACGCCGCCGAACTCGATCCGCCGCTCGCCGGTGCCCGGCGCGATAGTCTGCACGTTTTTTTTCTGGTTGGCGACGAGGCCTACGGCCCAGCCGCCGATGCGCGCGTAGCCGCACAGCAGCGTCTCGCCGTACTCGGAGCGATACTCTTCAAATCGGCTGCCGTCGACGATCCGCGCAATCACCTCCCGCATGTCGTACTGCTTGACGGGGTCGGCTGAGAATACCCCGTAGATCTCCTCCGGGGGGTAAGCGGGCGGTTGGGAATCCTTGTGGTCAAAGGGAGCCCGCGGCCGGTGACCCATCATGTCCACCAGCTCGCGAATGCGGCGGATACAGGCGTCGTCATCCGGCTCTCGGAAGTCCACCGTGCCGCTGATCCGCGCGTGCATCTTGGCTCCGCCGAGTTCTTCGGCGGAAACTTTTTGCCCAATGGCGGCCTGCACCAGGGCCGGGCCGGCAAGGAACAACCCCGAGCCCTCGGTCATCAGGATGTGGTCGCACATCACCGGCAGGTAAGCGCCGCCGGCGACGCACATCCCCATGATGGCGGTGATTTGCGGGATGCCCATGGCGCTCATCACCGCGTTGTTGCGGAAGACGCGGCCAAAATCGTCGGTGTCGGGGAACACGTCTTCTTGAAGCGGCAGGAAAACCCCGGCTGAGTCCACCAGGTAAATCGTGGGGATGTGATTTTCGATGGAAATATTCTGCGCGCGGATGACCTTCTTTGCGGTCATGGGGAAGAACGCTCCGGCCTTCACCGTCGCGTCGTTGGCGATGATCATCACCGTTCTCCCCGCCACGTGAGCCAGGCCGGTGATGGCGCCTGCTGCAGGCGCGCCGCCCCACTCCTCGTACATCTCATACGCGGTGTAAATGCCGAGCTCGAAAAACGCACTGCCGGGGTCAATCAATTGGGCGATGCGTTCCCGCGCAGTCAGCCGGCCTTTCTTATGCTGCGCCTCGATGGCCTTGGCGCCGCCGCCCTGACGTATTTGCTCCTCTTCATTCTTTATCTCGGTGAGCAGGTCGACCATGCGGCGGATGTTTTTCTCGAAATCAGGAGATTTGCGATTGATGTGCGTCTGCAGGACGGAACTCGACAAGATCAAGACCTCTCGGCCGACGATTAGCGTGCCGCGGGAATCCTGCCGCCGCAGAATAGTGCTAACGCGCTCTGGACTGCGGCGACTTTGCCGACCAAAGAGTATACGTTGTTTCGCCCAGAAGACGCGAGCCGGCCGAAGCTTGAAGGTGAGGTTGTGGCACGCCCTGCCTTGACTCTGGGCCGTAATCCGTTAAACTCCAGATAGTTTCACCGCGGTAGAAAGCACCGAAAGGAGAAGGCCGGACTATGAGGGTCACCCACAAAACGAGGGAAGTACTGGCTCGCGTGTCCGCTCTTCATCGGAACTAAGAGCGAGCGGGGTCTGCTGCCGGACCTTGCTTCTTGGAATCCCTAGGCTGAACGGCCTCGCTGGCATCCTTCCTTCGTCTCCCAATCCTGTCTGACACAGTCTCCGACTAGGTGTCGGCTGTTTCGCCGGTTATGAGCGGCCCTCGGCGCTGCGCTGCTTTGTTCCCTATAACGCTCGTGCGGCCAGGTTTTTTTTCGAAGCTTGGAAGCAAAGGAGGAAGTCTTGTTCCAGCTAGAAGAACTCGGATGGAGTTCCTTTTTTGAAGAGCAGATCGATCCGGAAGAGAGAGAACTTTACAGCCCAGCGCGGGTTGCCGAAGAGACGAAGAAATTCTACCGCGTCTACGCCGAATGCGGAGAGCTGCTCTCCGAGGTATCGGGAAAGCTTCTTCACCAGGCAGCGTCCAGGCAGGCGCTGCCTGCCGTCGGGGATTGGGTGCTCGTCCACGCACGAGCTACGGAGGGCCGGGCCACCATTCACCGGGTGTTGCGCCGCAAGAGCAAATTCTCGCGTAAGGTGGCGGGCAAGACGACGGCCGAGCAGATACTTGCTGCGAATGTGGATACGCTCTTTCTGGTTATCGCGCTTGATCGCGACTTCAACCTGCGGCGCATCGAGCGCTATCTCACCTTGGTCTGGGAGAGCGGCGCCCGGCCTGTGATCTTGTTGAACAAAGCCGACTTGTGTGACGAGCCCCAGGCTCGGGCCTTGGACGTGGAGGTGGTCGCCTCCGGCGTGCCGGTGCATTTGCAGAGTGCCATAAACGGCGAAGGGCTTGAAGCGCATGAGCGTTACCTCCGTCGAGGGCAGACCGCCGCTCTGCTGGGCTCCTCCGGGGTTGGGAAATCTACTCTGATCAATCGCCTGGCGGGTCGCGAGGTCCAACGCGTGCAGGAAATCAGCGTCGCCGCCGACCGCGGCCGACATACCACGTCCTCGCGCCAGCTCATTCTTCTGCCCGCAGGCGGCGTGCTGATCGACACACCCGGAATGCGTGAACTACAGCTCTGGGGTTCGGCCGGCAGCCTCCCGCGCGCATTCGAGGACATTGCGGCGCTTGCTGCAGGCTGTCGCTTTCGCGACTGCCAGCACCGTGCCGAGCCGGGTTGCGCCGTGCAGCAGGCGCTCCAGACGCCACAATCGATCCGGACCGCTGGGAGAACTACCTAAAGCTGGAAAAAGAGCTGCACTACCTGGCATTAAAACAGGACGCGCGAGCGCGCCTGGCAGAGCAAAACAAATGGAAGAAAATCGTCAAAGAACAAAAACGAAACAAAAAGCGTTTCTGATGTGCCAGTATCGAACGAGTGGCGCTGGGCAGGAGCCCGTCAACACGAGATTCGATTCGCTCGCCGGGGCTAAAATAACAGGAGAGACTGAAATGCGACTTCCCATGTATGTTCGGATATATGTTCGGATCACTGGGAGTGAACGTTGAAGCCAGCGGAGGGAGCCCAGCTACCGGCACGCGACGAAGCTTCTGTTCCTCATAATCATAAGCCATCTGCGCTCCTGAGGGGCCTGGACGCCGCTGGCTTGTGTACGGCGAATGTCCTACCCTCCCGACTGTTACAACCCTATTTTCGTGCGCCGGCGTCTAATGTTGAGGCAGGGGACCATTTACGTCTTCTGCACTCAATCGTGCGCCGGCGTTGACGAACCAGTCGTGCCTGCATAGACTGCGGAGTTTTGTATTGGGAAGGGCAGAGCTCTTTCTAAGCAGCGTAACCCAGGCGAGGCTGGTCCGCGCGAACCACAGGCCGACCTCGCTGCATTCGGAAACAATCTGAGCGACCCTGCGTATCTCTACTACAGTGAAATTGCCACCACTCAGGAGACCCGGAATGAGAAAAGCAAAGCTCGTCTTTCTCTTGTTGTTCTTCCTCGCCGGCAGTTTGGCCACCAGCCCAGCGCCAGCGCAGAAGGTGCCGCAGGTCCAACCGCCGAAAAGCGACACAGCGGATCTGCCCAAGATCGAATTTGAGAAGTATAAGCTCCCCAACGGCCTGGAAGTAATTCTTTCGGAGGATCACCGCCTGCCAATGGTGGCGGTCAACCTGTGGTACCACGTCGGCCCAGCCAACGAGGTACCGGGGCGCACGGGTTTTGCGCACCTGTTCGAGCACATGATGTTCCAGGGCTCCAAGCATGTGGGGACCAACGAGCACTTGCGCCTGCTCGAAGGGGCCGGAGCAAGCGATTTCAACGGCACGACCGATTTCGACCGTACCAACTACTTTGAGACCCTGCCTGCCAACCAGCTCGAACTGGCCCTATGGCTCGAATCGGACCGCTTGGGCTACCTGCTCGACAAGCTCGACCAGGCCAACCTCTCCAACCAGCAAGACGTCGTGCGCAATGAGCGGCGGCAGAGCGTCGAAAATCAGCCCTATGGGATCGTTGAAGAAGGCCTTTTCCACTTTCTGTTTCCACGCGCGCATCCGTACTACGCCAGCGTGATTGGTTCGCACGCGGACATCCAGGCGGCCAAGCTGGACGACGTGAAGAAATTTTTCAAGGCCTACTACGCGCCCAACAACGCCAGCCTGGCGATTGTCGGAGACTTCGACAAGGCCGCGGCGAAGAAACTCGTGGAGAAGTACTTCGCCCCGCTCAAGCGCGGAGCCGACGTGCCCAAGATTAACGTCAACACTCCGGGGATCACCTCCGAGCGCCGCGCCGTCATTAAGGACCGAGTCGAGCTGCCCCGCGTCTACATGGCTTGGCTGACCTCGCCGATCTACACGGAAGGTGACGCCGATATGGATTTGGCTGCCGCGATTCTCGGGGGAGGGAAATCGAGCCGGCTCTACAAGAAGCTGGTCTACGAGAAGCAGATCGCCCAGGACGTTGCTGCGCAGCAGCAGTCCCTGATTCTGGGCTCCGTCTTTGAGGTGCAGGTGACCGCGCGGCCAGGGCACTCGGCCGAAGAGATCGAAAAGGCCATCAACGAAGAGCTGGAACGCTTCCGCCGCGAAGGCCCGGAGGAAAAAGAGCTGGAGCGCGCGCGCAACGGTATCGAGACGCGGATCATTCAGGGGCTCGAAACGCTGGGCGGCTTTGGCGGCGTGGCCGATCGCCTGAACCAGTACAATCACTACCTTGACAACCCCGATTTCCTGAGTCAGGATATCGCGCGCTATCGCAAAGCGAATGTCCTATCGGTGAGGGCCTTTGTCCAGCAGCAGCTGAAGCCCAACGCTCGCGCGGTTGTCTTTGGCGTCCCGGGCGAGCAGGACCTCGGCCCAGAAGTCCCCACGCCGAAGACGGAAAAAGCTCCCAGCGGGACCGGGGCCGAGTCGGTGAACGCTGACGAGCCCTGGCGAGCCACGCCGCCCAAACCAGGGCCCTCCCGGCCCTTGAATTTGCCGGTGCCGAAATCCTTCCTGCTGGCCAACGGCTTGACAGTCATCTACAACGAGCGTCCTGGCCTGCCGGTGGTGGCCGCCAACCTCGTCGTGCGCACAGGCAGCGACGCCAACCCGGCCGACACGCCCGGCCTGGCCAATTTCACCGTGGCCATGCTCGACCAGGGCACTATGACGCGCAATGCCCTCCAGATCGCCGACGAGGTTGCGCAGCTCGGAGCCACGCTAGCGACCAGTTCTTCGATGGACGCCTCGCAGGTCACGGTTCGCTCGCTCAAGAAAAATTTTCCGGCCGCGCTCGACTTGCTTGGCGACCTGGTGTTGCACGCAAGCTTCCCGAAGGAGGAGATTGAAAGGCAACGCACCAGCCGTCTTGGAGAATTAGTGCAGCGCAGAGAAAATCCCGCCGTGGTTGCGAATCAGGTGATGTCGGCCGCACTTTACGGCCCGCGGCATCCCTATGGCTACCCCGAGATCGGCACCGAGGCCTCCATCAAAGTAACCCGCAGGGAGGACATGCTGGCCTTCTGGAATCAGAACTTCGTGCCCAACAACGCCGCCCTGGTCGTGACTGGCAACATCAGCGCGGCCGAACTTCGCGCGCTGGCCGAAAAGGAGTTTGGCGCGTGGCCGCGCGGCGCACCTGCGCGGGCACAGCTCGGCGCCCCGGCCACCACCGCCGCGCGCCTGGTGCTTGTGGATAAGGCCGGCGCGCCGCAGACACGCTTGTGTGTCGCGATGGTGGGTGTGCCGCGCTCCACGCCCGATTACGCCGCGCTCGAAGTGATGAACACCGCGCTCGGCGGCCTGTTCTCCAGCCGCATTAACCTCAACCTGCGCGAGGTCCACGGCTACACCTACGGCGCCGGCTCGCGTTTCGTCTATCGTCGCTCCGCCGGACCGTTCTTCGTCTCCACGGGCGTGCGCACCGACGTCACCGCGCCCGCGCTGACGGAAATCCTGAAGGAAATTCAACGCATGGCCGAGACGCAGCTCACCCCGGAGGAGCTCAGGTTGGCGAAAGATTGGCAGGTGCGCTCGCTGCCCGGTGAGTTCGAGACCAGTACAAGCGCAGCTACCAGCTTCACCAGTCTCTACCTCTACGACCTGGGTCTCGACTACTACTCGCAACTTCCCGGGCGGCTCTCCAGCATCACCTCGGAAGCCGCGCAGGCCGTGGCGAAGAAATATCTCGTGCCGGAAAAGATGGTCACCATCGCGGTGGGCGACCGGGCCAAGATCGAGCCGGAACTCGCCAAGCTGAGCCTTGGGCCGGTGGAAATCCGCGACGCGGACGGCAATGTAATCAAGAAATAGCCGGCAGGGTATTCCAGAAAGCGCGTGAGCATCTACATCAGGGGCAACGGCATTTGCCCCCCATGCCATGAGTCGAGTCGAAGGGAGCGAAGTAAGAGGGATGCCGTGCCCCTACGCATCTCCCTTCGCGTTGCGTGCCAACCTCAAAGCTGTTTCGAGCACTTTGTTCGGTGGCACAACGCAGCTCACCAAGCCCCATAGATAAGCTTCGCTGGCGGTGATCGTGCGCGCAGTGGGCAACATTTCCAGAGTCCGCGCACGGCCCCTGGGACCCATCACGCGCGGCAGCCGCTGCGTGCCGCCCCATCCGGTGATGATGCCGAGCCCGGCGCCGGGATGACCCAAGATCGCGTCGCTTGACGCGATGCGAAGTTGGCAAGCTAGAGCCAGGTCCAGGCCGCCACCCAGGCAGTAGCCCCGAATCACGGCGAGGATGGGTTTCGCTTGTCGCTCGATCTTGCGCATCAGGCTTTGGCCCAGCTCCGAGAAGCGCAGCGCCTCACCCGCCTGTAGCGCGCCCACTTCAGCCAAGTCGGCGCCCGCGGCGAAGCATTTTCCTGTGCCGGTGACGACGGCCGCGCGAACACCAGCCATCCGATCGAGCGCATCGAATTGCTGGTGAAGTTGTTTGAGAACTGCGTGAGTCAGCCGCGGAAATCCAGTGGGGTTATCGAGTTCGATCAGCAGTACGGTGCCGCGCCGGCTCGCGCGGACGGAATTAGTATCGGGGAGAAGAGGCCGCGGGCACAGCGCGTCAGGCTTTCTGCCCGGCACGCTCGCGCACAAAGTTGACGATCTCTTGCGTGGAGGTGCCCGGCAAGAAGATCTCGGCGATGCCCATCTGCTTCAGCCCAGGAGCGTCGACGTCGGGAATTGTGCCGCCAAGCAGCACCAGAACGTCTTGCATTCCTTTTTCGCGCAACAACTCCATCAGCCGCGCGCAAAGTGTGTTGTGCGCGCCGGAAAGAATCGAGAGCCCGATGACGTCCACGTCTTCTTGCTCCGCGGCGGCGGCGATCATTTCGGGCGTCTGCCGCAGGCCGGTGTAAATCACTTCCATCCCGGCGTCGCGCAAGGCCCGGGCGATGATCTTCACGCCGCGGTCGTGCCCGTCCAGCCCCGGCTTCGCCACCAGCACGCGTATCTTCTTCTCCGTCATTCTTCGCTGTGCTCTCTGTGTCTCTGTGACGTCTGTGTTTCGCTTTCGATCTTTCGCAGGCTCAAAGATATATCGCCGTACTCCTTCTTTCAAGATTGGGATGTTGAAATTGATGAGGAGGCCAAGCCTACAGTTAGCCAGGAGAAGACACGTCAGCGTGATGGCCCCGTGGATGGGAGCCGGAGCGCAGCCTCTGGGCGTCGTGCCCTTACCGACTCGGCGAGTTGTCCGTGGAGCTCACGTGATGGCGACTTCTTCGTAGGTGCCAAAGACCGCGCGCATGGCGTCGCAGATCTCGCCCAGCGTGGCGTAGGCTTTGACAGCCTCGTAGATGTATGGCATCAGGTTCTCGGTGCCTTCGGCGGCCTTGCGCAGCGCCGCCAGGCGCCGTTCGACTTCATCGCTCGACCGCTCGGCGCGCAGCTTGCGCAGTCTCTCGGCTTGGCGAAGCGCTACGGTCTCATCGATGTGCAGGATTTCGATTGGTTTTTCCTCTGCGGTGAACTCGTTTACCCCGACAACGATTTTCTCCTTGCGGTCCACCGCCATTTGATACTGGTAAGACGCTTCGGCGATTTCCCGTTGCGGATAGGAGCAGTCGATGGCAGCGACCATCCCACCCAGCGCGTCGATCTTCTCGATATAATCCCAGGCGGCGCGCTCGACCTCATTGGTGAGCGTTTCGACAAAATACGAGCCGCCAAGCGGATCCACGGTGTTGGTGACGCTGCTTTCGTGAGCAATGATCTGCTGCGTGCGCAGCGCGAGGGTGGCGGCAAACTCGGTGGGGAGCGCCCAGGCCTCGTCGAGCGAGTTGGTGTGCAGCGACTGCGTTCCGCCCAGCACAGCGGCCAGCGCCTGAATGGCCGTGCGCACAACGTTGTTGTAGGGCTGCTGCGCCGTCAGCGAGCATCCGGCCGTCTGCGTGTGGAAGCGCAAGGTGCAGGCGCGCTCCGTCTTTGCGCCGAAGCGCTCGCGCATCGTCTTGTACCAGATCCGCCGCGCCGCGCGATATTTGGCGATCTCTTCGAAAAAGTCGCTGTGCGCGTTGAAGAAGAACGAGAGACGCGGCACGAATTCATCCACGTCCAGGCCGCGCCGGATGCCCCATTCGACGTACTCGATACCATCACGCAGCGTGAAGGCCAGCTCCTGGATGGCGGTCGAGCCCGCCTCGCGAATGTGGTAGCCGCTGATGGAAATGACGTTGTATTTCGGTGTATGCCGCGTGCAGAACTCGAAGGTGTCGATCACCAGCCGCATCGAAGGCTCGGGCGGGTAGATATACTCTTTCTGCGCGACGTATTCCTTCAGGATGTCGTTCTGCAGAGTGCCGGAGATCTTCTTCCAGTCCGCCCCCTGCTTCTCGGCCACCGCCAGGTACATCGCCCAGATCACCGCCGCCGGCGAGTTGATAGTCATCGAGGTGGTAACGTCGGCCAGCGGAATCTGGTCGAACAGCACCTCCATGTCGGCCAGCGAGCTGATCGCCACACCGCACTTGCCCACTTCGCCCTCGGAAAGCGCGTGGTCGGAGTCGTAACCCATCAGCGTAGGCAAGTCGAAAGCCACTGAGAGCCCCGTCTGGCCCTGCGCCAGCAGATAACGGAAGCGCCGGTTGGTGTCTTCGGCTGCGCCGAAGCCGGCGAACTGTCGCATGGTCCACAGCCGGCCACGGTACATCGTGGCGTGGATCCCGCGCGTGTAGGGCGGTTCGCCCGGAAAGCCCAGGTCGCGCTCATCGTCCCAGTCGGCGAGGTCCGCCGGTGTGTAAAGTCGGCGAATCGGATGGTCGGAAATGGTGGTGAATTCTGCGGCGCGCTCGGGGGACCTTGCCAGGCTGGGCTTGAGCGTCTTCTCCTCCCACTGCTGCTCGCGCGGTGAAGGCTTCCGTTTGTCTTTCTCGTTCTCCACTAAGTGGGAGAAAGCTGGATTCGGCTTGCCTTTACCGCGGGTTACTTCATCCATGGGTGGGCCCACTCCCGGCACGCTGCCGAAATTGCTGCCGCTCCTGACAAAATACCTTCAATCGCACAGAGTCATGTTAAGCCAAGGGCGAGGAGGGAGCAAGTCGGCCAATAAGCTCTGTGTTCCGGCTTCGGCGGCAGAACTTTGAGCGATATTGCCCGTGGCCAAAGCTGGCAACCCGGCGGGATCTCCCGCCGGGCCGCCCATGGTGGGGATTGAGTGACGATTGATAGCTGAGAGCCAGCCGCTTGGGTCAGAACTTCTGCGCGGGGCCAACCAGCTCACCGCTGACGGAGGTGCCGGGGATCAAGGTGTCGCGGGGCACCGTGCCCTGCTTGGCGCCGGCGATACTGATGCGGTTGACCTCGAGCGTGCGGCCCAAGGCGCGATCGAAGTCCACCTTGGCTTTGACCAAATCCACCAAGGCGCGCACTTCTACGCTCTGCGCCGCGGAGAGGTCGCGTTGCGCTTGGATGACAAAGAAAATGGTCGAGGCCCCGAGCTGATACTTCTTCTGCTCGGCGTCGAGCGTTTGCTCTTGCAGGATGCGCGATTTCTGCGCTGCTTCCACGCGCGCACGGTTCTGTTCAAGCGCAATCTGCGCGTTACGCACCTCAACCACGATGCCGTTCTCCAGTTGCTGCAGTCTGGCTTCGGCCTGCCGCTGCTCGAGAATCGCGCGGGCATTGTCGGCTTGCGCCGGGCGATTCCGGATCGGGATGTTCAGATTGAGCTGCAGCGAGTAAGTGGGGAAGTCAGAGCGGAAGATGCTGCCGAGCGCGTCGCCCAGGCCTGCAAAGTTGGTGCCGGCAACCGGCCGGACCGTGACTGGGACGAAAAGATCTTGCGGTACCGGGTTGCCGTTGGCATCCACAATATGGGCGCCCGCCTGGGTCGAGGCGGCGCCGAATTTGGCCGAGTTGCCGGACAGGCCGGTCCAGCCATATTGACCGAACAGGGCCAGCGTGGGCAACAGGGCATTGCGAGTTGCGCGAACGTTTATGTCGCGGTTCAGCAAGTCCATCTGCTGCTGAAGCACGTCGGGCCGCTTCTGGTACGCCTCTTTCACCGCGTCCTGAATCGGCAAGATCTCGACTTGCGGCAACTGCGCCACTTGGTCGGTGGGCACGATCTCGACTTCTCGCAGGAGGGTGTCCATTTGATTCTTGGTGATAGCGTTCTTCAGAAGCGTTTGCTGCTGCAGTTGCAAGGTCTGCGACACGATCAAGTCCTGCGTGGCGCGGGCCACCTCGGCTTCGGCCCGCACTACTTCGATGGGCGCTAGCGTGCCGATTTCCACCTGCCGCTTGTTGTCGTTGTAGAGCTTCTGGGCCAGCTCGACCGAGCGATGTTTCACCTTCACGTCCTCGCGCGCGAACACCAGCTCCCAATACAGGTTCTCCACCTGCACCACCGAAGTGATCACTTGCTGCGTAAACACCTGGTCCGCGATCTTCTTGCTGTTCTTGGCAATCCGGATGAAACGCGTGTTCGGCAGCCGGCCAAACCCATTCAGCAGTTCCTGCGTGAAAGAGACAAACAGCGTGGATTGAACTGATGGGTCAAATACCGCCGCCGGTGAGGTTGTCGAGACCCGCGAGTTGGTCGACGTCACGGCAAAGGCCGTGCCGGTGTGAAAGCCCTGCGAGTACTGGAGGTTAGCTCCCGTCGCGTGGTTGATGACCGAGTTCAAGGCGGCCACGCCGGTGCCCGCCAGAAACGGGTTGTTCACCGGGGTAGTTCGATGGTCCAGGTTCATCGTCCACGTCAGCAGCGGGTCAAACGTTTGTGAAGGAATGGCGCCCAAGACCGACGCCGTGCCTGTGCCCGCCAGACCGCGAGAGGCGCCGCCGCCCAGCGTGCGGAGAATATCGGTGTCTGCGATCCAAGGGGTATAGCGTTGCACGGCGATATCCAGATTGTTCTCCAGCGCCAGTGCGATAGCATCCTGCAGGCTCAACTTCATCTTCCCGTCCTGGATGAGCTGATCAACCCGGGGCGAATTGGTCAGCGCCGGCGCTTGCACCCTGATAGGTGAATACGGCGCGAAGATATTTGGGAAGGGTGATTTCCCTTTGGAATAGTCAGGGCCCCTCATGAGTGGAGGATAGCCGGCCGAAGAACTCCCCGACCCGGCGCCCTGTGCGCTTTTCGTTTGGCCAGCCGGCTTTGACTGGCCGTACACAGGCGCCACCGGCGCCGCAATGATCGCGGCCGCTAGCAGTAGCGCCGCGGCCGAACGGAATAGCCTTTCAGTCATGAGTTTTCCTCTCTCTGAAGAGTTAGAGCTAACATAGCCTCCGGCCTGGATCAAAACCTTGTAACGTCCAAGACCTTGGATTTGTTTCAATTTTTTTTCGCTGCAGCGCTGCTTGCCAGCCGGTTTTGTTAGACGTGCGAAGGGCGCTCTGGTCGTTTCCTGTGGCGCCCCTTCGTGCGCATCCACACAGAGGGCGCGCTAAGGCGCGCCGACACACTCACGGAGAGCGACCTCGCCAAGCCTGGGCACACCACCCAGGCAAAGCGCAGAAGTCTAGCAGGCTCAGGATTCCTTGACAACGCGACTCGCCGCCGCTACCCTACGCCCCGTCACGTTGGAGAGCCAATTCCTGGCTGTCGGTGGGGTTGCGCGGCCCGCGGCGGTGACTCGATGAGGCCCGAAGAGGTTATAAGACTTCTCGAATCGGTCGGAGCCATTCGCCAGGGCCACTTTGAGTTGTCTTCCGGCCTGCACAGCGGCACTTACGTCCAGTGCGCCGTGGCCTTGCAGCATCCTCGCTACGCCGAGCAACTTGGCCGCGCCTTGGCCGTAGAGTTTCATGATCTGCGCGTGGACTGCGTGGCTTCGCCAGCCATCGGTGGCATCGTGTTGGGGCACGAAGTCGCGCGGGCGACTCCCGCCCGGCCGGATGGCTCCATGGCGCGCGCCATTTTTGTCGAGCGGGATGCGCGGGGATTGATGGTGCTACGCCGAGGCTTTGAGGTGGGCCCAGACGAGCACGTCCTAGTTGTGGAAGACGTTTGGACCACGGGCGGTTCGACCTATGAGACCATCCGCGTGATCGAGCAGGCCGGCGGGCGCGTGGTAGCCGCCGGCGCCTTGATTGATCGCAGCGGCGGCCAGCTGGAATTTCCCGTGCGCGCGGAAGCTTTGGTTGACCTCAAGATCGAAAACTACGACGCCGCCGATTGTCCTCTCTGCCGCGCTGGTAGCGCGGCGGTCCGCCCCGGCAGCCACTTTCTGGGCGCCATGCCGTAGTTGAAAGTCCGCAGTCCAAAGTCGAGAGTTGAGAGTTTAGAGTGCAAGCGGAATGCGTTTTTTTGTGGGGGGGCGCAGCCAGCTGTTCTTCAGCGAACGGAATCCACGGCCCCTGCGTGACCTCTGCGGTGAATCTTTATCCCCCGGAATCCTATCCAGCCGCGGCCTTGGCCCGCAGGCGCATGACCTCAGCTTGCAGCTTCCGCACGGTTTTCTGCAGGTCCGGCAGGCGATTGAGCGCGGCCATATTCTTCAGCCACTTCTTGTTCTCGATCGACGGATACCCGGAGTAGACCGCCCCGGCAGGCACGTCGCTGGGCACGCCGCTCTGGGAAGTAATCACTGTGTTATCGCCGATCATTAGATGCCCAGCGGCGCCAGCCTGTCCGGCCAGAATACAGCGGTTGCCCACCACCGTCGAGCCAGCCAGGCCAACCTGCCCGCAAAGTAGTGTATCTTCGCCGACCTTGGAAGAATGTCCGACCAGCACGAGATCATCAATCTTGGCGCCGCGCCGGATGCGCGTCTCACCCACCGTGGCACGGTCCACGCACGCGTTGGCTTGGATTTCGACGTCGTCTTCAATGATTGTGACTCCCGATTGCTGCATTTTGTACCAGCGGCCGTCGGTCTGCTTGGCGAACCCGAAGCCGTCGCCGCCCACGATAGCGCCGTTCTGCAAGGTCGCGCGATGGCCCACTTTACAACCCTCGCGCACCACTGCGTGCGCGTGGGCGAAGAAGTCGTCACCGATGCGCGCGTCGCGATAGATGACCACAAAGCTGTGCAGCACAGCGTTTTGCCCGATCTCCACGCGCTCGTCCACGAAGCAGTACGGTCCAATGTGTGCCCCCGACCCGATCCGAGCCGAAGCGGCCACCACCGCCGTGGGATGCACGCCGGGGACATAGCGCGGCGGCTGGTAGAAGAGTTCGATGGCGCGGGCAAAGTCAAGATACGGATTCTGCGAGCGCAGGGGAGCTAGCGGGGGCAAACCAAGGCCGCGTTTAAGGACCACGTCCGGGCCGACAATCACGGCCGAAGCGCGCGTAGTCTCCAGGGCCCGCCGGTAGCGCGGGTGCGAGAGAAAGGTCAGTTCTCCCGGCTCGGCAACCTCGATTCCCGCAACGCCACGAATCTCGATGGAGGCGTCGCCCTCCAGCCGGCAATTCAGCCGCTCCGCAATCTCCCCAAGTCTCATGGCTCGTTCTCCTTTGTCTAGGAAGTATAGCCATAGAGGCACGGGCACGGAGAAAAAAGGAAGACACGCAATGGCAAAGAAAGGGGGAAGGTGGAGGAGCAATCAGAACCGCATCGCTACCGCTTTTCTTTCGTCTGATTCTCTGTGTCTTGTGGCTTCTGTGGCGAATATAGGCTATTCACCGAAAAGTTTCGGCTGGGCGGCAACCTGTGCCGGCTTGCGCCGCGAGATCCCGACCACCCCCAGGACGGTCATCTCAGCCAGCGCCGTGCGCGGGATGAAGATGCGCAGGCTGGAGCCATGCAAGTCCGGCGGGGTAATTTGCACGCCGTGATCTAGAAGGGCGAGCAGGTCGTTCGGCACCACGCCCTCGATGGTATCGTTGTCGCGGAACCTCAGCCGCACCCAGAGTCCATCCAGCTTGGGTCGGCTCAGGAAGGCTTTTCGCTCAGGCTCGAAGTCATCGGTAAACTCGCGCACGAAATAGACGCTGCGCACGTCCTCGAGTGATACAGCATGGCGCTCACCATCCGGGGTGAGTAAATCGAGCGTTTCGGAGGTTCCCAGGTAGGCTGGGTTGAGGTAGCCACGCACCGTCTTGCGGTCCGAAAGCAGGACCACAACCTTCTTGTGCGTAGAGGTTGGTGCGCGGTTTTTCACGGCCCGTTTTTCAGAAAGCGATAACCCCACACCCAGGTTCTTGCGAACCTGCGAAAACTATGTTATGTTAAACACTAAACTGGTGTCAAGTGTTTGTTTTTCAGGGGCTTAGGCGGGGGGCCGACACCTTTTGACCGACAAGAAGCAAATCCTCAAATCCGCCTCGATCATCACCCTCGTTACGATCGCGAGTCGGGTCTTCGGTTATATCCGCGACCAACGCCTCACCCTGTTGCTGGGCACCAGCCTGGCGGCCGACTCCTTCGTATTAGCCTATCGGATTCCCAACCTGCTGCGCCGCCTAGTGGGCGAAGGCTCCATGACCGCCTCTTTCATTCCGGTCTTTACCAGCTACATGGCCGACAAGCCGCGCGAAGAGGTCTGGGAGTTCGCGCACCGCCTGTTCTGGACACTGGCGGTGGTGCTAGCCGTGCTCACGGTGTTGGGCATGGTGTTTTCTCCGGGCGTGATTCACGTGTTCACGATGTTCGGCAAGGAGCAAAGGCAGTGGGGAGCAGCAGTGGAACTGAATCGCATCATGTTCCCCTACATTTTCTTCATTGGCTTGTCGGCGCTGGCCATGGCAATTCTGAACTGCTTCCATGTCTTCGGCCCACCGGCCGCAACGCCCATCCTGTTGAATATTTCCATTATCACGTTCTCCATCGCGGTGGTATATCGACACTTCCCCAATAAGGCCGTGGCGCTGGCGGTAGGGGTTCTGGTGGGCGGGGCGCTGCAGTTCCTTGTGCAGCTGCCCCTGCTGGTGCGACAGGGGATGCGCTTCAACTTCGGCCTCTCCTTCACGCATCCCGGCGTAAGGGCTGTGGCGCGGCTGATGGTGCCGGGGTTTTTCGGCATCGGTATCTCGCAGGTGAATTTTTTCGTGGACACGGTCTTCGCCACTTCCGAGAAGATGCTGCGGATAGGTCCGGGAGCGGTGACTTCGCTGTACGTGGCCGACCGGGTGATGGAGTTGGTGCTGGGCGGGTACGCCATCGCTGTGGCCACTGCCATTCTGCCGATGATGTCTCACCAAGCCGCTGCGGGCGATTACGACGCGATGAAGAAGACCTTCGGCTTCTCCCTGCGCATCGTCTCGTTTATCACGCTGCCGGCGGCCGTGGGGCTGATCATCCTCCGAGAGCCTATCATCCGGGTGCTCTTCCAACACGGCAGCTTCGATGCCGCCTCCACCCGCCTGACCGCACGAGCCCTGCTGTACTACGCCACCGGCCTGCCAGCGTTTGCTGCCATCAAGCTGATTGTGCCCGCTTTCTATTCCACACATGATACTCGCGTCCCCGTTCGCGCGGCCGCCTACACCCTGGTGATCAACTTCGGACTGAACCTGCTGTTCCTGGTCTATTTCTTCAAGACCTTCCAGAACGGCGGCCCGGCACTGGCCACCTCATTGGCCGGATACTTTAATTTTTTCATGCTTTTTGTGATCTTCCGTCTCCGCTTCGGACGCCTGGGTACGTTCGAAATCCTGGGCTCGATGGCAAGAATCGCGGTCTGCTCCGGCCTGATGGGCACCGCGTGCTGGGTCATGCTAAAGTTCTCGCGCTTTTCGGGTCACCCAAGTTTCGTGGCGCAACTCTGCATTTTCACCGCGCTGATCTTGGTCGCCACGTTGATCTATCTGGGGCTGGCGTGGCTGTTCCGCTGCCACGAAATCGAAGAGGTGTACGGCATCGCCTTACGTCGCGAGCGGGGCGAGGCCGGACCGCAAACGTTGGGGTGAGCTTCGGTGGAAAACCTCATCAACGCGTTTCTCAGCTACGAGCGAATCGAGAAAGGCCTGGCAGAGAATACCATAATGGCTTACGGCCGCGATCTCGCCAAGTTCTTGGCCTTCCTGTCTAAACAAAAGCGCGCGCTGGCCGACATCCGCCGCGACGACATTGTAGATTTTCTGGCCAGCCTTTACCGACAGAAACTTGACAGCCGCTCGGTCGCACGGCACTTAGTCACGCTCCGCAACTTCTTCCGCTTTGCGGTTGCCGAAGGCGCAGTCCCGGCCGACCCGACGCTTACCCTGGAGTCGCCGAAGATCCGGCGGAGCTTGCCAGGCTACCTGCGGCTGGAGGAAGTGGACCGGCTCCTCGAGCAGCCGGACCTCCGCACCCCATTCGGAGTACGGGACAAGGCCATGCTCGAGGTGCTGTACTCCACCGGCCTGCGGGTTTCGGAGCTGATCGGCTTGCGCGTTGGAGATCTGGAGATGAAGATGGGTTGCCTGCGCTGCATCGGCAAAGGCGACAAGGAGCGCTTGGTGCCAGTGGGACGCAAAGCCATCGAAGCGGTGCAGAACTACCTGAGCGAGGCCCGCTCGCTTTTGTTGCGCAAGCGGCGCCCAGGGCCAACTACGCCCTATTTGTTCATTAATCGCCTGGGTGGCAAACTCAGCCGCGTTGGCGTCTGGAAGATCCTGTCGGATTATGGCCGGCGCGCGGGCCTGCGGGGTCGGCTCACGCCGCACAAGTTGCGCCACAGCTTTGCCACTCACCTGCTTGAGGGCGGTGCTGACCTGCGCTCGGTGCAGTTGATGCTGGGCCACGCGGACATTTCAACCACGCAAATCTATACGCACGTGGTGGAGGAGCGCCTGAAACATATCTACAAAGCGCACCACCCGCGGGCCTGAAGCAAGGCTGCCGTCTGGTCGCCACAGAAGGGCGGCGGCGCGGTAGGAGATCCGGCGAGGAGGCCGACAGTCCCTGGGACGGGGAAAGAGCCCCGACCCTACGAAAGTGAACGAGGAGCGTCATGCCTGACTACATGTTCTTGCTGGAAAGCCGGCTTTCCCCCGAGCAACGCGCGGCGATGATGCGCGTGCAAGAGCTCGCCGCCGCTACGGTGGCAAACGTCTACCTGGTCGGCGGAGCAGTCCGTGACTTGATTTCCGGGATGCCCATCCGCGACCTGGACTTCGTCCTCGAGGGCAACCCCTTCCGCCTGGTGCGAGAACTCGAGAAGGGCGGCGCTAAAATCCTCGAAGAAGACGAGCGCATGCGCCACGTCGAGCTGATCTTCGCGGGCGACGCCGACGGCAGCATCGCCTCGGCACGAGACGATGTTTATCACCGCCCAGGCACCAAACCCGAAATCCGTTGGTCCACCATCATGGAAGACCTCCGCCGCCGCGATTTCTCACTCAATGCCATCGCCATTTCGCTTAACCCGGCCTCCCGCGGCCTCCTGCTCGACCCCACCAATGGTCTGGCCGACCTGGAAAAACGCGAAGTGCGCGCCCTCTCCATCCACAGCTTCACTAACCAGCCGATTCGGCTGGTGCGCGCACTGCGCTACTGCGTGCGCATGGGCTTCAAGATGGAGCCGCGCACGGCCGAGTGGTTTGCGTTGGCCATCGAGCGGGGCCTGCACGACTCCATTCCCCCAGCAGATGTCGGCAGGGAAGTGCGGCAACTCGCGCGCGAAGAAAAGCCCGTTGCTATTTTGAAGGCTTGGGAGGCGCACCAATTGCTGGGCGCGATTCACCCGCAGCTCGCGCGCCGGCATCCGCACTACGACGCGCTGAACCGGTTGGTGCGGGTACGCGATGAGATGATCGGCGCTGGTTATCGTCCGCGGCTATTCGCGCCAGCCACGCTCGCCCTGCTCAGGCGCCTGAAGCCGCGCGAACAAAGCGCAGCGCTCGCGCGCCTGGAACTGCGCTCCGCCGAGGTGGAATCGGTTCTGCGCCTCGACGCCGAAACGAGAAAAATCGTGCAGGCGCTCACCAGCCGTAAGACGGCAGCGCCGCGCGATGCCTACAGTTTCCTCGAAAAAGTTCCGCTCGATATCCTGGCGTATATTCTGGCCGAAGTTTCCAACGCCAAGGCCGTCGGTAAGGTTCGCAACTACCTTTACAAGTGGCGGCCGTTGCGCCAAGCATTACCCTCTGCGGAGACAGAACTCGAGGCTCTGGGTCTGCCCCGGGGGCCGAAATTCGACAAGGTGATCGCAGACTTGTTCCAACAGCAACTCCTCGGCAAGGGGCGCAATCCGGAAGAGCGCACCAAGCTGCTGCGAAAACTCGCCGGAATCAAAGAGCCGCCAAAGAAAAAGGTAAAAGAGGAGAAAAAGAAGCCCGATGTGAAACCTGGCAAGAAGAGGGTTGGCCCCGCCGAGGGCGCTGCTCATGAAGCGAGGTCCGGGCCTGCGAAAGCATCAACGCCGAGCACGGTCACACCAGCCCATACGACTGCCAAGGCCGCCGCAGCCGCCAAGGGTGCCTCGGCCGCTGCGGGTCACCCGTCGGCGAAGGGGCACTCCAAAGCACACAGCAATCGCCGGTAGCACAGGTATGAGCGGCTGAAGTCGCCGCATCGCTCGGCCACAGTTGGCGTGCCCTGACGTTAGCTTATTGCCTCTAAGAGTCTGTAACACCGCCCAGGATCATGGACCGATCACAGACGCTGGCCGAAATCCGCAGCTTTCTTGAAGCCGACGGCGCGATTCCGGCGCACCACCTCTTGGAATGGATGGAATCCGATGATTTGGAGGTACTCGGCGCGGCGATCACCCTGTTGCGCGACTCACCGCATCGAATCCAGGGCGGGTTTAAGCAGGACCGCATGGTCCACCGGGTCCTCCACTACCACCGTCGTTGCTTACTGGAAAACCCACAAGGAGAATGCGCACACAACCGCTACCAAGCTGGCGTAAGCCTGCGCTATTTCTTCTTCCAGTTTTCGGCCGACGAACAGATTCCCGGAAGGGCGCTTGCGGCGATCAAAACCATGCTGGCTGAGCTGTATCGCTCAGGAGACTCAGAGCTGCGCGCCTGCATCATGACCTCTTGCCTGGAGCACTTGTTTGAGAGCCGTCGCATCGCCGCGTACTTCTCCGACTGGCAGGAGGACCCCATTCTTGCTGCGGCCTACACCGAAGCGCTAGAATGGGGCCGGAACTTCTGGCCCGGCCAGCACGGCTACTAGGTCGCGGTGGCTTCAATCCTTTCCTCCACCTTCTTGTTCTCCTCAACTTCCTTTACCTAGTTTGCCCCTCGGTTTAGAATGCTCCGGCATGGGCCAGCGGCCGTTTGTCCACCTGCATCTGCATACCGACTACAGTCTTCTCGATGGCGCCTGCGAAATCTCCCAACTGGTGAATGAGACCGCGCGGCGCGGCATGCCTGCCGTGGCGGTCACCGATCACGGCAATTTGTTCGCCGCCGCAAACTTCTACCATGAGGCCACGACGCGCGGCGTTAAGCCGATCATAGGCTGCGAGGTCTACGTCGCCCGCGGCAGCCGGCACGAACGCGGCCAGGCCAGCCCGCAGGCCGATGCGGGCAGTGCGCCGCGTGCGGGTGCCGAACCTGCCCTGCGCGGAGCGGCTTCCGAGCCTGGGACGCGCGGCAGCAACCACCTGCTGCTGCTCTGTGAGAACTCGGAAGGCTATCGCAACCTGCTGAAGCTGGTAAGCGCCGGCTTCCTCGAAGGCTTCTATTACAAGCCGCGCATCGACCACGAATTGCTCGCCAAGCACAGCCGCGGCTTGATGGCGCTCTCGGCCTGCCTCCGCGGCGAGGTCGCGGATGCGCTGCTTGAGGACCGCTACCACCAGGCCCGCGAATCCGCCTACCGCCTGCGCGACATCTTCGGCAAGGGCAACTTCTTCCTCGAAGTGCAGGACCAGGGCATAGAAATCGAAAAGCGCGTCAATCAGGAGATGGTGCGCCTCTCGCGCGAGACCGGCATTCCGCTGGTAGCCACCAACGACTGTCACTATCTGACCCAGGCCGACGCCCGCGCTCAAGAAGTGCTGCTTTGCATCCAGACCGGCAAGACGATGAGCGACCCACAGCGCATGAAGTTTGCCACTGACCAGTTCTACTTCAAGACCGCTGCGGAGATGGCTCAGGTTTTCCGCGAGTTGCCCGACGCGGTCGAGCGCACGGCCGCCATCGCCGAGCGGTGTAACGTGAAGATCGAGCGCGTCAGCAACCCATTCCCAGAATTCAAGGTACCCGAGGGACACACGCTCGAGAGTTACTTCGAAAAGGTGGTCCGCGAAGGCTTCGCCGCCCGCTTGCCCCATCTCGAGGCGTTCCAGAAGAATGGTCGCTTGCGACAACCGCTTGCCGCCTACGAGCCCCGCCTCTCCGAGGAAATCCAGATGATCAAGAAGATGCGCTTCTCCGGCTACTTCCTGATCGTGTGGGACTTCATTCGCTACGCCCGGGCGCAGGGCGTACCGGTGGGGCCGGGGCGCGGCTCGGTGGCGGGCAGTCTGGTGAGCTACGCGTTGCAGATCACCGACGTGGACCCGCTGCAATACGGCCTGCTGTTCGAGCGTTTCCTGAACCCTGAGCGCATCTCCCTGCCCGACATCGACATCGACTTCTGCATGCGGCGGCGCGGCGAAGTAATCGACTACGTCACTCGGACCTACGGCCGCGACAACGTCGCGCAGATCATCACCTTTGGCACCATGGCGGCCAAGGCCGCGATCAAGGACGTCGGCCGAGCCATGGACCTGCCCTACGGAGAGGTGGACCGGCTGGCCAAGCTGGTCCCCAATCAGCTCAATATCACGCTCGAGGATGCACTCAAGCAGTCGCCCCAGCTTCGCGCGCAAGCCGAGACTGACGATCGCGTCCGCGAACTCATCCAAGTGGCGAGGCGGCTCGAAGGCCTGGCCCGCCACGCCTCCACACATGCCGCCGGCGTGGTGATTTCGCCCCAGCCGCTCACCGAGATCGTGCCGATTTACAAGACCAACCGCGACGAGATCACCACGCAGTACGATATGAACGCGCTCGAGCGCATCGGCTTGCTAAAGATGGATTTTCTTGGCCTGACCACGCTCACCGTGCTGGATGACAGCGTGAAACTGGTCGAGCAGAACCGCGGCGTGAAAATTGCCCTCGATGATCTTCCGCTGGACGACCCCGATACCTACAAACCCTTCTGCCGTAGCGAAACCACCGGCATCTTCCAATTTGAATCCCACGGCATGCGCGATATCCTGCGCCGCTACCAGCCTTCGCGTCTGGAAGACCTGACCGCGCTTAACGCCCTCTACCGTCCGGGACCCATCCAGGGCGGAATGATCGACGACTTCATCGATCGCAAGCACGGGAGGAAGAAAGTCTCCTACGACTTGCCGGTACTGCAGGAAATCCTGGAGGAAACTTATGGCGTCATCCTCTACCAGGAGCAGGTGATGCAGATCGCCAACCGCCTGGCGGGCTTTTCGCTGGGCGAGGCGGACATCCTGCGCCGCGCCATGGGCAAGAAGAAGCGCGAGGAAATGGCCGCCCAGCGCGAGAAGTTCCTGGCTGGTTGCCGCGCCAACAAGGTTCCGCCAAAGAAAGCCGAGCGCATCTTCGATCTGATCACCGAATTCGCTGGGTACGGCTTCAATAAATCCCACTCGTGTGCCTACGCGCTGCTGGCCTACCAAACGGCGTGGCTGAAAACGCACTACCCGGTCGAGTTCATGGCCGCGCTGCTGACCTCGGAAACGGGCAACACCGATAAGGTGGTGAAGTACATCCACGAGGCGCGCGTCATGGGTATCCAGGTGCTGCCCCCGGATGTGCATGAGAGCGTGCTGTACTTCACTCCGGTGGGCGAGGCCATCCGATTCGGCTTGGCGGCGATCAAGAATGTTGGCGAGAACACTGCCAAAGGGATCTGCGAAGCGCGCGGGCGTTGCGGGCGTTTCAATAACATCTACGAGTTCTGCGGGGCGGTGGACGCGAAGCTGCTCAATCGGCGCGTTCTGGAGAGCCTGATAAAATCTGGAGCGATGGATTCGTTCGGTTCCCCTCGCGCATCGCTCTGGGCTACCATCGACCCAGCCCTCGGGCATGGGCAAAGAGTGGGACACCAGAGATCGGTTGGCCAGCGCGCACTTTTCGGGGCGCGAGCTGTACCTGTCGAGGAGGCATTCAACGAGCTGCCGGATGTCGCGGAATGGTCAGAAGACGAGCGCCTTGCCGGTGAATACGCTACGCTGGGGTTTTACGTATCCGGCCACCCGCTTGCGAAATACACGGGGCGGTTGAAGCAACTGGGAGCCACCGAACTCGGGGCCATCGAGGGGAAGCGTTCCGGCGAAGAGATCGCTGTGGCGGGCATTGTCGTGGCGGTTCGCCCCATGCGCTCACGCAAGGGCGACCGTTGGGCCATCTTCACTCTCCAGGATATGACTGGTGTGCTGGAAATTCTGGCTTTTCCGGAGGCGTTTGCGCGGGTGGAAGCGATGTTGAAGGGCGCGACGCCGCTGCTCATCAAGGGGCGCGTCAATGTCGAAGAGGCCGGCACCCGCATCGCGATGATGGAAGCCCAGCCGCTTGAGGATGTCGCCGAACCTCTGCCCAGCTTGCTGCGCGTTCACGTGGATCTCGGACTGCTAGACGAGTTCACCCTGGATCGTTTGCACGAGCTGTTCCGGAGCAAGCCGGGGCCTTGCCCGGTGGCATTTGAGCTGCGCTACCCGGATGGCTCAATCGCCACGCTTGAGGCCCAGCAACGCGTGCGCCCCGACCGTGCCCTTGTCGAGGCGGTTTGCGAAATGTGCGGGACCGACGCTGTCGAGGTCTTGCGTTGATGCCTTCCAGCCACTAGGATCGATCCCCCGGCTCCCGAGCATGGACCACAAACGGCGCAAACGCGAGATCGAGCAGCTCGAGAAGAAAGTCGAAGACCTCCGCCGGCTGGCCTCGCCGCAGATTCCTGAAGCGGAGCTGGAGCGCGTGCGCGCTGAGATCAATTTTCTCAAGCGCGACTTCCACGCTCATCTGGATGCCTGGCAACGCACACAACTCGCGCGCCATCCTCAGCGGCCCTCCACACTCGATTACATTCGACTGCTCTTTGCAGACTTCACCGAAATCCATGGTGACCGCGCCTTTGCGGACGATCCAGCGATGGTCACCGGCATGGCACGTTTCCACGGGCGACCGGTCGCCGTCATCGGCCAGCAGAAGGGCCGCGACACCAAACAAAAACTTGCGCGCAACTTCGGCATGTCCAAGCCCGAAGGCTATCGCAAAGCCCTGCGGGTGATGAAAATCGCCGGCAAGTTTGGTCGGCCGATCTTCACCTTTGTGGACACGCCTGGCGCCTATCCGGGCATCGACGCCGAGGAGCGCGGTCAAGCTGAGGCCATCGCTCGAAATCTGCGGGAGATGGCGCGGCTGCCCGTGCCTATAATCGTCACCATCACCGGAGAAGGCGGGTCAGGTGGGGCGTTAGCCATCGCTGTGGGCGACACGGTGAACATGCTGGAGAATTCGATTTACTCGGTGATTTCGCCGGAGGGTTGCGCCTCGATCATTTGGCGCGATGCTTCTAAGGCCGAGCAGGCTGCCGCAGCGCTGAAGATTTCTGCTCCCGATTTACTGGAGCTCGGCCTGATCGACGAAATCGTGCCGGAGCCCGATGGCGGCGCGCATCTGAACCATGAGGCTACCGCCCAGCTCCTTGACCCGGTGCTTGAACGCTGGTTGAAGGAATTGGTGCGGTTACCCACCCCTGAGCTACTCGATCGCCGTTATGAGAAGTATCGCCGCATGGGCCAGTTTATGGAGCAGGCGGCCATACCTTAACTTGATGGAACTATCTAGCTTGTGCTGCGTATAGGAGAGTATCCAAGGACAAAGCTTCGGAGGGGTACATGTTCTGTGACCGTTGCGGGACCGAATTGCAGCCGGGCCAGAGATTTTGCGGTTCTTGCGGCAAGCCGGTGGGCGCGGCCGTTGTTCCTCCGGCCCCAAGTGGACGCGTTGCTCGTCACCTGCACCTCTTGGCTGTACTCTGGTTCGCGGCCTCCGCTATCAACCTGATCGGGGCGGTCGCTGTGTTCATCGTGGCGAACACCCTGTTCGGCCATTCCATCCGCTTTGAGAACGCCTTGCCGATGCAGGGTTTCCTCCAGACGTTGCTGTGCTCCGTCGCGGGGCTGCTATTCCTCAAGGCGGTGGCTGGGTTCGCTGCGGCCTGGGGCTTGCTCGAGCGGCAACCCTGGGCGCGTGTGTTGACTCTGGTGCTGGGGTTCGTCAGCCTGATCCACATCCCGTTTGGCACCGCGCTGGGCATCTACACGATCTGGGTGCTGCTACCTGCCCAGGCCGATGAGGAGTATCGCCGCCTGGCCCAGGCCGCGTAGTCGTATTTGCAAGGGGTCGGTTTCGCTTATCTTTCGCATCACATCGGGTCAGTTGGGATGCAGCATCGAATGTCCAACTCTCCTCCTTCCCCTTGAACTTCCGACCTCCAGCTTCCAGCGCCCACCCTTTGTTGATTCGCTATCTGACTTCCGTCCCGTGGTTGTTCGGTGCGACAATATGTCCTAGCCTGTTTTTGTGCCCGGTGAATGGTTCTGCAGGTACCAAGGAGAAATCTTCCCTGAGGCCGGCGACACAAAGCAAGCGTGGGGTCGATTCGAGGCGAACCGAGAATATGGGCGAACCCTTCCGTCCCTTTGAGCGTCTGGTTGAAATTGAGATTCTGGGTAAGATGTTCCAGGTCCCGGAAAAGAACTCTGTCCTGCGCTGCTTCCAATTCATCAGCCCGGACACCATTCCTTACGGGCGGTTTTGCTGGAATCAGGAATGCCAGTATTGCCGCATCGATTGCCAGTTGCCCGACGACGACCAGCCGCGCGAGATGCTGAGTTGCAAGTTTCTGGTTATGGCTGGGATGTCGATCACCGAGATCAGCCCGGAACTCAAATGGTGCCTGCGAGCTAAACTGCGCCGGTGACGCGCTGACCCCTCTGCTTATCGCCTTTCTCGGCCAGGCAAGAGCACTGCGCAACTTTTTCTTGCCAGCGGGTGTGCTGGGCGTTTGGGCGTCACCCACCACGCCGGAACCGACCTGTGGCGCCCAGCCCAAGCGCGTGAAGGGGCGGTCTATTCCCAAGAATGGGAGCGCCCTTCGGCTGCACTGGCAACCGAGTCCCACCGAACTAGACCCAAAAATCCCTGGCTCGGTGCCGCTGGTGAGCATGACCATTGCGCCCGCTATTGTCGCGGATTACCATGTCCTCTCGTCCGGTTAAGGGTGCGTCACACCGGGAGGGAAGGAATTCCTGCCGCCTGGCTGCTGGCAAGTGGAAGCGAGGCGATGACAAGCCGATGACGGAGATTCTCTGCGACGGTTGCGGCATACCGGCGACGCCGGAGCACATCGCTCGGCGGTTACGGCACCTTGAGTTGGCAACTCGCTTTCGTCCCATTCACGTCGGGATCTTGTTTGTTGCCGAGGCGCCTCCACCGCGCTTGGAAAACTATTTTTACTACTGTGTTTCAGATCGCAGTGAAAATGACTCACAGCGGACCGGCTCCTCGGGCATTCTGTTTGATAGTCTGCTCCAGGGTGTGGGCATCCCAGAGCCGGCCGGGAAGGGAGACGAAGTGCGTCTCGCAGAATTTCAAAAGCGTGGGCTTTTCCTCGCGGATCTCGTCGAGTGCCCCCGGGAAGAAGCCGTCAATGACGAGGCGCATCAGCCAGCGCAACTCGGCGAAATCGAGTCACTGATTCAGCGCTTCGCCCCGACCCTTCTCAAGCGCATCCAGTTCTCCTATAAGCCCAAGTATGTCGCGCTGATTTCCAGGCGACTCCGCCACCTAATCCCCATTTTCCAGCAGGCAGGCCTGGGCGATCGACTGTTGCTCGATCGGGGCTTGCCACTTCCTTTTCCGCACAGTGCGGCGACCCGGGAGCGGTTTGTTGCAAGCTTGACCGAGGTATTGTCCAAGGCCGGGGCGCGAGCAAAGGGCGCATGAGAGACGCTCCCGACGGCCCTTCTTCGCACGGCCGACTATCGGGTAGCGGGGCACAGGCTGGTACTCACATTCTGCTGTTTGGACCTATTTTTCAACCCCATCTCACACCCTTACATTACAGAGAGCCCCAAAGACAAGTCCCCGCAGCGCGGCCCTTAGATGTGTTGACAAGAAGGGGCCCGCTTCTGAATGACCGAGATCAACTCTTTCAGTACCCAGCAGACCTCGACCGGGCAAGTGAGTGGCGATCATCCAGGGTTCCCCAGGTGGCTGTGTGTGCCAAAGGCGAAGAAACGCGTCAACGCAGAGAAGCGGCAACATCCCCGATTCAGGATCAATCCGGGGATGCCCGCCATACGAGTAGCTTTGCAGCCACTCAGCGCCGGAGAGGAAGGACTCCTTCGAGGAAGGGTTCATGATTTTAGTGCCGGTGGCTTCTGCCTGGTGGCTGATCACATGGTCCAACCATCCCAAGTTTTTCGCTGCGTGATCCCCTTTCCTGACCTGCCTTTTGTCATCCCCACACTCTTGCGGACTCGGTGGTGCAAGCGGCGCCAGCGGGCTCGAAAATACTTTGCAGGTCTACAGTTCCTCTCCTAACTGGCGAATTGATTGCGGTTCAGCCGTAATAGGACTCCCGACCGAGCGGGGGAGATGGTCTGAACCAGCCGATTCACTGCACCCACAGGCAACTCAATGCGCCCCCAACTCTGACTCTCTCCCAGCTTCTATATTTTCAGACGCCGTTCCGCACCCTAAGAGTATAGAAGAGAATGCTTTCACTCACGATCGCCCACTGGGCGGAAATGAAGAAGCATTCTCGGGGGGGAGCACATCCCCCGCCCATCCAATCCCAGCCTGGGATCCTGTTCGTCTCACTGGTTCCGCAAACGGAGAATCCATCGTGTCGATACTAAAGAAGCGCGCGGAGTTGAACAGGCGCAAACATCTGAGGTTCCCGGCGAATCCGCGCCTCGCCCGTCTACGGATGGCCCTACAAGGAACCGGCCGGGACGCCGTCAGGCCGATCCGGGGACAGATCCATGATTTCGGTACAGGGGGGGTCTGCATGTTGATCAGTCGCAAGGTCCGGGTTTCGCACGTCTTCCGTGGCATGATCCCCTATCCTGATTTTCCCCTCGCTATTCCAACCCTGCTGCAGGTTCGTTGGGGCCAGCATGATCCTAAAACGAATAAGTACTTGGTCGGTTTAGAATTTCTATCTTAAAGCTGCCGTGCTCTCGGCTCATGCCCTCCAGGGGAGAGATCTCTTGACTGGTTCGCCCCTCACGCCAACTACCGCGACCTGGGCCGCGCCTGGCCTCCGTGACGACGGCGACCTTCCCGCGAAGGATTCGCGTGAATTATGGTGACCGCCGACGGTGTCAGCCTGCCGAAGCAAACAACCGAAAGGGGTGGCAGGAAAGGTCTCCCGCGGCGCTGACATTCAACACATCTGGCGGAATTTCTTGCGCAACGGGTCTTGTCAATTTCCCAAGACTGCAAATGGCCAGCAGCGTCGCATTTAGCCTCGGTACTGGACCGGAAGTACCGGGAAATTTTAGACCTACTTTGTGACTTGCTAGATCTCGTTAACAATGCAATCTTAGTTGCGGTGCGAGCCGATTCCAGCCGGTAGTGTGTCGCCTTGCTCCCCAAGAGCGGCCGAGGGAGGCAGGAAGCCGCATCGGAACAAGGGGCAGGAATGACGCTGAACAAACCTGTTATGCGCCATCGCCACGAAGGACAGGGTCATATGTTGTCCCAAAACTGACCCTCATACCAGTACCGTGACTTTCGCCAGGGTGTAGGCTGTGAGTTCGGGCCCAAACGAGTACGGGCAGGGGCCAGAGAAATGGAATGCCCGATAAATCTTTGCCCGAAAGGCAAACGCAAGCCGGGCGAAGCGCGCGGGTCAGATACGGTTAGGAAAAGGGCTCACGCGCTGGTGCTTTTTAATGTGCCCGAGCCGCTCTATGCTAAAATGTAAATTTTAGAGCCGGCACGCGCAAGGGGAGAAATGCAATGAAGAAGCAAACCAAATTCGTGGTGGGCGCGCTCATCATAATCGTCTCGCTGGGCTGGCTCGCATGGGTAGGCGCGAAAGAGAGCAAGACCTACTATCACACCATTGCGGAACTCTCCACGCCGAAGGGTGCCGAGGCGCGCCATCGCATGCGCGTGGGCGGCACGGTTCGCGCCGGCTCGATCGCGCGATACACCGGGCGGGTGGACTTCGTGATCGAAGGGGAAGGGAAGTCGCTCCCGGTCAGCTACACCGGAAGCGACCCGCTGCCCGATACATTTGTGGATAACAGCCAGGCCCTGGTCGAAGGAAGACTGGCGACGAACGGCACCTTCGTGGCCGACAAGGTTCAGGCCAAGTGCGCGTCGAAATATGAAGCGGCGCCGGGCCAGCAGAAAAAAGACTACGAAAACCCTGGGTACTCGAACAAAAAAAGCTAAACCGCTCTTGAGGTGTTTGTGGACCTGTTTGGGTCATTCGCACTGCTTCTGGCTTTCGTCTGCGCCGTGTATGCCATCGGCGTAGGCATCGCCGCCATCCTTAGCCGCCGGCCGCTGCTGAACAAAAGCGCCCGGCAGGCCGGCATGGCCGTATGCGTCCTCATCACGCTGGCGATGGGTAGCTTGGTCTACCTGTTCCTGACGGACAACTTCTCGTTAGCTTACGTCGTGGGGCACAGCAACCGCGATCTTCCTACCTTCTACAAATTCGCCGCGCTGTGGTCAGGTCAAGAAGGCTCGCTACTGTTTTGGAGCTGGCTGCTTTCGATCTATGTCTTCTCAGTTTTGTATTCCTATCGCGCTAAACACCCGGAGCTGATGCCTTACGTCGGCGTGGTGCTGGCGAGCGTGCAACTGTTCTTCCTCATCTTGAACGTCTTTATCGCCAGCCCGTTCAAAGTGCTGGGCGCGCTGGGCCCCGGCGGCGCGATGCAGGTGATTACGCAGGCCGACGGCAAGGGTTTGACGCCGCTGCTGCAATACCCCGAGATGGTAATTCACCCGCCCATGCTCTACTCGGGCTATACCGGCTTCACCATCCCATTCGCTTTCGCGCTGGCGGCGCTGCTGGGCCGCTATCCGGGTGAGAAGTGGATTCACGTAACGCGCAAGTGGACGATGATCGCCTGGTGCTTCCAGAGTGCTGGCATTTTGCTCGGCGCGCATTGGGCCTATGCCGTGCTCGGCTGGGGCGGCTACTGGGCTTGGGACCCGGTGGAAAATGCCTCGCTGATGCCCTGGCTGACGGGCACCGCCTTCCTGCATTCGGTGATGATGCAGGAGAAGCGCGGGATGCTCCGAGTGTGGAACGTCTGGCTGGTCTTCTCTACGTTCTTGCTGTGCATCCTGGGCACCTTTCTCACGCGTAGCGGCGTGGTCAGCTCGGTGCACGCCTTCGCGCAGTCCAACATCGGACCCTGGTTCGTGGGGTTTCTCGGTTTGATTGTGGCCGTGTGCATTTTGGCATTTCTGAAAAATCGTGACTACCTGCGCAGCGATAACCAGCTCGATTCGATGGTATCGCGCGAGTCGAGCTTCCTGTTCAACAATCTGATCCTGCTGGTCGCCTGCGTCGCGGTACTCTCTGGCACGCTCTTCCCGGTGCTTTCCGAGTGGGTGCAGGGCACCAAGATCAGCGTTGGCGCGCCCTTCTTCAACAAGGTCAACATTCCGATCGGGCTTTTTCTGCTGTTTTTGACTGGCGTGGGCCCGCTGTTGGCTTGGCGCAAGACCTCGGCGGAAAGCCTGAGGCGAAATTTCGGCTGGTCGCTGTTAGGGGGTCTTGCTGCGGGTGCGATCGCGTACCCGCTGGGCTTCCGCGACTTCTACGCGCTGGTTTGCCTGATCCTCTCCGTCTTCGTTACCCTGACCATCGCCGCCGAATTCTTCCGCGGCGCCCGAGTGATTCGCGCGCGCGCGGGCCTCAATTTCTTCTCCGCCGTCGGACACCTCACCATGCGCAACACGCGCCGCTACGGCGGTTACGTCGTCCATTTTGGCATGGTGCTGATTTTCATCGGCCTGGCTGGCACCGCATTCAACCAGGATAAACAGATGGAGATGGCCCCCGGTTCGAAGATGGAGATTGGCGCCTATACCCTGGTCTGCCAGACTTTCACCTCGCGTCCAGAGCAGAACTACACCGCAGAGCGCGCCACGATTGAAGCGCTCCGCAACGGCCAACAGGTGATGATGCTCTATCCCGAGCGGCGTTTCTATCCCGCCAACGAACAGTCCGGCACGATGGTGGCCATCTACTCGACGCTCAAGGAAGACCTCTACGTTGTCTACGCCGGCCGCAGCCCGGAGACCCAGCAGCCGGTAATTCACGTCTATCTGAACCCCCTGGTGAAATGGATCTGGCTGGGCGGCGCGATTGTCGTACTCGGCACGATCCTGGCTCTGCTTCCCAACCGCCAGGCCGTCCTGGTAATGCGCGCGGCGACACAGCCTGTTTCAGCGGCTCCCGCACCTCAACCCGTTAGTGCTACCCTACGGAGCTATGAAGGGCACGACTAAACTTCTGCCCCTGGCGCTGGTGGTCGTTTTGGCGCTGGCACTGAGCCATCTCGCGTGGCTACCCGCCTACGCCCAGCAGACCGAGCGTGCTAAAAACATCGGCAAGCGCCTGTTGTGCATGTGCAACTGCAATCAGATCCTCACTGCTTGCAACCATGTTGGCTGCTCGACGTCGGCCGCCATGCTGAAAAAACTCGACCAGGTTGTCGCCCGCAATGAACCCGAGGACCTCACCGTGCAGTCGTTCATTCAGGAGTGGGGCGAGCGGGTCCTGGCTGAACCGCCTGCCAAGGGCTTCAATCGGCTGGCCTGGTTTATTCCCGGTGGGGCCTTCGCGCTGGGCCTGGTGCTCGTTATCGTGGTCATCGCGCACTGGCGCCGTCGCATGACACTGGCTCCCGCAGGGCCCAGCGTCTCCCCAGATGCGCTTTCGCGGGCGCGCTTGCAGGCCGATCAGGAGACCGAGGAATAGGATGCTGGCTCGAGGCGAGATGCTCCTGGCTGCGATCGAGACCTTTGCGGGCATCGATGTTGCCATGCTGCTGGCGTGCCTTGCGCTTTCGGCAGCAACAGTGGTATTCATTTTTCTCATTGAGGCCGACCCTGTTGATTCCGCGCCGCATCGCTCGCGCCTGGACCAGTTGCTTGAGCGCCGCGACACCATCTACGACAACCTGCGCGACCTGAAGTTCGAGCACCGCGCCGGAAAATTCTCCGAGCAGGATTATGAGGAGACTAAAAACGCGCTCGAAACTGAAGCCGCTCTCGTTCTGGCCGAAATAGAGAACGTTACCGGCGGCCAGGCCCGCCCGTCCCGGCGAGAGATACCCAACGCCGCGACGCGCCCTGCCGCTACGGAAAAATCACCTTCATGACCAAAAATTGTCTTCGCGTCGTCCTCGTAATGCTGTTAACCCTTTCTGTAGCGGGTGTAGCCGAAGCCGGGACCGTGTCCGGTGTGGTGCGCAACGCCACTAACGGCTCAGTCGCCGCCGGCGTGGACGTCATCCTGATTCAACTCCAGGCCGGCATGGAAACCGTCGCGAACACGAAAACGGACGCCCAGGGCCGCTACCAGCTGGAGCACGCGTCCATCGGCCTCCAGCCCATGCTCGTTCGCGTCAACTACCGCGGCGTTAATTTCCATCAGGCGCTGCCACCCGGCCGTAATATCGCCGACGTGGAAGTTTTCGAACAAACCACCAATGCCAGCGCGATGCAGGTAGCCTCGCGGGTAATTGTTCTGCAGCCGGAAGGCGCGCAATTGGTGGTCGGCGAGGAATACGCGGTGGAGAACCACTCAAAGCCTCCCATGGCCCATTACAAGTCCGATGGCAATTTCGAGTTCCAGCTTCCGGAA
This sequence comes from Acidobacteriota bacterium, assembly GCA_003224235.1. Lineage (GTDB taxonomy): Bacteria > Acidobacteriota > Terriglobia > Acidiferrales > UBA7541 > QHYU01. The sequence continues at coordinate 92,419 of QHYU01000148.1, forward strand.
GGCGGGGAGCTAAAGCAGGTGTCGGCCTGGGGCCCGGCCGGTATGCCCGTGGTGCAGGGAACGATCGAGAAAGGGGGACGCCACCAGGCGATCGCCTTCGCTTTCCGCCCGGGGAAGAACGGTGTACGACTCTCCTACCAAATGCCTTACGCCACAAACCAGGCTACGCTCCACACCGCATTGCCCTACGCGGTTGGGCGCGTCCTGGTAGTGGTGCCGCCGACTTTGCAAGTGTCGAGTACGGGTTTCCAGCCTGCCGGGACCGAGCAGGGGTGGAATATCTATGCCCGCGACTCCGTTGCGGCTGGAACACCTCTAGATATTTCGGTGTCCGGCACCGCGCCGCCACCCTCGGCGTCCGGGGGACAGTCGCAGGGGCGCGAATCTGGGGGTCGCGAAGAAACCGTCCAAGTAATGCCGAACCGACTCGACGGCTTGAAGTGGGTGCTCGTGGGCGGCTTTGCCGCGCTGTTTTTCCTAGGCGCGGTCTTCCTGTGGCTCAGGCCAGCCGGCTCAACCAATAATCACCCGGAAGCGCCGCGAAGCTCGAACCGCAAGCGCGGCCGGTCGAAACAGTCCGAGACAGCAACGGTTTCCCGGTCGGGTCGAGAAGCGGAGACCCAGGCCAATCGCAGCCTGGAGGAGCTGAAGGACACGCTGTTCGGACTCGAGTTGCGGCGTCAGGCTGGCACCATCTCCGAGGAAGACTACGCCCGGGAGCGTGGCCGCGCTGAAGGTAAGTTGCGCGAGCTCGTAAAGGGCTGAGTCAAGCCTCGTGGCCACTGCGCTGCACCAACCACATCTCGGGATCGAATTCCATCAGATCGAAAAACGCTATGGCACGCTACTCGCTTTGCGGCAGATTTCTCTCAGCGTCTCCGCGGGCGAATTTGTCGCGCTGCTGGGGCACAACGGTTCGGGCAAAACCACTCTGCTGAGGGTGGCCGCGCTACTGGTGAGGCCCAGTGCGGGGCGCGTGTCGTTTTCGGGTGTCGCCGAGGACACGGCGGCAATCAAACAGCGGATCGGCATGGTGGCGCACAACACGATGCTCTACGACGAGTTGTCCGCCGAGGAGAACCTCACGCTCTTCGCGCGGCTCCACGGTCTGGCGAATCCCGCCGCTCACGCCCGCCAAGCGCTCGAGCCCTCCGGCTTGGCCGCGCGCCGCAGTGACTTTGTGCGAACCTTTTCGCGCGGCATGCGCCAGCGCCTGGCCATTGCGCGGGCGCTGCTTGCTGCGCCTGGCCTGCTGCTGCTCGACGAACCCGCCGCGGGACTGGACCGCGAAGGCACCGATTGGTTGACTGAAACACTTCGTCGCCTCCGCGATTCCGGGTGCACGATCCTGATGAGCACACACGGCCGCAGCGAAACCTTGTCGCTCGCCACCCGCGCGGTGCGCTTGGAAGCCGGAGTTCTGGTGCAGGACACGGGGGCGGGGAACAACCTGCGGCAAGTTCTGGAGGCTGCGGCGGGCTCCAGCCAGCCCCCTCGCGATGGGGCCAAGGAGGAGCCATGCCGAATCTGACGCGTGCCGCCACAATCATTTTGGGAAAGGAACTCCGGACCGAGTTCCGCACGCGCGAGTTGCTCTCCACTACCATCGTCTTCGTCCTGATGGTGGTTGTGCTTTTCAGCTTCACATTCGACCCCTCCGCCTCCGAATCGCGCCGCTTTGGTCCCGGTCTGCTCTGGATCGCCTTCCTGTTCGCCGGTTCGCTAATGCTCCATCCCTCGTTCATGCGCGAGCAGGCCAACGACACCCTTGCTGGGCTGCGTCTGGCTCCCATCGAACCGTTCGCCATCCTGACGGGCAAAATCCTGGCCAACTTCCTGTTCCTTCTCCTGGCGGAGCTTCTGCTGCTGCCAGTTTTTGCCGTGCTCTACGATGTGCGACTCACGCCGGTGCAGGGTCGCTTGTTACCGGTGATGTTGGTGCTGATCCTGGGCACGCTCGGATTGACCACCGTCGGCACCGTGTTTTCGGCTGTCGCCTCGCAGGCGCGCATGCGCGAGCTGCTGCTGCCGCTGCTTCTGTTGCCGGTGCTGACCCCGGTTCTGATCGCCAGCGCCGAAGCAACCTCCGGGCTGCTGGCCGATCCGCCCGAGCTGCCCCGCACCTGGCTTGCCTTTTTAGTCGCTTTCGACGTTGTCTTTTTGACTGCCACCTGGCTTTTCGGCGAATATTTACTCGAAGAATGAAAGAGGCAGGGATGAAACCGAACTGGATGACTACGCTCATTGTTGCCGCGCTCATCGGGATCGCCGGCTACGCGGCGCTGTTCCTTGCGCCCACCGAGCGCACCATGGGCCTCATCCAGCGGATCTTTTATTTCCACGTGCCCAGCGCCTGGGCGGGTTTCGTCGCTTTCTTTATCACTTTTATCGCCAGCGTGGCCTACCTGCTGCGCCGGGCGCCGAAGTGGGACTGGTTGGCGGTGTCCTCGGCCGAAGTTGGCGTGGCCTTTTTCACGGTGGTCCTGGTGACTGGTCCCATCTGGGCTAAGCCGGTCTGGGGCATCTGGTGGACCTGGGATGCGCGACTGACTTCGACGTTTGTGCTCTGGGTGCTCTACCTCTCGTACCTGCTGTTGCGCACGCTGGTCGCGGACGCCGAGCGCCGGGCAGTGGTGTCAGCCGTGTTCGGCATCTTTGCGTTTCTGGATGTGCCGCTGGTGTACATGTCCATCCGATGGTGGCGGACGCAGCACCCCCAGCCAGTAATTGCGGGCGGCAGCGGCTCGGGCCTGGACCCGCAGATGTGGCGCGTCTTCTTGACCTGCTGGGCGGCGCTGCTCGGAGTGTTGATCGTGATGCTGCGTCAGCGGTACCAGCTCGAGTCGTTGCGCCACACCGTAGAAGAAATGACTGTCGAAGCAGAACGCCGCAACGCCGACCTCGAGCGGATACCGTCCACGCAGGCGGTGAGGTGAGGAGCGGCGGGCCCGCGCGCTTTGGCGAGGAGACGGAGATGAGGAGCGCACCATGTTGAAGAATCTGGGTAGCGTGATGGCGGCGTATCTGCTTGTCTGGGGCATCTTTTTTGTCTACGTGATTACCGTCGGGCGCCGCCTGGCTCGACTCCAGGCAGACGTGGATCGCCTGAAGCAAACGCTGAAGTGAAATCGCCATGACTGTGACGCCGCCCCCGTCGAGGCGCGGCTCTTGGCTGAGGCCTGGAAAGCCGTTAAAAGCGGCTCGAGCCGTAGGGACGTCTGACGCCCTTCAGGCGCTGAAGCTCTTGGGACGGCCGGCTGTTTCAGTCCGCCTCCTGGGCTTGCTTTAATGACCCAGCTGCGAGGAAGACCTTGAATGAGTGACCGCAAGAGAGTCGGTGTGGTGTTGTTCCAATTGGGCGGGCCTGACTCCCCCGCCGCTATTGAGCCATTTCTCTACAATTTGTTCTGCGATCCCGACATCATCCCGCTGGGCCCTCTGGGCGTCGTGCTGCGCAAGCCGCTGGCGTGGTACATCTCCAGCCGGCGGGTGAAGACCGTGTCCCACCATTATGACGAGATCGGCGGCCAGTCGCCGATACGCCTGCTGACGGAGCGCCAGGCGCGGAAGCTGGCCGCAGCGCTGCAGCCTCGTGTCGAGCCGCGCGTGGTCATCGCCATGCGCTACTGGCATCCCCTCACTACGGAAGCTGTGACCGCGCTCAACGGTTTGCCTCTGGACCAACTGGTCTTGCTGCCGCTTTATCCGCATTATTCGTTCGCCACCACGGGCAGCAGCTTGAAGGAATGGGATCGCGTCTATCGGCCCGGCAGCAGGTCATTGCCGGTCACCATCATCCAGCAATTTTACGATCATCCTCTCTACATTGATGCGGTGGTGGAAAGGGTCGCGTGCAGCTTGACCCACTTCGAGCGTCCGGCCGACGTTCACCTCGTCTTCAGCGCCCATGGTTTGCCCCTGAGCCTGATCGAAAAGGGCGATCCCTACCAGCGGCAGGTGGAAGAAACGGTGCGCCTGGTGATGCAGCGCGGCGCGCAGGTGGCGTTTCGCCACCCCGAATTCCCGTCGCAAGCTGTCGGATCGCCGCGGGGACGGCGGGGAGGCTGGCCCGCCGCGTTTACGCTGTGTTATCAGAGCAAGGTGGGCCGCGCGAAGTGGCTCGAGCCCTCGCTGACGGCAACACTCGAGGACTTGGCTCGCGGCGGCAAGAAGCACCTGCTCGTCATCCCGATCGCATTTGTCACCGAGCACATCGAAACCCTACATGAAATCAACATCGAAGCGCGCGAAGAGGTCGAAAAGCTCGGCGTCGAACAGTTCGAGATGATGCCCGCTGTAGGCGACTCCCCGCGGTTTATCGCCACGCTCGCTGATCTGGTTCTCCGCGCCGCCGGTGTCGAAGCGGCCGTCCCGACGCTTGTCAGATGAGTTCTCGCGGGCGGCCCAGCCAAATCGGCTTGACACCGTCCAGCGCGTTGCATATAAAGGTCTGTACGGGCGTGGGCCTACCTTTCGCGATCCCATTCCAGAGGTAGTGCGCGCAATCTATGTCGGAACACACGGAAACGAAGCCGCCTGAGACCGCTGCCCCGCCTGGCCCTGTTGCCACCGCGGGGCAAAAACCCGCAGCGAAGGTTCCCGCAGAGAGCAAAGCCGCCGTGGAACCCGATAAGATGCGGCGGCGCCTGATTTGGGCTTGCGTCTGGGGTTACCTGGGCGTCAATTTTCTGATGTTCTTGCGCTTTTTCTTTCCGCGGACCTTGTTTGAGCCTGAAACCGTCTTTTCCGTCGGATACCCGTCTGATTTCAGCCTGGGTGTGGAGACTAAGTTCCAGAAGCAATACCGCATCTGGGTGGTGAAGGAACCGGACAAACTATTCGTCATCTACGCCCGCTGCACGCATCTGGGCTGCACGCCAGACTGGAAGGAGAGCGAAAACAAGTTCAAGTGCCCATGCCACGGCAGCGGTTACACCATGGAAGGGATCAACTTTGAGGGCCCTGCGCCGCGGCCGATGGACCGCAGCCACGTGGAACTGGACGCAACCGGCCAGATCATCGTGGATACGAGCCGCTTGTACGTCCGCGACCCGAGGGCCGGGCGCGACGAATTTGAAAACCCGGGTGCATTCTTGACTGTTTAACCGCCGCAGGATCCGAGTACGGGGCTTGTTTGTAGCTGGGGGAGATTCGGATGCCGAAAGAAAACGGGGGAAACAAGCGCACAGGCCTTCTTGAAAAAGTCCAGGAAGATGCCAAGGCGCTCAAGGAATTCTTCAGGGAAAAGGGCAAAGAGGAGCTGGAGGGCCTGAAGGAGCCCGAAAAGACACAGCTTTTCCGCTCCATCTTCCGCGTCAAACACGACGAGACCCCCCGCAACCGCGCGCTCAGCGTTCTGACAAACCTCTTCTTCCATCTCCATCCGGCCAAAATCAATCGCGACGCAGTGCGCTATAGCTACACCTGGGGCATGGGGGGTATCACTTTCTACCTGTTCGTCGTGCTCACCTTTACCGGTGTCCTGCTGATGTTCTATTACCACCCCACCAAGATCCAGGCGTTCCGGGACATTCTGTACCTGGAAAACGACGTCCCGTTCGGGAAACTGCTGCGTAACATGCACCGCTGGGCCGCGCACCTGATGATCATCGCCGTGTGGTTGCATATGTTTCGAGTCTTTCTCACCGGCTCGTACAAGCGGCCGCGAGAGTTTAACTGGTGCGTTGGCGTCATTCTGATGGTGCTCACTTTGCTGCTGTCGTTCACCGGCTACCTGCTGCCCGACGATCAGTTAGGCTTCTGGGCGGTGACCGTGGGTACGAACATGGCCCGCGCTACCCCGCTGCTGGGTCACGAGGGGCCGTTCGGGGCGCAGTTGGGTATGACACCTTACAACGACGTGCGTTTCGCGTTGCTGGGTGGCTCGATCGTGGATGCCAATGCGCTGTTGCGCGCCTATATTTGGCACTGCATTGCTATCCCGCTGATCGCGGCGATCTTCATGGGAGTGCATTTCTGGCGCGTGCGCAAGGATGGCGGCATCTCTGGCCCCTCTCCGGTGATGCTGGAATCAGAGATCAAGGAGGAGAAGGGGCCGCGGCCGGTGATCCTGAGACCGAGCGGTATGCGATAGCGGTGGCGCCCTTCGTGTAGCCCAAGGGTCTCACCGGCAAAGCGCTGCGGTTCGCTTTCCAGTTTTTTCTGTCAGGGGGGAGCCACGTCCAGAGAACTGGCTTCGTGGTGAAATCGTGAAGGGGGCGTTGGATTGGGGCACAACCTCTACCATCCTGCTTCCCTACCTTCAGGAGACTAAGCCATGTGGGGGGATTGGCATCAGGTCTGGGAAATTGTCTCGCAGCCGGACAACGTGCCGATTGTGGCGCTGCTTTTTCTGGTGCCCTTTTACGTCTGGTACGCCTGCCGTCAAGCCTTTGCCACTGACCGGCTGATCGCGCAGCTCGAAACCGATCCGCAACTGGCCAAGACGCATCACCGCAAGGTGTTCCCGTGGAAGGCTGGCTGGGACAGGGAGGTGCACGTCTGGCCGTACTTAATGCGCATCGAGTTTCTGGCGGCCATCATCGTCACCATTATTCTGATGGTCTGGTCCATCACCTTGAATGCCCCACTGGAAGAGCCGGCCAACCCCAACCTGACGATGAACCCCGCTAAGGCTCCGTGGTATTTCCTCGGGTTGCAGGAAATGCTGGTCTATTTCGACCCCTGGATCGCCGGCGTGGTCATGCCGACGCTGATCATCATCGGCCTGATGGTCATCCCCTACGTCGATGCCAATCCCTTGGGCAACGGGTATTACACCTACAGGCAGCGGCGCTTTGCCATTTGGACCTTCCTGTTTGGCTTTCTCTTCTTGTGGGTGATAATGATCGTGATCGGCACGTTTATCCGCGGCCCGGGCTGGATGTGGTTCTGGCCGACGCAGACTTGGGACCACAACCGTCTGGAGTTTGCGGTGAACCGGAACCTGGACCAAATCGTCGGGATTGACGGCTCCTGGCTGGCCCATCTGCTGCCGCAAACGCTGAAAGCGTCATCCCCCATCATCGCGCGCGCGATCTTCGGTATCTTTCCCCTCGTGCTTTACGTCATTCTCGCCGCGTATCTGATTCACCTGATTTGTAACCTCACTGCATTCAGTCGAAAGATTTACAAGCGTATGACCCTGTTGCAAATCGTGACTGTGCAGGTGTTGCTGGTCCTGATGCTGAGCCTGCCGGTGAAAATCCTGCTGCGGTTGCTTTTCCGGATCAAGTACATATGGGTGACCCCATGGTTCAGCATCTGAGCACCCCCGAAGTCCTGCGCAAGGAGGATCTGGGTGCCTGAGACCCATTCCGACGACCCCATTCAGAGCAGGTCTTTCACTGTTCCCCTCCTGGTCTCTGTGTTTCTGCTGTTGCTGACCGTCGCGTGGTCGCTCTATGATGAGTTCTACGGCCTGCGCCCGTGGCGCTCCTACCAGCACGAATTTGCCAAGGTCTACGCGCAATACCTCAACAACCAAATCCCGCGGCAACAAAACCGGGAAAAGCTGATCCGGGAATCAGCCGAGTACAAGAAGCTGGACGAGCAGGTCAGGGCAGCCGAGGAAGCAGCCAGGCCTCGCCTCCGGGAGATTGGGAAAGAGTCCGATTACATTGATCGCCGTCTGGCAGCGCTGACCGACAGATTCCAGGAGGCCCGTGGAAAGGTCACCGCACTGGTTTACACCATGGAACTCTATCCGGTCGGTACGAACTCCCGGAAGAGCAAATTTGCGGAAGTCGAGCAAGCCAAGAAAGAAATCTATGCCGTGGAGCTGCCTACCCCCGACGGCAGGGTGGAAACCAAGAAGTTCGTTTATGATCAGCTCGAGGCTGAATTCAACAACCTGAAAGCGCGCAAGGCGCAACTGGTGGCCGAGCAGGGCGAAGTCTTGCGTCCCCCCAAAGAGCTGCGCGAACAGCGGGACAATTACTTCAAGGAGAAGATGGAGGGCCTGACCGCAGACCAGCTCAAGGGCCTCTTGAACGCCGCCGAGCATCTGGACATATCCATCCGGCAGATCAACGTCAATCCGACCGATCCCGGCATTAACAACTTCGGTTCCGGAGGATTGGTAGATCGCTGCCAGTCCTGCCACCTGGGGACGGATCCCAAGCTCGTTCCGCTAGCGATGACGCTGATCAAGGCGGACCTCGGTCTGGCGAAGAGCAAGGACGCGCCCTTCGCGAGCCATCCCGAGACTGAACTCCTCAAGATCCACACCACCGAGAAATTCGGCTGCTCACCATGTCATGGCGGCAACGGCCGCGCCCTGGACAGCGTGCGAAGGGCCCACGGCCGGTATGAGCATTGGCTTTGGCCCCTCTACTACGCGGAAAACTACCAGGCCGGCTGCCAACAGTGCCACGCGGCCGATATGTTGACCGAGCACGCGCCGGTGCTCAACCGCGGCAAGGATCTCTATCGCAGCCGGGGATGCATCGGCTGCCACAAATTCGAAGGCTTCGATGACCAAAGCGAACAAATCCTAGCTTCGCGGCAGGCTATCCGACAGCTTGAGCAGGAGAAAAAGGACGACGAGCTCGAAATTCCGCGCCTTAACAAGGCCGCGGACGCCGCCCCTGACAACGAAACGGCACGGAAACTCAACGCGCGTGCGACCAACCTGACCGTCACGATCAGTAATATCGACGCGCGGATTGAGCAACTCGAACAGAAGACGCGCAGCCTGTTCCGCGAAGAGAAGAAGGTCGGCCCCAGCCTGAAAGAAGTCCGCATGAAGCTCCTCAAGGAATGGATCCCCTACTGGCTGGGCCACACGCACGAGTTTCGCCCGGCCACCAAGATGCCCCAGTTCCGCCTGGAACAGGACCAGATCCAGGCCATCGCCGCTTTCATCTGGCAGTCGGGTGTCCCGGGCCCCGCGCTCGCCAAGCAGCCGCCAGGCGATGCGGGCCGCGGCAAACAATTGTTTGAGGCGCGCGGCTGCATGGCCTGCCACGCCGTGGGCGAAGGATCCAACGTCATCGGCGGCGACTTTGCCGCCAACCTCAGCCACGTCGGTGAAAAAGCCGGCTACGATTATCTGGTGCGCTGGGTGCACAACCCGCGCGAGCGGACACGCCCCTTTTGCCCGTTCGAGAAGCGCGACCTGGGCCCCGAGGACTACGCCAAACACGGCCTGGCTTACGTCTTCGATCTCGAGCATTCACGCTGCCCGAACGATGGCCACGAGCTGCAGGTGCAGCAACCGACGGTGATGCCTAGCCTGCGGCTCACCTGGGAGGAGGCGCGCGATATCGCGAGCTACCTCATTACCTTGAAGCGAAAGGACGCCTCCTACGAACTGGCCCCTGACCTGGACGACCCGAGACTCAAGGAGCGCGGCCGCGCGCTGGTGAAGAACTACGGCTGTGCCGGATGCCACGAGATCTCCGGTCTCGAGGATGAGCCCCGACTTGGCACTGAGCTGACCACCGAGGGCAGCAAGCCCATCGAGCGCCTGGATTTCGCCCGGCTGACCGAGGACGCCAAACGCGGTGTCCTTCCCGACGGGAAGGAATCTCCCCGCGGCCCTTGGTACGATCAAAAGGGGTTCTTCGAGCAGAAGCTGGCCAGCCCGGCTGTCTATGACAAGGACAAGTACAAGCCGGACCCACTCGACCGGCTGAAGATGCCCAAACCCAACGTCACCGCGGACGATATCAACGCACTGACGACCTTTCTGTTGGGAAGCGTAGATCCGCAGTTACCGCAGGATTATATGTACAAGCCCGGCGATGCACGCCACGACGTCCAGGCGGGCTGGTGGATCGTTACCAAATATAACTGCATGGGCTGTCACCAGGTGCATATCGGACAGCAATCCGTGCTGCAAAACCTGCCGCAATATCAGGGCGACAACAAGATCAAGCTCCCACCGCCGTTGATCCCCGAAGGCGCGCGGGTCGATCCCAACTGGCTCGCGCACTTCCTTGACAATCCGGCGATGAGCAAGACGGACCTGAACCGCAACGGCGTGCGCTCGTATCTCGAGGTGCGCATGCCCACTTTCAGCTTCTCCGACGATGAAATCCAGAAGCTGGTGCGCTTCTTCGCCGCAGCCAGTTCGCAGGCGCAGCCTTATCTACCGCCCAAGCTTGAGCCGCTGACCGACACCGAACGCACCGTAGCGCGGCAGCTCTTCACCAGCCCGGCGGCACCATGCTTGAAGTGCCACGCCACCGGCGACCCGGCGCACGACAAAGACGCCACGGCGCCGAACTTCCTGCTTGCGCGCGAGCGGCTGAAGCCTGCCTGGACGCTCCGCTGGATCCTCGATCCGGCCCGCATTGTCCCCGGCACGGCCATGCCCTCCGGCCTTTTCCGCAAGGAAGGGGATCACTGGATCTTTAGCGGGCCGCTGCCGCCGAGTGTCCAGGGCTACGCAAAGGACCACGCGGATCTGCTGGTCCGGTATATGTTCCAGTTGACGCCCGAGGAGCAACTCATGCTGACGGGCCGCACCGCCGCCACGGCCGGGTCGGGCGAGTAGGAGAGGGCAGGGAAGTGTCGCTGTTCTTTTTTCAGTTGTCATCGGCTTTGACCTGAATTCAAGAGGAGGATGTACTTAAAAATGAGATCCCCATACTCGTTATACTTGGTCATGGCCGCCGCTCTGGCGTTTTCGCTGCTGAGCTGCGGCAAAAAGGAAGAAACGACCGAGAAGGCGCCGGCGGTCACGCCGGCCGCGGCGCCGGTGGATTTGGCCACAGTAGGCTCGGTCAGCGGCACGGTCAAGCTGGACGGCCCGGCGCCGAAACCCAAGAAGATAAATATGGCTGCCGAGCCTTCCTGCGCTGCCATACATGCCTCCAGCCCGGCCTTTGATGAAGAAGTAGTCGAAGGTGAGGGGGGCACTCTCGCCAACGTCGTGGTCTACGTCAAGGAAGGCGCGGGCAACCGTGCATTCGAACCGCCGAAGACTCCTGTCACGCTCGACCAGAAGGGCTGCACGTACATCCCGCACGTGGTCGCGCTGCAGGCTAGCCAGCCGCTGGACGTCATCAACAGCGACAAAACCACGCACAACATCCACCCCGTGCCCAAGAACAACCGCGAGTGGAACAAGTCGCAACCCCCCGGGGCGCCCAACATCGAAGAAGTCTTTGGGCGCGAGGAAGTAGCCATTCCCGTGAAGTGCAACGTCCACCCGTGGATGAAGAGCTACATCGCCGTATTCAAGCACCCGTACTTTCAGGTGACCAAGACCAATGGCAGCTTCGAACTGAAGAATCTGCCTGCGGGCACCTACACGATCGAGGCCTGGCACGAAAAGTATGGCACGACCTCGCAAACGGTCACCCTCGCCGCCAAGGAATCGAAGACGGTAAGTTTCGTCTTCAAGGCAGCCTCGGGAGACTAGACCGTTGTTGAATTCTGTTTGGGCATTGTAGGGACACGCCCACCGCGTGCCCTATGATCTCATCCCATGACGACTTCAAAAAAAACCGGCCTACATCGTTTCGCCCTCTTCACGGCGGGCTGCACGCTTCTGCTTCTGGTCGCTGGCGCCTTGGTCACTTCGAACGATGCCGGCTTGTCGGTGCCCGATTGGCCGCTTTCCTATGGCTCGCTGACTCCCCCGATGGTCGGCGGCATTCGCTACGAACACA
>QHYU01000226.1 GCA_003224235.1 Acidobacteriota bacterium
ACGGCGACGGAAGCGGCGAAGCGGAAGTTTTCGCCGGAATTCATGAACCGGCTGGACAAGGTGGTGGTGTTTCATCCCTTGCGGCCGGAGCAGTTGGAGCAGATTCTGGAGATTGAGTTGGGGATGGTGCAGCAGCGGGTGCTGGAGACGGCACGGGGGCAGTTTTTGTTCCGTGTGACTCCGGAAGCGCGAGCACATCTGCTGCGAGAAGGGACCGACCTGAAGTATGGCGCGCGGCATCTGAAGCGGGCGATTGAGCGGCACATTGTAAACCCGCTGGCGAACCTTTTGGCGACCGAGCAGGTGCGGATGGGGGACGTGCTCTCCATTGACTGGGACGCAAGCGAAGGGCGCCTGGTGTTCCAGAAGGAAGGTGAAAACGCGGCGGTGTCGCCGGCAGTGCGGCAACTGCGAGCGGCAGCGTAGGCCGCTTCCGGCGGACGCTCCATCGAGATCCCACTGCTTCCATGGCCCGCAACGCGACGCCCCCGACAAGCTAGACGGCGATTTGGGAAGCGCTCAGTTTATCGAGCAGAGATCGAATTGTTAACCAAACCAGCCTAGAAGACCGAATAGAATCTCCAAGGACATTTACCCTGGGCAAATGATCAAGGGCGTAGCCATCTGCACAAATATGAGATGCTTTGTTATCTTTCGCAAAGGCAGACAGGTTCCCGCTTCGTGCCCCGAATGCGGTTCACCCGTCGCTGACAAATGCCCCCACTGCGAGGCAGAGCTGCCCGAATACGCACCATGGGCAAAAGCATGCCCAAAATGCGGCGGCCAGATACGGGTTGGCATTTCGAGCTAATACATCCGCGTTTGGTCACCACCATCCCAGCTAGGCTTCGTCCCGCCCACTACGGTTTTCTTGCACACTCGATTGTCATGAAAACCTAGTGCGCGGGAGCTGCAGCACAGTTCAACTGCAACGCACTTGTTCAGGGCATTTTTCGTTGCTCAGTAAAAACTAGTAGAAGCCTCACAGATCTTTTTCCGCGAAATCCCAAACTCGCTGGATTGCCTCGTGGCAAGCCTTGTGAGATTTTCTTGTCATGCCCCGCAGTAAAACTAAGCGGCCCTCAAGCAGATCACTACTCCAGCGGTGGGAATCTGTATTGGTTCCCGTAACCCGAGGAAAAAGGCAGCCCCCTTTCTCCGGCGCAGTTCCAACCGCTGTAGCAGTGATCCAGGGCCCGTGGCTCGCTGTCGCGTGGCCCGGACTTCAGCCGGAGCTTCCCCGCCCGCGCTGACGAGCCGAGTCGTACGAATGACTGGCGCTTGGTGACAACAGACATGCAATACCCAGAGGAGGGCACCATGTACACTGCACACTACCAAGGGGCGACGCAAGTCGCGGTGATCGCCGGGCTCGCGGAATCCTCAGGTCCTTTGAAGGCACGACGAAGAGATTTTCAGGCGCGAATTGTTTTCTTGCGCGCCGCGGTCATGGTTTCCGGCCAGCCTTGCGGCTCGCCCCCCGACTCCACCCTGAAGAGAAGAGCTGGGGCGGAGCCTGCAAGCATCTTCGCTGGTCAGGTAATAACCCTAAGCCACCTTCAATGCTTTTGCCGTCATGGATTTCAGCACTCACCGGACTGCGAGAGGATTCGCAATCTTACCCTCTTTAGACAGAACTCAGGAAAAGACGATGTTTCATGAAGGTTCCGATCGCTGCTAATCAAAGGAGAAATCCATGTACATTGCACATTACCAAGGGATGGCGCAAGTGGTGGTGATCGCTGGGCTGGCCCTGCTGTACTTCTTGCCCGCCTTAGTCGCCTGGATCAATCGCAGGAAGAACGCCGCGGCGATTACCCTGCTCAATTTCTTCCTGGGCTGGACGTTTGTGGGCTGGGTCCTGCCCCTGGTCTTGGCCTGCATCCCCGACGGCCACCTTCTCCAAGCCTCCTTGCCTTCGCCACAACCACTGGCGTTCCCTCCCGTGCCGGTCGATGAGGGCAGGCACACCGTCTGGACCGCCCCAGCAGTGGCCAAGAGGGAAGACGTGTTTATCGTTCGCGGCCGTTTGGTTCTGGAGGAAGGCCCCGAGGCAACCTAACGTGAGCGATTGGAGCACAACATGATCCGAGGACGAGTCTTAACGTGGCTGGCTACACTGCTGATTTGGGTGTTGGTGATCCGCACGCGCATGACCGCCGCCGACGGTGTGCGCGGATCGATCTCCGGAAGGGTGCTGTTCGCAACGGACAATCGTCCGGCCGAAGGGGTCAAGGTGGACCTCAGGCGCTCCTCCTTCGAACCCGTGACCACGGTGTTCACGCGCTCGAACGGAGAGTTTGAGGTCTCCGGACTGGCGTCAGCTAGCTACCTCCTCCTCGTCGAGGAGCAGGGCTACGAGCCAGTGCAGCAGGCCGTGGAGCTCAACCTGAGTGACGGACGGGGCTTGCTGCTGTACCTGAAGAAGGCCGACGCGGAGCGCCCGAGCCCACTCGGCAATACCGTTTCCGTG
>QHYU01000227.1 GCA_003224235.1 Acidobacteriota bacterium
AGGGACCATCAAAGTGGACGTGGACCTCGTGCTGGTCAACGTCACAGTCACCGATCCCTTTAATCGCTTGGTGACCGGCCTCGAACAAGAGAACTTCCGCGTCTTTGAAGACAGCTCGGAACAGGAGGTGGTGCACTTCTCCAGCGAAGATGTGCCCATTTCTATCGGCGTGGTCTTCGATTTGAGCGGCAGTATGGCCAACAAAGTGGACAAGGCGCGGCTGGCGGCCGTGCAATTCTTCAAGACCGCAAACCCGCAGGATGAATTCTTCCTGGTGAGTTTCAACGACCGGGCGCAATTGACCAGCCGCTTCACCAACAGTGTCGAGGAGCTGCAGACGCGCCTGATGTACACCGCGGCGCACGGCCGCACCGCCCTGCTCGATGCCATCTACCTGGGCCTGAGCCAGATGAGGGGTGCACACAACGCCAAACGGGCCTTGCTCATTATATCCGACGGAGGCGATAATCATAGTCGGTACACGGAAAGCGACATCAAGAACTTCGTCAAGGAGGCCGACGTTCAACTCTATGCCATCGGCATCTACGACCCGGTGGGTTACCGGCGCACACCGGAAGAATTGAACGGGCATACGCTGCTGAGCGAATTGACGGAGTTGACCGGCGGGCGGGTTTTCCCGGTGGAGAACCTGAACGACCTGCCCGATACGGCGTCGAAAATCGGAATGGAGCTGCGCAATCAATATGTTCTGGGATATAAGACAAGCAATCATCAACGCGATTCCCGCTGGCGGAAGATCAAGGTCAAGTTGCGCCCTCCCCGGGGATTGCCCCCCCTCAACGTGTACTCCAAGACGGGCTACTATGCCCCCAGCCACTAGGCTGAGCCTGGTTTCCCTTTTCACCTCCCTCATCCTGCTGGCGCTGGCCGGGGTATGGACCGGCAGTGGGGCCCAGGCGCAGCAGCCCGCGCCGCCACAGGAGCCTGGGCAGCAAACAGCACCGCCGGCGCAGAAGCAGGACGACAACTTCCGCATCCAGCGCGACGTCAACTTGGTGGTGCTGCATGCCACGGTGCTGGACGACCGCGGGCGGTTTGTTCCGGACCTCAAGCAGGAGAACTTCCGCGTCCTCGAGGACAAGGTCGAGCAAAAGCTCGCCCTGTTCAAACGCGAGGACATTCCGATCAGTGTGGGACTGGTGATCGACAACAGCGGCAGCATGCGCGACAAACGCGATCGGGTGAACACTGCCGCGCTGACCTTCGTGAAGACCAGCAACCCCAACGATGAAGCCTTCATCGTAAATTTCAACGACGACTACTACCTCGATTTGGACAAGGACTTCACCAGTGACCTCAACGAAATGAAGGACGCGCTCGAGCGCATTGACTCGCGGGGCTCAACCGCGCTGTACGACGCGCTCATCGGCTCGCTCGATCACCTTAAGAAGGGTCATCGCGACAAGAAGGTGCTGCTGGTCATCACCGACGGCGTGGACAATGCCAGCCGCAAGAGCCTCGAAATCACCGTGCAGGAGGCGCAGCGCTCCGAGGCGCTGATCTATGCCGTCGGTTTGTTCAGCCAGGAAACCAAGAGCGACGCCAAGCGGGCGCGGCGAGCCCTCAACTCGCTCACCCAGGCGACCGGCGGACTGGCCTTCTTTCCGGAGAGGACAGAGGACACCGAAGCCATCTGTACTCAGATCGCCCACGACATCCGCAATCAGTACACCCTGGCATATTACCCGACCAACACCAGCCGCGACGGCCGGTTCCGCAGCGTACAGGTGGAGGCCATTCCCCCACGGGGGCGCGGAAAGGTTTTCGTCCGCACGCGCAACGGCTATTACGCCCAGCGGGCCACAGCCAGCGACTAGACTCGAGCACGGGCCGCTCTTCACTCGCCACTGCTTCAGCGCTTCGGTCATTCCGAGCCTGCCGCGCCGGGCGACGAACCTCTCTGTCAAGCCGTCAATTTGAGATTTGCGAAAGAAAACTGGTGCCGTGGGGAATTGAGCCGCCGAAGTTTTCCGCCACCGTCTGTCCCATATCTGCGAGCGTCGGCCGCACACCCAGATTGATGCCGCGCTGGCCTCCGGGGCTATGGGCGAGGATGGGAACGTACTCGCGGGAGTGGTCGGTCGAAGGAGAGCAGTCGTCGGGGTCACAGCCGTGGTCGGCTGTGATCAGGAGTAAGTCGGAAGGCTGCATTTGGTCGAGCAGCGAGCTGAGCATGGCGTCGAATTCTTCGAGCGACCGCGCGAACCCTTCCACCTCTTTGCGATGGCCGTAAAGCATATCGAAATCCACGAGGTTGGCGAA
>QHYU01000116.1 GCA_003224235.1 Acidobacteriota bacterium
AGCAGTCCGCCATATCCGCCGTTCTCGCAGGCCAAAGCGCGGTCATTCACGGACCACCCGGAACGGGAAAGAGCCAAACCATTGCCAACTTGGTCGTAAGTCTCGTGGCAGCTGGAAAGCGCGTGCTATTCGTTGCGGAAAAGCAAGCTGCGCTGCAGGTAGTGCTCAAGCGACTCCAACAAGTTGGCCTAGATAAGATTGCCATCGATTTGCACGGGGCTGATGTGTCTCCCAAGCGCGTCATGGAACAGGTGGCTGCGGCTCTGAGTACCGTGCGACACGCTGTTCCCGCAGATTGTGAGCGGATGCATCAACAATACGTCGAGCGTCGTAATCGGTTAAACCGCCACGTCGAAAGTTTGCATAGAAAGCGGAAACCAAGCGGGATGTCTGTCTACGAACTGCAAGGAACATTGCTTCGATTGCAATCAGAAGTCCGATCGGATAGCCGGTGGCGAGGCGCGGAACTAACAAAGATCGAAAAAGCAGATCCGGCGAAGGTCCGTGACCTATTGAGAGAGGCGGGAGGACTCGCGTCCTTTTTTCTCCGGTCTGATCCTTCTCCATGGAATTGCGCGAGGCTGGCGGACGGTGCTGCTGCGCAACAGGCGGTCGACCTTGTCACACGTCTATCCTCGCAGATTTGGCCCCAGTTCATGTCGTCTCTTGTGGAGTTGGTGAAAGTGGTCGGCTTCCGAACGCCGAAGATATTGACAGACGCACAGCAGACGTATTCGTTGCTAGCCGCTGTACGCAAGACGCTCGACCTCTACTCTCCTGAGATTTTCACCCAGAACATTCAAGGAATGATTCGTGCGCTAGCACCAGGTAAAACCGGAGGACTAAGAGCTTTCTGGACCTGGTGCGCGAGTGGCGAATATCGCCGGGCGCGAAATCAGGCTCTGAGTTATCGGGCTGCTGGGAAAGCGCGCGGCCCAGAGTTGTTCGCAGAATTGAGCGCGGCTGAAGACCAGCGATCGAAATGGGCAGACCTAAGTAGTCGATCATCTTCGCCTCAGCCATTGCCGAGCTATCCAGATAGTTACGGAAAATTGCAGTTAGCTGTTGCGGATCTCGGGGCGCTGACTTCTATTCTTCCGAAGAAGGAATTTGATTCGCTGCCGCTGAATGAGGTTGCGACGTACATCGATGCCCTTGCGAAGGACCGGCTCACACCGATGAGATTGCCGAAATTGGGTGAAGTCGAACAAGGTCTGGATAGATGTGGTGCGGGGAAATTAGTTGAGGAACTCCGCAGGAAGAAGATAGTGCCAGGGAAGTGGGTCTCTGCCTTCGACCAGTCCTGGTATTCCTCCTGTTTGGAGGCCGCGCAAGGTGAAGACCCCGAAATCGCAGGCTTCAACGGAAGAACGCATGATGGGTTTGTCCAAGAATTCAAAGATCTCGACAAGGAACGAATTCGTATGGCTGCTGCGAGGGTGCGAAGAACTTACGCGGAGCGAGCTATAGCAGCGATGAATGAACACAGGACCGAGGAATACATCATTCGGTCTGAAGCGGAGAAGAAGCGTCGGCACCGGCCGCTTCGTGCACTTTTTGCTGAGGCGCGGCACGTGCTAACTGCCGTGTGTCCTTGTTGGATGGTTAGCCCGCTTTCGGTGAGTCAACTACTGGATACGACACGATGCTTCGACTTTGTTATTTTCGACGAGGCGAGCCAGGTTCTGCCAGAAGACGCAATTCCCGCAGTCATGCGCGGGTCGCATCTTGTTGTTGCCGGTGACAGATGGCAGCTACCGCCAACGACTTTCTTTGCCGCTGCAGATGATGACGAATTGGCCGAAGACGAATCAAATGCTGCAACAGAGGGATATGAGAGCCTCCTCGACACCACAAATGCTTTCATGCCTTCGTGGTATCTCGACTGGCACTATCGAAGTCGAGACGAAACACTAATCAGCTTTTCGAATCACTACATTTATAAAGACCGGCTAGTGACATTTCCGGGGCCGGGAGGATCACCGGTAATCCAGCACGTCCTGGTTCAACAACCAGGCTTTGAGGGACAGGAAGAAAGTTCTTCGGCAGAAGTCAACAAAGTTGTTGATCACGTTCTGGAGCATGCGGAAAAGAGACCGCGAGAATCGTTGGGCGTCATTGCAATGGGAATCCGGCATGCCGACCGAGTTCAACGGGCTATCGATCAGGCGCTCTTACACCGGCCTGAGCTGGGTCAATTCTTTGACGCGAATGCGGAAGAGCGCTTCTTCGTTAAGAACCTAGAGCGCGTTCAGGGAGACGAGCGCGATGCGATCGTTCTAACGGTTGGCTATGGAAAAGACGGATCCGGGAACCTTCCCTTCAGATTTGGCCCCCTCTTGTCTTTTGGGGGGCAAAGGCGACTCAATGTCGCGGTCACGCGCGCGCGACAGCGCATGACGCTGGTCTCATCTTTCAGCCATCTGGATATGGACCCGGCCAAGGTCAAGCCAGGGACGGGAGTAGAGCTACTTCGTTACTACCTGGAATATGCGGCGAGCGGAGGAAGGAGACTGGGAGACTTGGCTTCGACGGACTTCCCAATGAACTCTTTCGAGGCGGAGGTTTTCGACGTACTTGGGAGTCGAATCCCACTCGTCCCTCAGCTTGGTGCTTCTAGCTACCGAATCGATCTTGTGGCTCAACACCCAAAGCAGCGAGGCAGATACGTTTTGGCGATCGAGTGTGATGGTGCCTCCTATCATTCGAGCCCGACAGCGCGCGATCGAGATCGCCTGCGACAGCAGCACTTGAGAATCTTGGCTGGAAATTTCATCGTATATGGTCCACGGACTGGTTTATGCGTAAGGAGGAAGAAGTGGACCGCGCGTTGGCAGCTTATGAAAATGCTGTCGCGTGCGTCGGTGATTCCAAGCTGGTTACCGAAGTCTCCGCGACACCGCCCTCGACCAATCAGGATGCGTCTCCCATCAAACTACAGGGGCGCGCGGTACGTCCTCACGTTACTCGGCGCGACACAATCACGGAGTATTCGGAATGGGAACTTATGACGATGATCGACTGGATCGAATCAGATGGCTGTTTGCGGGCCGACGAGGAAATCATCGACGAATTGCTGCCGGAGCTTGGATTCCGGCGCCGAGGTGCTCGAATTGAGGGCGTGCTCAAATCTGTCCTCGAAAAGCATAGGAATCGATTAAGAGCTGGTAGGTAGAACCTCCAGACATATCTCGAATTTGGGAATAGCGTTGGGCAGCCATCCGCTCGCCCTAGAGGCTAATGTAGTTTAGCTCCTTATTTTGGGAGGCCAGTCTTTTTTCTTTTCCCGCGTACGCCTCCCGGGGGGAAGGACTGCGGCACGGGCGCGGACTCACCGTCGGCCTTCTCCGGCCGGTCGAGCTTCGCAATCGAGGTTAGGAGTTGCTTGGCGAAAGTTGGCCGCCCGCGAAGCCGAGGGGTTCAGCGCCGACAATTTTGAGGAGAGATCCCTCGCCGCCCGGGCAAGGCTCGGAATGAGATCACATGGGAGGGCTGGCGGCTGACCGCGAAAAATGACCCCTCTCACCTGATGCCTGGTCCCGGGTCCTCGTAACTACTGCTCGGCTGAGGAGATTCCCAGGGACTTCATTTTGCGGTAGAGGTGGCTGCGCTCCAGGCCCAAGGCCGAGGCGGTGTGGGTCATATTCCACTGGTGCTCTTCCAGCTTGCGGAGGATGAACTCGCGCTCGTAGGCGGCGCGCGCCTCATGCAGGGTGGCGTAAGGCTGCTGCGGGCTGCGCGCCGCGCCACGGAAGAGCTCGGGCGGCAGGTGGTGGGCCTCAATGCGCTGCTGCGGGCAGATGATCACCAACCGCTCGATCAGGTTCTTGAGCTCGCGGACGTTGCCGGGCCAGGGATGGCGCATCAGCACATCGAGCGCCCCCTCGCTGAGTTCTTTTACTTTGCGCCCGTAAGCGCCGCTGAACTCGGCAAGAAAATACCGCGCCAGGATGGGGAGGTCTTCGATGCGCTCGCGCAGTGGAGACACGTA
Organism: Acidobacteriota bacterium; assembly: GCA_003224235.1. Classification (GTDB taxonomy): domain Bacteria; phylum Acidobacteriota; class Terriglobia; order Acidiferrales; family UBA7541; genus QHYU01. Next base: position 3,992 of record QHYU01000116.1, read on the forward strand.
GAAGGGAATCACATTGAGGCGATAGAACAGGTCTTCCCGAAACGCTCCCCTAGCGATTTCGCCCTCGAGTGTTTTGTTGGTCGCGGCGATCACGCGCACGTCCACGTCTACAGCCTGATTCGAGCCAACGGGCTCGAAGCGCTGCTCTTCGAGCACGCGCAGCACCTTGGACTGCGTCTTCAGGCTCATGTCGCCGACTTCGTCGAGGAAGAGCGTGCCCATATCGGCCTTCTGGAATTTTCCGACCTTGTCTTCGCTCGCCCCGGTGAAGCTGCCCTTTAGATGGCCGAACAGCTCCGATTCAATCAGCTCCTCGGGAATGGCGGCGCAATTGACTTCCACAAGCGGCCGGTCGCGGCGCAGGCTGGCGGAGTGCAACGCCCGGGCGACCAGCTCCTTGCCCGTGCCGCTTTCGCCATAGATCAGGACGCGACCATTGGTCGGGGCGGCCAGCGCGATCTGCTGCCGCAGGGCCTTCATCGGCACGCTTTCGCCGATCACCTGGCAGCGTTGCTCGAGCTCCGCGCGCAGCCCGCGGTTTTCTTCCTCCAGGCGCAGGTACTCGAGCGCGTTTTTCACCACCAGGATGGTTTTTTCGAGGGAAAGCGGTTTTTCGACGAAATCAAAGGCGCCGAGCTTGGTGGCGCGCACCGCAGTTTCAATGTTGCCGTGGCCGGAGATCATCACTACCATTGGCGCAGGAACGCTCTGCTGCAGCCGCTCCAGTGTCACTAAGCCATCCATGCCAGGCAGCCAGACGTCGAGCAGGATCAGATCGAACGGTCTTGCTGCAACGGTGGCGAGACATTCTTCGCCGGAGCCGACAGCTTCGACGCGGTAGCCTTCCTCTTCCAGGATGGAGGTAAGCGACTGGCGAATGCCGCTTTCGTCGTCCACGACCAGGATGGAGCGCGCCATAGGGTTTCGACTCAGGAGCTAGATTTCTGGCGGCCACACTGTGGCCGGCACTTCGCTCACGGGCAGCTCGATTACAAAGCGCGCGCCTACCGGCTGATTGTCTTCGACGCGGATCGTGCCGTGGTGTTCGGCGATGATGCGCCCGGCGATAGCCAGGCCCAGCCCGGTGCCGCGGTCTTTAGTCGAGAAATGCGGCAAAAACAGCCTGTCTTTGTCTTCGGGCGAGATGCCATGGCCGCTGTCGGCGACGCTGACTTCCACGGTTTCACCGTCCAAGCCTGAGCGGGTCGCGAGCACGATCTCCTTGACTGCGGCGTCTTCAAGCGCCTCGGCGGCGTTGTCAATCAAGTTCACCAGCACGCGCCGCAGCAGCTCCGGATCGGCTTTAATCGGCGGCAGGTCAGTGGCTAATGCGGTGCGCAGGGTGATGCCTTCCAGCCTGCCGCCGAAGACTTCCAGGGCGCTGGCGACAATGGCGCTGGGATCGGCCGCCATCAGCCGCGCCGTGGGGAAGCGCGCGAACTGCGAGAACTCATCCACCAGGGATTTGAGCGCGGCCACTTCGCGCTCGATGAGGCTGGCGCACTCGCCAACCAGACGCGTTAGCTCGCCTTCTGGCTGGGCCGCGCCGGGTGCGATCGAGGCGTCCTGGGCAGACGCGGCGCGCTGGCGCTCCAGGAAGCGGCTAAGCCGCTGCGCGGAGAGTTGGATCGGGGTTAGCGGGTTTTTGATCTCATGCGCGATCCGCTGGGCCACTTCCTGCCATGCGGCGGCTTTCTCCGCCCGGAGCAGTTCAGTCAGGTCGTCCACCACGACCACAAAACCGGGATTCGAGCGGCGGGGTCCGAGCGAGCTGACCGTCACGGCCGCGTGCAGCACACGGCCGGGGAGCGCGATTTCCAGTTCCTTGGACGCCACGCCCATGCGCAGCGAGCGCCGCATCAACTGCTGCACGCCCCGTGCGGCGTCTTCTCCCACCAGGGCCCCGAGCGTGTGGGCGTCGCGCGCAGCTTCGCCCAGGATTTTCAGCGCGGCGGAGTTGATGCGTTCTACCGCGCCTGTGTTGTCCAGCGAGAACACGCCGGTGGGGATATTTTCGAGAATAGCCTCCATCAGCAGGCGGCGCTGATTCAGCTCCTCGACCGCCTTCTGGAGGCTGTGGGTGAACTCCTCAATCTGGCGGCGGCTGTCGCCCAACTGAGTGGTCATTTGATTGAACGAGCGAACCAGAATGCCCAGTTCGTCCTGCGCTTGCACCTCGACTTGATAATTGAAATTGCCTGCCGAGACTTCGCGGGTGCCTTCCGCCAGCGCTTGGATGGGCACGGTCACCTGCTTGGAGAGAAAGAGCGCGAACCAGGTGGCGGCGAAGAGCAGCAGGACGGTAAAGAGCAGCAGCGCCAGCAGCATCTGCGTCTTGTAGGCGCGGAGCTGCTGCTTCTGCTGCACATAGGCGAGCGTCTGCGTTTCGATTTCGGCATATCGCCTTAGAAATTCATTCGGCATACGCCGGCCTACTAAAACGGCGCCCTCTACCTGCCCGTGGTCCACAACCGGAGCTCGAGCAACCAGGAAGCAAGTGCCATTCGCTTCCCAGAGCTCGACGTTGCCCGCCAGCGACCGAATTCGTCTGCCTTCCACCTTGTCGAAACAAAACTGGCCGCTGGGCCGCAGGTCAGGTTGATCTTTGCAGACGGCTACTCCGTCCAGAACCCGGTCATTCTTCCCCAAGGTCCAGGCCGCGTCGGCGCCTATTTCTAGCGCCTTCTCAACGAGCCTGATGGCCTGAACATTCTAGTAAAGCCGCGCCTCAGACGCCGTTGCCAGGAGCCGCTCACGCTCGTTTCTTACCAAATCATCGAGCAGCTTGTGGCTTTCTTCAGTGGCGATTTCCAGCGGCCGTGGAAACCAGCGAAGCAGCGTGCGGTTCAGCAAGGCATAGCTGACAATAAAAAGAAAGATCACCGGCAAAAGGGAAATGGCCATCGCGCCGAAGACCATTTTCGTTTTGAAGCGGGCGCCCAGTTGCTTGGCGCGCCGCTCGGCCCACAGCCGCAGGAGGCTGCGCGTCAGGATGAGGCCGAAGACCAGAAGGGCAGCGACGATGAAAGTAGAAAGGGCATAGAGGATGACAACCTCGTTCGGCTGCCCCGGTTCAAAAGGCAGGTCCAGCGAGCCCAGCGTGAACACGCCGGCGAGAAGCAGCGCCACCAGCAGGCCGCCGAAGCCCAGCCAGAGCTGGCTTTTTCTGCTGCGCGACGTCACCGTTGCGCCTCCGGCAGATCTCCGCTCGGCGAATCGTCGCGCGGGGCAGGGTTTGGGGTGGGATTGGGAATGAGGTAGGGCCCGAGGGGGCACTGGTCGCAGAGCGGTTTCTGCGAACGGCACCAGTTCTTACCCACATTCACCAGCAGCGCGTGGTATTCGTTGTAGAGCTTGGCGTCCGGTGGCAGATTCCCCTCGAAAAGCTGGCGGATCTCTTCATAGCCGGCTTTCTCGCCGACCAGCCCATGCCGCAGCAAAATGCGCTTGGTATAGGCGTCCACAACGAACACGGGGTGACTAGCGGCGTAAAGTAGGATCGAGTCGGCCGTTTCCGGCCCGATGCCGTGGACAGCGAGCAGCCGCTCGCGCAGCTCCGCGGTCGGGGTGCGAAACATCCGCTTCAGCGACCCGCCGAAATCCTGGCGGAGGAAACGCACAAAGGCCTTCAGCTTCTTCGCCTTCTGGCGAAAGTATCCCGAGGACCGCACCAGTCGCGCCAGCTTTCCGGCCGGCGCCGTTTCTATGGCGCGGGGAGTAAGCATACGCTCCCGGCGAAGGTTGGCGATGGCGCGCTCAACGTTTATCCAGGCGGTGTTCTGGGTCAGGATCGCGCCAACAATTACCTCGAACGGGGTCTTCGCCGGCCACCAGTGCATTGGTCCCAGCGCCGCCGTCAGCGTGTCAAAGAATTGCGGCAACAGCTCATGGGGACTTACAGCCCCGGGCGGCACTTGTGCGGGAACGCCCAGGCCAGCGACGCGCGGCGCTGATGGCACAGTTGTAGTCATGCAAGGCAATCCTGGAAATATTTCCCTCGGTTGACGATAGCCGGGCCGTTCGAGCAAGTCAAGGCAGGGTGTGGTGGAATGCCCACACTGTCCCATCGTACAGGGTGTTGCCCCTTTCACCACGCCATTCCGAATTGAGTGCAAGGGGCTTCATGGGGTTCTGCTACCTTTTCCTTTCAGGCAGTCGTGTCCCAGGAGACTCCTGGATGTCGGCTCGTTTGGGCGAAATCCTCATCAAAGAAAGCCTCATCACGTCCGAGCAGCTCAAGCAGGCGCTGGAATACCAAAAACAGCATGGTGGTCGGCTCGGTAGTTGCCTGATGAAGATGGGGTTTATCACCGACGATGAGATTACAGCGGTGCTCTCGCGCCAGTACGGGGTCCCCTCGATCAATTTGAAGTATTACGAGGTCGATGCTGCGGTGATCAAGCTAATTCCGCAAGATACCGCGGTGCGTTACCAGATTGTGCCGCTCTCGCGAGTGGGCTCGACGCTGACTATCGCGATGACCGACCCCACTAATGTCTTCGCGATGGACGACATCAAGTTCATGACCGGCTTCAACGTGGAGCCTGTGGTGGCGTCGGAATCAGCCATCTCCGAGGCCATCGCCAAGTTTTATGGGGAGGCCGAGAGCGTCGAAGAGCTCAGCAAGGTGATGAAGGACCTGACCGGCGCGGAGTCGGAGGATCTGGAGCTGGCCGCCGAAGTGGAGGAGATGGATCTGGCCACGCTGGAGAAGGCGGCCGAGGAAGCGCCGATCATCAAGCTGGTGAACTTGATCCTGACCGACGCGGTCAAGCGCGGCGCCAGCGACATTCACATCGAGCCGTACGAGAAGGAGCTGCGCGTGCGGTTCCGCATCGACGGCATTTTGCAGTCGGTGATGAACCCGCCGCTGAAGCTGAAAGATGCCATGATCAGCCGCCTCAAGATCATGTCTAAGCTGGACATCAGCGAAAAGCGGCTGCCGCAAGACGGTCGGATCATGATCAAGTACCGCAAGGAAGGGAAGAAGAAGGACCTCGACTTCCGCGTTTCCACGGTGCCCACGCTGTTCGGCGAAAAGCTCGTGCTGCGGCTGCTCGACAAGGAGAACCTGCGGCTGGACATGACCAAGCTGGGGTTCGAGCCCGAATCGCTCAGCAAGCTGGAGCGCGCGATTCTGCGGCCCTACGGCATGGTGCTGGTCACCGGGCCGACCGGCTCCGGCAAAACCAATACGCTCTACTCCTCGGTGGCGCGACTCAATACGCCGGAAACCAACATCATGACGGCCGAGGACCCGGTCGAGTTCCAACTGCCGGGCATCAATCAGGTGCAGATGAAGGAGCAGATCGGGCTGAACTTTGCTGCGGCTCTCCGCGCGTTCCTGCGGCAGGACCCCAACATCATCCTGGTCGGCGAGATCCGCGACTTCGAGACTGCCGAGATCGCCGTGAAAGCGGCGTTAACCGGGCACCTGGTGCTCTCCACGCTGCACACCAACGACGCCCCCTCCACCATCAGCCGGCTGATGAACATGGGCATTGAGCCGTTCCTGGTGGCCACTTCGGTGAACTTGATTTGCGCGCAGCGGCTGGTGCGCCGCATCTGCACCAACTGCAAGGAGCCGCTGGGCATCCCGCAGCAGGCGCTGCTCGACGGCGGCTTCACCCCGGAGGAAGCCAAGGCGACCACGATCTATCATGGCAGGGGTTGCGGGCCCTGCAACAAAAGCGGCTACAAAGGGCGCGTCGGGCTGTACGAGGTGATGGAGATCAACGACGAACTCCGCGAGCTAATCCTGGTTGGGGCTTCCGCGGTGGAATTGAAAAAGAAGGCGCTCGACCAGGGAATGATCACGCTGCGCCGCAGCGGCCTGATCAAGGCTGCCGCCGGGCTGACCACGCTCGAGGAAGTTCTGCGGGAATCCGTGTTGTGACGAGAGGCGAGTTATGGCCGGCATTACGCTGAGCGAACTGCTAAAAAAAATGATCGAGATGGGCGGCAGCGACCTGCACCTCACCACCAACAGCTCGCCGCGGGTCCGGGTCCACGGCAAGCTGCGCCCGATCGACATGGCGCCACTGAGCGCGGCTGATACCAAGTCGCTGGCTTATAGCGTGCTCACCGACGCCCAGAAGCACCGTTTCGAAGAGAATCTCGAGCTCGACTTCTCCTTTGGCCCCGGACCATTCCCTGGGAGATCAAGAGTTTCGATGGGCTGGGTCTTGCGCCGGTGGTGAAGACGCTGTGCGAAAAGCCGCGCGGTCTGGTGCTGGTGACCGGACCAACCGGTTCGGGAAAATCCACCACGCTGGCCGCCATGCTCGACAAGATCAACAACGAGCGCGAAGAGCACATGATCACGATCGAAGACCCGATCGAGTTTCTCCACAACCACAAGAAGTGCCTCGTGAACCAGCGCGAGGTGCACTCGGACACACACTCGTTTGCGAGTTCTCTGCGCGCCGCGTTGCGCGAGGACCCCGACGTGGTGCTCATTGGCGAGATGCGCGACCTGGAGACGATCGAATCGGCCTTGCGCATTGCGGAGACCGGCCACCTGACCTTTGCTACGTTGCACACCAATTCGGCCCTGTCCACGATCAACCGCGTCGTGGACGTCTTCCCCGCACACCAGCAGCCGCAGATCCGCGCGCAGCTTTCCATGGTGCTCGAAGGCATCCTTTGCCAGGCGCTGCTGCCCCGCGCCGACGGGCGCGGTCGCATCATGGTGATGGAGATCTTGATTCCCACCCCGGCCATCCGCAACCTGATCCGCGAGG
>QHYU01000117.1 GCA_003224235.1 Acidobacteriota bacterium
ATCATCGTCGCCGACAGGTCCACCCGCCGGTTGTCCCCCAGCGTCAGCGTCGCCTTGTCCAAGATCCCCAGCAGCAACTGCCACAGCGCGTCTGAGGCCTTCTCGATCTCGTCAAACAACAGAAAGCTCAGCTTTAGCCTCTCCGTGTGATACTGCGCCAAAGCCTCCTGCGTGATCAACGGGTGCGTCTCCCGGTGCCCCAGGTACCCCGGCGGCGAGCCAATCAGCTTGGCAATCTCGTGCGAGTGCTGAAACTCCGCGCAATCCACCTTGATCACCGCCCGCGGGTCCCCGAACAGTATCTCCGCCGCGGCTTCCACAATGCGCGTCTTCCCCGACCCGGTCGGCCCCAGGAATAGCAGGTTGCCCACCGGACGTCCCTGAGGGCACATCCCCGCGCAGAACACCTGGTAGAGATCCACCAGAGCGCGCACGCCCTCTTCCTGGCCGACGATCTTGCCGCGTATAGCGGAGTCGAACTCTTGTGACTGGAAACTGCGCCGAGTGGGATCGAGTTGCTGGACCTGTCTTTTCATGGGGCTGTTCTCCTACCGAAACCTCTGGCTGGTCAACACGCCCCGGTACTGCGACAGATCGAACTGGTTCAGCTTGACCTGGACGGTGGACTGCAGGAGTCGGAGTTGGGTGATGATTTCGTGGCCGATCTCAGGAGACTGGGAGACGTCGAGCAGGGGCGGGAACAGGTCTGCTAGGTCGAGGTTGAGCGTGCGGAGCGTGGCAACGAGCTTTTGCACATATTCAGAGTTCGGATCGAATAACTCCACGCGGCCGTTCACCTGCTCACGCAGCTCTGACCAATCCACGTCGATTAGCGGATGCGCGCGGGAGACCTGACGAACCACCTCATCGGTGATGCGGGGCCGCTCGCCTAGTCGTGCCAGGTGCAATTGCTTCACCTTTCCCTTGTGGCGCACGTTGTGCACGAGGTAGTAAACGTTCCCTTTGCGGCGAAGAAAGGCCATATGTTCGCTCCCGCGTACTTGGTCCTGATTGTAGTGTATTCGCGTTCCACTACACGGTCAAGCTACGCGATTCGCTCTTCGCCGTTGTGCTGCGAAACCGTTACTCTTGACGCTTTGGACAGAACGCAGGCTGCGGAACCGGCAACCGTCGCCGAGCCCGAAAACGTTCTTTGCATCTGCGTATCTGCCACCAGCATCGCTGCGCTTCCTCGTTGGCACTTCCACTTACATTAGATGCGTCTTCTACCCTGAGACATTAGAGGGTGCTTCAACTCTCGCACGCGCGCCATAATGCGAAAGTTTTAATCTGTTGGCCCCCGTGGTCTAGTACGACTAGCATGTCTTCCCGCGAGGCTGAGCCAACCATGTCCTGGGCGCCGGTCTATCGTCTGGTGAAAAGGATTCCCCGCGGCCGCGTAATCACTTACGGCCAACTGGCCCGCGCTCTGCGACTTCGTGGCGGGGCGCGCGCCGCCGGCCGCGCCATGGCCGCCTGCCCGGCGGGCCGGGGCATTCCCTGGCACCGCGTGGTCGGTGCCGGCGGGCGCATCCTGCTGCGCGAGCCACACGCGGCGCTACAGCGCCGGCTACTGGAAAGCGAAGGCACGCGGCTGATCGAGGGGCGCGTGGATGTGGCGCAGCATGGCTGGACGCTGCGGCGGATTCGGTGAGTATCGCGGAGAGCAACCGTATCAGGAACACCGTTACGCTTTGGTTGCGCAACACGGGCTTGGGCGGACACGCGACGCCGCCTGCCGAAACGCCACGCAGAAGTTGCCGAATGTGCTATAGATGAGCAGTCTGCCGTGAGCGCGCCAATCGTCCAAGTCGAGAACCTCGTCAAGCGATACGGCGACGTCGAAGCGGTGCGCGGCGTGAGCTTCGAGGTCCACCAAGGCGAAGTCTTTGGCCTCCTGGGACCCAACGGCGCAGGCAAGACCACCACCGTGGAAATCCTGGAAGGGCTGCGCACGCCCGACAGCGGCCGCGTGACGGTCTGCGGGTTGGACCCGCAGCGCAGCGGGTTCTCATTTAAGCAGGAGATCGGCGCGGTATTGCAGTCCACTGCCCTGCCGGAAAAACTGCGCGCGGGCGAAGCGCTAAGTCTATTCGCCAGCTTCTATTCGCGGCGGCGCGACCCGGCGGATCTGCTGCGGCGCTTCGGACTGGAAGAAAAGCGCAACGCCTTCTACGTCCAGCTTTCCGGCGGCCAGAAGCAGCGGCTGGCGTTGGCGCTGGCGCTGGTGAACGAGCCGCGCGTGCTGTTCCTGGACGAGCCCACCGCAGGCCTGGACCCGCAAGTGCGCCGGGAGATCTACGACATCATCGAGGAGCTGCGGCGCGAGAAAAAGACCATCCTGCTGACCACGCACTACATCGAAGAGGCCGAACGGCTTTGTGACCGCGTGGCTATCATCGATCACGGGCGCGTGATCGCGCTGGGCACCCCGCGCGAGCTCAAGCAGCGCTCGGCCGGCACCACGCGCATCGAGGTGCGCTTGGCGCGCCCGGAGAGCGACGGCGCGCTGTGTCAGCTCGAGGGCGTCACCGACTGCCGCGAAATCGAGGGCCGCTACGTGCTGCACTCCACCCGCCCGCCGCAGACCATCGTGGCCCTGGTGAAACACCTGGAAGCGCAAGGGAATGAGCTCTCGAGCCTGGAGATTTCGGCCCCTTCGCTCGAAGATGTCTTCCTTGAGCTGACCGGGAGGAGGCTGCGCGATTGAGCACAACCTGGACACTCACCAAGGCGCGCATGCTGCTGGCGCTGCGCAACCGCGCCTTCCTCTTCTTCAGCCTGGTGATGCCGCTGGCGTTTCTGTTCCTTTACCTCGGCATCTTTGGCAGGGGCAATCCGGCTGAGGCCACCTACTTGATGGGTCCAGTGCTGGGCTTGACGGTGATGGGCAGCTTCTGGGGATTGAGCGTGCAATTGGTGATGTTTCGCGAGCAGGGCATTCTCCGGCGGTTTCGCCTGGCGCCCGTCGGGCCGGGGGCAATGCTTGCCTCGAGTATCCTCTCGAACTATATCCTCACCCTCCCCACCGTGATCCTGGAGTTCTTGCTGGCGCGTTGGATCTTTCATATGGATCGCTTCGGCAACTTGTGGGGCGTCTGGGCCTTCGTCACGCTTGGGACGGTGACCTTTGCCGCATTCGGCCTGATTGTGGCCAGCGTGACGAACACGATGCAGGAAACGCAGGTGATTAATAACGCCATCTGGTTTGTGTTCCTTTTCCTCTCCGGCGCGACCATTCCTTTACCCGTGCTGCCCGCTTGGGTCCAGGGCCTCGCCGTATTTCTTCCGCCCACCTACCTGATCACTGGCCTCCAGCGAGTCCTGGTGGCTGGAGCCACGTTGTGGCAGGTGCGAGCGGAGCTTATCGCCTTGGCAGCAGGTTCAGCTTTGGCATTTTTCATCTCCATGCAACTATTTCGCTGGGAACCGGAGGAAAAAGTCACCGGGCAGGCTAAGGCTTGGGCCGCAGCGACAATCGTTCCCTTCCTTCTGCTGGGCGTTTGGGAGAGCGCCCAGGGACATTTGCGAAATGAGTCGAAGGCCATGTTCGAATCATTGCAGAAGCGCGGAGCGCCGGCGAATGACCGCCGATAACGGCTCCACTGTGACAAGCCGGGCCTGTCCGCCAAATCTGGGTAAAATAGAACGAACCCTGCCTGCTTTGTCCTCGCTTTCACAGCGGAGGAAAAGCCCGTGAGGGACACCCAGGACTTCTTCGCGGCCGTCAAAGCGGGCGACGCCGAACGTGTGGCGAGAATGCTCGACGCGAATGCCGGCCTGCTGAACGCCCGCGGAGGCAATGGTGAGTCAGCCGCTATGCTTGCAGTTTACTAGGGCAAGAAAAGCGTGCTGGAGCTATTGCTCGGCCGCGGGGCGGAACTAAACATTTTTGAAGCGGCGGCTGCTGGTAAAGTGGAGCGCGTGGTGGCGCTGCTGGCGGCTGACCCGAGCCTCGCCAACGGATACGCCCCGGATGGCTTCCCGCTGCTTGGTCTCGCAGCTTTCTTCGGCCACCTGGAAGTGGTGAATCTGCTTCTCCGGCACGGCGCGGACGTAAACGCTGTCTCTCGCAATGCCACGGGTTACACGGCTTTGACCGGAGCGGTGGCGGGCGGCCACGCGGAGATTGCCGCCGCCCTTCTGGCCGCCGGAGCGAACGCTAATCACCGCTACGGACCCGACTACACGCCTCTGCACGAAGCCGCGGCCAGCGGCAAGACGAAGATTGTCGCGCTGCTTCTCGCCCACCGTGCCGACCCAAACGCGCACACCGACGATGGCCAGACGCCGATTACGATGGCCGAGGCGAAGGGTCACGCCAACGTCGCCGCGCTACTCCGTCGGCACGGTGGCACCAATTAATTGGGAAAGAGCTAAAAGTCGTTTCTTGCCTGCCTGAAGGCGGACGCTTCAGAGGGATCCGCCCGCGTTCGGCTTGTAGCTCCGCCCTTTACGGCATCCTTCCTTACCTTTTGCTACCCCGGGTCCGTCACTCATGAGATAGTCGCGTGTAACGCCAGCCTTCCGAGGCAATTGCTCAAGCCACATCCGCTCTCCCTACCAAAACGAGCCAACCATGTTATCGGACTGGACGAGCCGCTTAGTTCAACCGGCCAAATTGGATTGCGAGGGAAACAAGGATCCTGTGCGCTGGCATTTGAGGCGCGAACGCGTGTGCTATAATTTGCGCCGGGCATCGCGGAGGGCGGCTCCGTAGGCGGACTCCCGCAACTCCGGCCCGGGCAGAGTGGACACACCGCAAGCCACACAGACAGTCCCTACAGCACCTGGGTCCGATTCCCCACAAACCACGGTAGATTTTGGGGCCCTAAAAATGCGGCGCGGAGAACGCCAATGACCATCAAGAAGACCGACAAGATCTGGCACAACGGAAAGTTTATTCACTGGGACGACGCGCAGATCCATGTGCTGTCGCACGTCATCAGTTACGGCTCAGCGGTCTTCGAGGGCATCCGCTGCTACCGGACCAAGCAAGGTGCGGCGATCTTTCGCCTGAAGGACCACATGCAGCGCCTGCTGAACTCGGCGCGCATCTATCGCATGGAGCTTCCCCATACGGCCGACGAACTGTGCGCGACAGCGGTCGAACTGGTGCGCGTCAACAAGATGAACGGCTGCTACGTGAAGCCGATCGTGCTGCGCGGCTACGGCGAAGCTGGGGTCAACCCGTTCCCCAGCCCCATCGAGATATACATGGCCTGCTGGGAATGGGGCAGCTACTTGGGCGCCGAAGCGGTCGAGAAAGGAGTCGATGTCTGCGTCAGCACATGGACACGCATGGCGCCGAACACCCTTCCGGCCATCTCGAAAGCCGCGGGCAACTACATGAACTCGCAACTCATTCGCATGGAAGCGATCGTCAACGGCTACGTTGAAGGCATCGCGCTCGACATCAACGGTTACGTCAGCGAAGGCTCTGGCGAAAACCTGTTCTTGGTGCAGGACGGCACGCTCCTCACCCCGCCGCTTTCTTCGAGTATCCTTCCCGGCATCACCCGGCGCAGCATTGTGACGCTCTGCGAAGACTTGAAGATTCCTGTCCGCGAGCTGTTGATCCCGCGCGAGATGCTCTACATTGCGGACGAGGTCTTCTTCACCGGTACCGCGGCCGAGGTCACACCCCTACGTACGATTGACCGCATCCCCATCGGCAATGGCTCGCGCGGGCCCGTCACCAAGCACCTTCAGGACGAGTTCTATGCCATCACTAGCGGCACGAAGCCTGACCGCCACAACTGGCTCACGCCCGTCGGCGTCCCCGTGGGCGCCACCACGCCCTAGATCCAGCCGTTCCCTAGCAATCGCAATCCACCGGCGCTGCCTCTAGCCCGGCAGCTCTAACATGCCCGCCTAGAGACCGAGGATGCGCTGCGGTCGACCGAGAGGAAAATCAGGCATATTCGACAAGTGCAAGTGACACAGTCCCGGAGCCCAGGTTCTGCGCTGCTTGCTCTGCGGAAGTGTGGCTTTTGACTGTCCCAATGTGTTTCAGTAGAATCGGGCGCGCTGGTGGCAGCCTGATGCGGCGCGGCCCGCGCAAATCGTTCCTCAAGGAGATCCCATGTACAGCAAGCTCCAGAGAACTGTTGCGGAATTTGTCGGCACGTTTGCCCTGATTTTCTTCGGCGCCGGCTCGATCTGCGCCGACCAGTTTCTGAAGGCCACCAACCAGGGCAGCTTGGGCTTGCTCGGCATCGCCGTGGCCCATGGCCTGGCCATTGGAATCATGGTTACAGCCGTCGGCCACATCTCCGGAGGTCACCTGAACCCAGCGGTCACCATCGGCTTCTGGGTGACGCGCAAGATCAGCACGTTCGAGGCCGTTCTTTACTGGCTTGCGCAGTTGGCCGGCGGCGTCGCGGCCGCGTACTTGCTTCGCTTAGTCGTACCTGAAGACACTTGGCAATTGGTCAAACTGGGCACCCCCGCGCTAGGCGGGCTCAGCCACAGCGTGGGAATGGTACTTGAAGGGATCATGACCTTTTTCCTGGTCTTCGTCGTCTTTGCTACTGCTGCCGATGAGCGCGGCGCCTTCGGCAAGATTGCAGGTTTTGCCATCGGCCTCACCGTCACCATGGATATTCTGATGGGTGGGCCGTTCACCGGCGCGGCGATGAATCCGGCGCGCAGCTTCGGGCCAGCCCTGGCCTCGCAGCATTGGGCTAACCACGGCGTGTACTGGGTCGGCCCCCTGAGCGGCGGCGTGTTGGCCGGTTGGTTCTACGACACTCTCTACCTGAAAAAAGCCTGAGAACCGCTGTACTCTAACCAACCACCTGGATTTGCTCGCCATAAGCACCCCTGGGTCTCACGAGCGGGTTCTTCCCAACTGCGCTCGTTACTAGCAGGCACGTCCGGCGAGGGGCGCGCTTGTTCTGCCCTGCAGCGGATGCTAGTGTCGGCTGAAGATCTCGGGAAGCGGAGTTTTCTGCCATGGCACTGAGCATTGACGACCTGCTGCGCCGCGCTGTCGAAAGTAAAGCCTCGGACCTGCACCTGAAGGTCGGGAACCATCCCTACCTGCGCGTGGACGGTGTGCTGCATCCACAGGCTGATGTGCCGCGCGTCACACCGGAAGAAATGCTCTCGATGGCGTTCAGTATGATGACCAATCGCCAGAAGCAGAAATTCAAGGAGACGGCGGAGCTGGACATGGCTTATGGCGTGGCTGGGCTGGGCCGCTTCCGCGTCAACGTCTTCCAGCAGCGTGGGAACGTGGGCATGGTGCTGCGCGTCATCCCCACCAAGATCCGCACCTCAGACGAGCTGGACCTGCCGCGCGTGGTCGATCGCATCTGCGAGGAGCAGCGCGGCATGGTGTTGGTCACCGGTACCACCGGGTCGGGCAAGTCTACGACGCTGGCGGCGATGATCGACCGCATCAACTCCCAGCGCCCCGACCACATCATCACCATCGAAGACCCGATCGAGTTTCTGCACCGCGACAAGAAAGGCTTCGTCAACCAGCGCGAGGTCGAAGTAGATACCGCGAACTTCTCCACCGCCCTGCGCGCTGCACTTCGCCAAGATCCGGACGTCATCCTGGTCGGCGAAATGCGCGACTTGGAAACGATTTCCACCGCCCTGCTCGCCGCGGAGACAGGTCACCTGGTGCTTTCCACACTGCACACTCTGGACGCCACCGAAACCATCCAACGCATCATCGCCGTCTTCCCGCCGCCCGAGCAGAAGCAGATCCGGCTGCAGTTGGCTGCCACGCTCAAGGCCGTCATCAGCCAGCGCCTTGTGCGGCGCGCCGATGATAAGGGCCGTGTGCCCGCCATCGAGGTGATGATCGCCACGGCCTACATCCGCGATTGCATCATCAACGCGGACAAGACCCGCCTGATCCACGACGCCATCGCCGCCGGCACTTCGCAGTACGGCATGCAGACCTTCGACCAGTCGCTCTACGATCTCTTCTCGCGCAAACTGATCACTTACGAGGAAGCGCTGATCCGCGCCTCCAACCCTGACGAGTTCAAACTGCGCGTCCAAGGCATTCGCTCGGCCGCCGACACAGCCCGCGAAGAGATGCAGCGCACCATGACCGAGTTCGAGCGTTTCGGTCAGCGGTAAAGGAAGTTAACAGTCGAAAGCGCACAGTTTTCAGGTTCAGGTCTCGGGTTTCCGTTCCGATTCTCAGTTCTTGTTTTCCGCCCATGTGTATCTCTTGAGGTTGAAATTTTCCTTCCCCCTTTTTCCCTTCTTCTTGCTTCCTTACCTCCCTGCCCTTATGCTGAGGCCTTCCCCATGCGTCCGCCACGCAAGCTTTCAACTGAGGGAGAGCTCTACACCGCAGCCCTGGGGATTCTGGTGCGGCGCGCGCATTCGGTTTACGAGATGCGCCAGGCGCTCGAACGCCGCGCCGATGATAAAGCCCTAGTCCGGCGGGTCCTCCAGCGACTAAAGGACGAAAAGCTGCTCGACGACGCCCGCTACGCGCGCGAATTCGCGCGGTATCATGCCGAGTCCCGTCGTCAGGGTCGCTTCCGCATCGCCCGCGATCTCCGTACTCGCGGCGTGCCCGACCGCCACATCGAGGCCGCGCTTGGAGAACTCCTTCGCGAAACGGACGAAAGGGCACTGGTACGCAAACGGCTCGAGCACCGGCTCCGGCAGATTATCCCTAGTGGAGTCCAGGCCAGCGCGCGCGAAGCACTCGACGAGCGCAGGCTTGCCTCCGTGTATCGAAGCCTGCTCCGTGCCGGGTTTTCGGCCGATGTAATCCGCGCCGAATTGCGCACCCTCACCAAACAAGATATCAGCGAGCTCCCTGACCAAGTACGGACTGAGGACGACACATAGGAGCCGGCCTGCCTCGGCGGTTGTGGGGGCGCGGCATCCCGAGGCTCTGCTCGGGACAGGGTGCCGTGCTCCTGTTCGGAAACCCAGCACGATTCCCGGGACCGAAAAATCTACAGGCCTGTGGCCATGGTGTTGGGAATCCCGTTTGAAAATTATGCGATAATGTTCCCGAAATTCTGTTCCTAGGTCTTCGGAAAACGGGCGGGAGCATTGACCGGCAACGAAATCCGCGAAGCATTTCTGAAATTTTTTGAGAGCAATGGCCATCGCCGCGTGCGTAGCTCTTCGCTGGTGCCGGTGGGCGACCCCACGCTGCTATTCACCAATGCCGGGATGAACCAGTTCAAGGATGTCTTCCTGGGCCTCGAGCGGCGCGATTACACGCGCGCCACCTCCGTTCAGAAGTGCGTTCGCGCCGGCGGCAAGCACAACGACCTCGAAAATGTAGGGTTCACCAACCGCCACCACACCTTTTTCGAGATGTTGGGTAACTTCTCGTTCGGAGACTATTTCAAAAAAGAGGCCATCGCCTTCGCCTGGGAGCTCATCACCTCGCCGAAATGGTTTGGCCTCCCCAAGGACAAGCTTTACGCCACGATCTTCAAGGGCGAAGAAGGCATCGCGCGGGATACCGAGGCCTATGACCACTGGGTCAGCCAGGGCGTTCCGAAGGATCGCATCTACGAGTTCGGGTTGAAGGACAACTTTTGGGCCATGGGCGACACCGGGCCGTGTGGCCCGTGCAGCGAACTCCACTATGATATGGGCCCGGCTGCTTCGGACCAAGGCCATGCCGATTGCAAATTTGGCTGCGAGTGCGGCCGCTACATCGAAATCTGGAATCTGGTCTTCATGCAGTTCAACCGCGACGCCAGCGGCGCCCTCAATCCGCTGCCCAAACCCTCGATTGATACTGGCGCCGGCCTCGAGCGCCTCGCGGCTGTGCTTCAGGGCAAGATCTCAAACTTCGAAACGGATCTGTTCCAGCCGTTGATCCGCCGCGCGGAAGGGCTAACCGCCACTCCATACGGCACCAACGCCCGCAGCGATGCTTCACTGCGCATCATTGCCGATCACGCGCGCGCCGCCACATTCATCATCTCAGATGGCGTCCTGCCCTCGAATGAGGGCCGCGGCTATGTTCTGCGCAAGATCATACGTCGCGCCATCCGTCACGCGCGCCTGCTGGGCACCACCACACCGTTTCTAGGGGAAATGGTGTATGCCGTTCGCGACCTGATGCAAGAAGCCTACCCGGAGCTGAAAGAAACAACCGGAACTGTCTCTCAGGTTGTTCTGGCCGAGGAGAGGCGCTTCGCGCACACGCTGGACATCGGCCTAAAGAAGCTGGACGAGTTGATCGGAGAGGTCCTGCGTGCGAAAGACAAGCAGACCCCGCCGGTAGCCATCCTTCCCGGCGAGAAAGCGTTCATGCTGTATGACACCTACGGCTTGCCGCGCGATTTCATCGAGGATGCCTGCCGCGATCAGGGCATCCAGTTCAACGGTGCGGAATTCGACCGCGCCATGGAAGCGCAGCGGGAGCGCGCCAAGGCCTCTTGGAAGGGCGTCCACAAAGAAGCGGCCAGCCCGGCGTATCGCGACCTCACGAAGACTGTTTTTGAGGGTTACACGCAGCTCGAATCCAAGCACTGCATCGTCCGTGGCATCTTCAAGCCAGGCGCAGAACTCACGCGGGAACTCAAACCCGGAGAGGAGGGTGAGGTTATTTTGGACCGCACTCCCTTCTATGCGGAATCGGGCGGACAGGTGGGCGACGTCGGCTGGTTGTATGATGCCGGCAATAACGCGATTGTGGCCGATGTCCTCGGCTGCGTGATGCCGATCCAAGGTGTGCGCTTCCACCGAGTGCGCGCGCGCGCGCCGCTGCACATCGGCGACATCGTGAATCCCGCGGTCAACCGGGAAATCCGCGAGAGCACCGTGCGCCACCACACGGCAACCCACCTGCTCCATGCCGCACTACGCGAAATTCTTGGCAAGCACGTCAAGCAGGCGGGCTCGCTGGTAGCGCCGGACCATCTGCGCTTTGACTTTTCGCATTTCTCTTCAGTCGCCGACGAGGAGCTGCAGGACATCGAGGACCTGATCAATCAAGAAGTGCTCCGCAACGAGCGTGTGGAGACCTTCGAGGATGTACCTCTCGACGTGGCCCTGAACGAATTCAAGGCCATCGCTCTCTTTGGCGAAAAATACGGGGACAAGGTGCGCGTGATCCGCATCGGGGACTTCTCCACCGAGCTCTGCGGCGGCACCCATACCGGCGCCACTGGCGGCGTAGGATTGGTGAAGATTATGCGCGAAGGCAGCGTCTCTTCCGGAGTGCGTCGCGTGGAGGCAATCACCGGTCACCGCTCCCTGGTAGAATTCCGCCGCGCTGAGCAAGTGCTCTCGGGGCTCGCCGGCACAATCAACGTCGCGCGTGACGAATTACCCGCCGCGGTCGAGCGAATGGCGCAGACAGGCAAACAATTGGAAAAGCAGCTCGACGCGCTCAAGCGCAAGGACGCGCTCTCCAAGATGAACGAGTTGGTCGAGCAGGTCCGCACCGTCAAGGGCGTTCAGGTGATTTCGGCAGAGGTGTCAGAGCTCGACCGCGAAGCCATGCGCCAGTTGGTGGACAGCCTGCGCCAAAAGCTCGGCTCCGCTGTTGTAGTATTGGGTACGACCGAAGACGGCAAAGTAGCCCTGATCAGTGGCGTCACCAAAGACCTGACCGGGCGCCTCCACGCTGGCAAGATTGTGCAAGCCGTAGCGCGCCAAGTAGGTGGCAGCGGGGGCGGGAGAGCGGACTTGGCCGAGGCTGGCGGAAAAGACACATCCGCATTAAAAAAGGCCATCGAGGGGGTATATGGTATTGTCGAGGCGATGCTATAATCCCGGGGCAGTGCCAGAAGCGTGTCCGGGAGGCACACTCTCTCTCCTCCCCAGGATTTATTGGTCGTGTACCATTTGGAAGTGGGGTTGTGTTGCTTTGCGCGTAAAGGGATCCCTCTCGGGGCCGTGTCCGCGGTCGGCATCTTATTTGTTATGTGTGTTTTAGGTGCGATGCCGGCCAGCGGTCAAATTGCGTCCTACGTGGATGAGAACGGCAAGCGCGTTTTCATCAACGCCGAAGAGTCGGTCGTGCGGCCCAGGCCTTCGTCGGGCAGGGGCCCCGGCATGGCCCGGCGATACCAGATTGAGGGACTTCAGCGGATAGTTTTCGAGACGGCTGAGCGGCACCGAGTTGATCCAGCTTTGGTGCGCGCGGTCATCGAGGCCGAATCGAATTGGAACCCCGTCGCGGTCTCTCGTAAGGGAGCGCTGGGACTGATGCAATTGGCTCCGGGGACGGCACAACGGTTTGGCGTGGGAGATGCCATGAACCCGCGGCAGAATCTCGAAGGCGGGGTGCGGTATCTTCGCACGCTGCTGGAGCGGTACGACGGGGATATCCATAAGTCGCTCGCGGCTTATAATGCCGGAGAGGGCGCCGTGGACCGCGCTAGGGGCGTGCCCAATTATCGCGAAACGCGCAACTACGTGCAGAAAGTAACCGAATCCTACCTCCGACCCGATTCCGGGCGTCTTCGGGATTGGTGGAGCGCCTCGCGTCCCATCTACCGGGCGACCGATGAACGGGGGCGGGTGGTCTTTACCAACGAATGAGGCACACGGTGCGGACACGCACCGCTCCAATCTGGCCAGTTTTACGCTTGTTTCTGGCGGCAGCGCTATTCCTGTGCCTAATTCCAGCGGCACGGGCGAAGACGAACGCACGCAAGCTCGCCGCTGCTAAGGCACAGTTCGAGCGCGCGGAAAGGCAGCGCGCCACTCTACAGGCCAAACCCCAAGAAGAACGCACGGCCGACGAATACTTTCAACTTATTACCACCTACCGGCGCGTCTACCTGGTTACGGCGCGGGCCGCCGAGTCGCAGTCCGCTTATGCAGCTATTGCCGAGCTTTACCGGGAAATGGGGCGGCAATTCGGCGCCAAGTACTACCAATCCGCCATCGATGCCTACCTGCTACTTCTGCACGAATACCCCAACACTCACTACCGCGACGACGTGCTGATCACCATCGGCAAGATCGAGAAGGATGACCTGCGACGCACAGACTTCGCCGAAAAGACTTTTCAAGAGTTCCTAAGACGTCATCCGCACTCGCCGAGAGCGCGGGAGGCACAGCAAGCCCTGAACGAAATCGAGGCGGCACGCAGACAGCCGAGCAAGTCCGTCTCCGCAAGGAAGCTGGCCCCCGAAAGCGAACCGCAGCATGGAATGCCCGAGGTGACCCAGATCCGCACCTGGAACGCGGAGAACTACACGCGCATTGTGATCGACCTGGACAACGAGGTGAAGTTCCAGGCCGCACGCATCTCTGATCCCGACCGCATCTACTTCGATATTCACGAAGCCAAGCTAAGCGCGACGCTGGCTGGCAGGACACACGAGGTGCAAAGCGGCTTCCTGAGAGCCATTCGCGTGGCGCAGAACCAGACCGGCGTTGTTCGCGTGGTGCTTGAGGTTAGCAAAGTCACGGACTACTCCGCCTACCTGTTGCCGAATCCCTATCGGTTAGTGGTGGACGTTTACGGTTCCCTGCCCCTGACAGCGAAGACCGAAGCTGCTGCTTCGGCGGAACCGGAGCGAACCGCCTCGCTTGCTTACAAGCGCGAGAAGACTGCCCCTGCCCGGACTGAGAAAATAGGTGCGCCTCCGCCCACGTCGAAATCAGATTTGCCGACGACGCCCTCGCCAGGCAGAGGAACGGAACCCTCCGCCCAACCCGAGAGGGCTGCTGCTACGCCGCCTGAGAACTTACCCGTGCCGCCAGCGGAAACGGAAAGCTCCCGCGCCCAACCCCCTCGGGGCGAACCGCCAAAGCCCCTCTCCGCAGCCTCTGCCAGGCTGCCGCGAGGCAAGTCTCTCCGCGAGGCCGTTGCGCCGCTCGTCCCCCCAGCGGTGCCGCATCCCACCCATGACGGCCAGCACTCGTTGACCCGCGCGCTGGGCCTGAAGATCGGCCGAATCGTGATTGATGCCGGCCACGGAGGCGGGGATACCGGCACTATCGGGCCCACCGGACTGATGGAGAAAGATCTCTGCCTGGATGTTGCCCTGCGGCTGGGAAAGATCATCCAGCAGCGGCTGCCGGGCGCCGAGGTCGTCTACACGCGCCAGAGCGATTCGTTCGTCCCGCTTGAGGAGCGCACAGCCATCGCCAATCAGGCCAGGGCTGACTTGTTCATCTCCATCCATGCCAACTCGAGCCCCGACCATAAGACCCGCGGAGTGGAAACTTACTACTTGAACTTTTCCGCCTCACCCGAGGCCATGGCAGTCGCCTCTCGTGAAAACTCGCTCGCGCAGGGCTCAATCCACGACCTGCAGGACATCGTGAAGAAGATTGCGCGCAATGAGAAGCTCGAAGAGTCGCGCGAGCTCGCCACTGATATCCAGGTAGCTCTCACCAATCGCTTGCAACGGACGAACCGAACACTGAAGAACCGCGGAGTGCGAAAGGCCCCGTTTGTGGTCCTGATCGGCGCCAACATGCCCTCAGTGCTCTCGGAGGTGTCTTTCCTCAGCAATCCCGCCGATGAACAGATGCTCAAGAAGGCGGAACACCGGCAGCGGGTAGCAGAAGGCCTCTATTACGGCGTGGAGAGCTATTTGCAGAGTATCAACAGCCTGACATACAACCATCCAAAGCCGCCCCTCGGTGCTCGCTCCCCCGGCCTGGGAAATACCGGGAACCAGCGGTAAAATGGGGACGTCTAACGATTAGGGATGCGCAGACTCCTGCCAGCCTCAATACTGTTGTTGGTCACCGTGGCTTTGCCTGCCGCTGCGCAGGATTTGCTCCCGCCGTCCTTCTCCGGTTGGACTTCTCCGGCGCCCTCGCTCAAGGTCACTTCGCCTGCGACTGAAGAGTTCGCGGGCGGTGACGCTGCCATTTTGCGGGAATACGGGATTCTGGGCGCAGAACGTCGAGCGTACGCGCGGGGCGATGAGAGCCTGACGATCACACTGTTTCGGATGCGCGACTCGAGCGCGGCCTTCGGAGCTTACACATATCACCAAACCAGCGAGATGTCGCCGACCAATCTGACGCAATATTCATCCGTCTCGCCCCGTCGAGCCCTGTTGGTGGCAGGCAACTTGCTGCTGGAGGTCACCGGAAGCGGCGTCCCCCGGCTGACGCCGGATCTGAAGGCGCTGGTAACACAACTCGCTCCCCATGCCGACAAAGCCCCCTTTCCTACGCTCGTTCAATATCTGCCGACGCTGGGCCGGATCAGCCAGTCCGAACGCTACGTGCTTGGGCCGCTGGCGCTGAATCGCTTGGTCCCGCTTGGCAACGGTGATTGGTTGGGCTTCGCTGATGGCGCAGAAGCCCTGCTCGCACGCTATCGCGTCAAAGGACAAGAGGCCACGCTGCTGCTCGTCTCGTACCCCACCCCGCAGGCGGCGGCACGCAAGCTCGAAGAGCTAGGGCACTGGTTGCCGCTCAATGTCGAAAGGCAAGCCGATGGTCGCCCGCCGCTATTTGCGCGTCGCTCGAGCACGCTGGTGGCGATCGTCTCGCAGCTCAACTCCCGCGCCACGGCGGATTCCCTGCTGGAGCAGGTTCACTATGAGAGCCGGATCACCTGGAACGAGCCGGGCCATCGGCTAACAGATCCAAACATCGGAACAATCGTGGTCGGCGCGATTCTTGGCACCGGATTTATCCTTCTGTTCGCGCTGGTCGCGGGAATCGGCTTCGGTGGCGTGCGGATTGTTGTGAAGCACTTCTTCCCGGGGAAGGTTTTCGACCGCGCCGCCCACGTCGAAATCCTGCAATTGGGCCTTACGAGCAAGCCCATAAAAGCAAAGGACTTCTACTGATCTCTAGAAGCTTTTCTTGACTTCTTCTTCAAAATTGCTGCTGTGTTTTCTTCAGGCTTCAGCTAACTTGTTGTGAATAAAGGACTTCTTCCTGTGGATTTTCAACGTTTCTTCTCTTGACTTCGCTCTTTGCGCTCTTCTAGACTCGTCGCGAGGACAAGAGTTCTGGTGCCTTCCGCGCATAGGCCTGGAACTATTCTCCCCTCTGGAGAGCCCACCCGCCAGGGTGGGCTTTCTATTTTGGCGTTCCTTGGCAATTAGAGCCAGGAAGCCGACACAAGCTCGCGTGTTCACCGATACGGGTCGCCCAGGGAAGAAATTCGCCCCTGAGAGTAGGATTCTGGAGCCAAGGGCCGGGGCGGAATTGAACCGACGACCTGACGATCGAGTTTCACAACACTAAATGTCTTTTGCTTCAAGCGTTTCCCACTTTCCGGAGCGATAATCGGCACATTTAATGAAATCCGCATCCGAAGCGAAGAGAAAATTCTTCGCGAGACGTTCGGGGAGAGATTCGAAGAATACGCACGGCGCGTTCCCGCCTTCTTTCCCCCACCTATTCTGATTCCTGCCCTTGCCAGGCGCCGCAACAGATTTTTCACGGCCGGTAGCATAGCCACTCTTGGCTGTGCAGAGATGTTCGGCTCAAAACAAAGCGCACAGGCAGCAGTGCCTGGGCTACGTGGTCGGCGTTACACAGCTTTCCCCGGCACCACTGAAGTTGTGCCTGGCAAAGCCGTGCCCTAACGAAGGTGTGCCTTGAAGCAAGCCGACGCTACATCATCCTGTGCGATGAGTTCAGCCTTCGGCTCGCTTTCCTTTTGGCCGGTCTACCCAGGAGATGGATTCGGCGATCCAGCTTGCGTGGGCCGAGCCCTGGCACGAGGCCCAAAGCGAGAGCGCTTCGTTGCCATAGCGAAGCATGCCGCTGTGACGCGTCTTGTCTTTGTCCACCTCGGGGTTGGGGTCCACGAAGCCGAGGCTGCGGCGCAACAGCTCAACATCCTCGGGCTTACCAGTCAAAAACAGCCAGCCCGGACCGACATGGAACTGCTCCGCGTAGGCTTTGAGCGCGGCGGGTGAGTCTTCCTCGGGCTTGACGGTGATCGAGTAGAAGAAGATGTCGCGGCCGACGCGGTTGCCGAGGAGCTTCTGCACCTTCACCAGATTCGCCGTGATGTCCGGGCAGACCCCCTGGCACTTCGCGT
Source organism: Acidobacteriota bacterium (assembly GCA_003224235.1). Taxonomy (GTDB): domain Bacteria; phylum Acidobacteriota; class Terriglobia; order Acidiferrales; family UBA7541; genus QHYU01. The sequence goes on from QHYU01000117.1 coordinate 16,943, forward strand.
ACATAAGACCGATGACCACGATCTTGTCGCGGATCAAGTCATCGAAGAAGCGCACCCGTTTGCCTTCGTGCGTGCTGAGGACGACGTTGGGGAAATAGCGCGCGCGGATAGCTTCGCGCGCGGGCGAAAGCGGCGTTTCGTCCTCGCCTGCCCGCCCTTCCCGCGCCAATGCCAGTACCGCAAGCGGCGCCCCGCCCAGAGTGGCCAGCATTTCTTTCCGGTTCATGTTGTGTCTCCTTTCTTTCTGCGCGGGAAGTTACGGTCTCGGGTTGTTATCTCCCACCGTGGCAAGCTCCCACCGCAACATCATGGCGTGGTCTTCGTGGACCACGTTGTGGCAGTGCATGGGATATCGGCCGAGGAAGTCCCGGAAGCGGAAGAAGAGCGTGACTTGTTGGCCGGGAAGCAGCCGGATCACGTCCTTCCGAGCGACGTTTACCCCCGTCGACGGATTGCTGCTGCGGAAATAAAAACGACTGTCGCCGCTGCCAAAGAGCCCCGGAGCGCCTTGGAGGATTTGGAACTCCTCGAAGTGAATGTGGACCGGGTGGGTCCACTCAGGGCGGCCGAAGCCGAAGTTTGTCAACGTCCATTGCTCGACGCTGTTCTGCGTAACCGCAAAGCGGATTACGTTGCAATCCATGAATTGGCCGTTGATCTGCCACTGCCCGTCCCTCGTCAAGTCGAAGCTAAACTGCCGCTGGACAAGCGGCGGAGCTGTATGGTCCGGCAGCGCGAAGAAGGAGGGGAGCGTCGCCGGGTCAACACTATTGTCCGCCACCTGCGGCCCGTCTACGATGATTTGGAGCAGGAAGTTGCCCTGGCCCGCCGCGAGGACGTTTCCGGTCGGGCCGCGACCGTTGACTTGCTCCAGACGGTTTTCCAGGTAAATCGTCTTGCCGGCGAACTGCGAGAAGTCGATGATCACATCGGCGCGCTCGGCCACGCCCAGAGCGACAGCGGGGACTTGGACCGGCGTGGGCAAAAGGTTGCCGTCATTGGAAATTTGCCAGAACTGGTTATTTGCGCTCAGGTTGTTCAGGTCGGTGATGTAGATTTGATAGAAGCGGGAAGGACCGGAATTCAGCCAGCGGAAACGGTACCGGCGCGGGGACACGTGCAGGAATGGCTGAATCACGCCATTGACCAGGAACTTGTCGCCCAGGATGCCGTCCAGATTGAACAGATCGAACGCCAACAGTCCGGTAGTGGGGTCGAAGCACCGGTCGGCTAACAGCATGGGGATGTCATAAGTTGGGAAGGTCGGCAGACGGAACCCGGTCGTCTCATTGCCTGAGTCGTGGTTGGGGTCGAATAGCAGATAGAATCCCGCCAGCCCCTTGTAGGTGTTCTGAGCTGTGAAATCCACGCGGTGATCGTGGTACCAGAGTGTGCTCATCGACTCGTTGATGTCGCCGTTGGGCTGGTGGTCGGAAAGGAACCCGGCCAGGACATTGGGATAGTACTGATCGTAGAAAAAGGCATTGGCGATCGCCGGGATGTTGGGGTTGGGGAAAAAATCGCACGGAAAGCCGTCGCTTTCGGACGGGGTATGGCCATTGTGCAGGTGCGTTGTCACTTCGTTGTTGCCGAACCCGCCATTGCTCAAGGGCAGTTGATTCACATTGCGCACCAGATTGGCCGACCCGTACTGCGACACATAGGTCGGCCCCGGGCTGATCCCGTCGAAGCCCCAGATCGTCTGCACCGGGAGCTGCGGCGACATGGTAACTTGTCCGGCCTGCTGAACAACTTGATAGATATTCGGAGGCGGAAA
>QHYU01000228.1 GCA_003224235.1 Acidobacteriota bacterium
TTCTTGGCCTGCGAGACATCCTGGATGCTCCAGAGGTGACTTCACAGGCCTGGGAAAGCGAGGGGGCCTACGAGGCTCTGCGTCACTACTACGATCGGGTCCTGATCTACGGTAGCAAAGAGATGTTTAGTACGTGCTGCACCTATCACTTACCAGTACCGCCCGGGGGTCTGCACTACTGTGGCTATCTGGTGAGTCAGGTTCCAGTCAAGCCGGCCCATGAGGTGCGTCAGAGTATCGGGCTTCCCTTCGAGCGATTCGTCTTTGTTTCCGCAGGGGGAGGAAGTGACGGTCAGCTTCTGATGCGAACCTACCTGCAAGCGGTTCGGCTGCTAGGTCACCGCGCCGATTTCGCGACGCTCATGGCGGTGGGGGCGAATGCCCCGCTCGAGATTCATCTCCAGTTGGAGGCCGAGGCGCAAGGTCTGCCGGTCCGCATCGTCCCCCATGTGGAGGACGGTCCGAGCTACATCGGGGCTGCCGATCTGGTGGTCTGCATGGCTGGATACAACACCCTGTCTGAGGTGTTGTACCTGAAGAAGAAGGCCCTGGTGGTCCCTCGCAGCGGACCGAGTGCAGAACAAAGGATGAGAGCCGGGCTATTGGCCAAGAAGCGCCTGATCGACGTGCTCGATCCAACGGGCCTTTCTCCGGAGAAGCTGGCGCATCGGTTGGTGGAGGACTTGGAGAGGGACGATTACCCCGTTCAGAACGGGGCTCTTCCGATGGACGGAATAAAGCGCGCTGCCGATCGCCTCTTAGAGCTTGTGCGGGAGGAAGCTTATGCACCTTCGCCTGAGCAGAAGCCGACAATCGGATACGTGGTCAGCACGCCGCCACGGTTGTCGCAGACGTTTGTCTCGAACGAGATCCTCGCTCCGGAGCGAAGCGGGCCAAAACGGCTGTCGAACTTAAGGGTGATCCGGAGGATCGCGGGGGATTAGAGCCATGTCTGGACTAAACTCTTCCGAATCATTCCTGGTCAGCGACCCGGGAATTCCGACCCTGGAGAAAGCCTTCGACCCGGTTGTGTTGGGGGACGAGCTTCCTGAGGTCTTCCCCTCGGAGTGGGGGACAATTCGAAACGTCCGCCTGCAAGTTCTCAAGCACCACCCCGGGAACCGCTGTACGTTTGAAATCGCGTTGGGGACGACGACAGGATCCCACTCCTTGATTGGCAAGGTCTATGCGACCGACCGTTTGGATGTCTACGAAGCCATGGAAAGAATCCGAAGGGCTGGTTTTGGTGAGGGCCAGGAGTTTTCGATTCCGCGTCCACATGGGTACCTGCCCGAGCTTCATCTTCTATTACAGGAAAAAGTCGAGGGGACTCGAGCCAAGGAGATCTTCCTGAAGGCCAGCGACCGGGATCGCGCTGTAACTGCCGAGCGGTGCGCGCGATGGTTGGTACGATTCCACGCTACGGCTCCCAAGGCGGGGCCTGTGTTCGAGATTAGCGAGCATCTAGCAACTCTGGAGCGATGGTCACGCCACATCGCCGAAACGGCCGAACCCTTAGGGGAAAAGGCTGTCCACCTCTTCGGCCTGCTAGCAATTGCAGCCTCGCGGCTGAGCAGCATTGAAATGTGCGCTGGCCATGGCAGCTATAGCCATGATCAGGTCATCCTGGCTGATGGCCTACCCTTGAATGGTAGGAAGGGCCACACGATCACATTCGATTGGGACGGTTACGATGTGGCGGACCCTTGCCGCGACGTAGCGAGATTCACCGTGGGCCTGCGGCGAGTGGCGCTGAGCCGACTGGGCTCAATTCGCGCACTGGATACCTACGGCGAAGTGTTTCAGCGCACCTATTTGGCTGCCCGCGGACCGCAAGGCGTGGCCAACTTGGCGTTCTATCAGGCCGCCATTTGCCTCCAGCTCGCTGCCTACATCGCCGGTCGCCCAACTCCCGGCTGGCGAGAAAAAATTGAGGCCATGCTGGACGAAGGCCTTCGTATCCTCGAACCAGAGAACCGCACTCGTTCCATGGCGGGAAAATCTGCCCGGGTCTCGAGGAGTCCGAAAACTCTGCTGACAAACACTGCGAACGTACCTCTGCAAGCGTCCGAGCTTCCCTTCGACCCTGGCTTGCCTGGCTTTGCGCTGCTGTGTCAGCCAGCGGAGTTGACAGCGATGTTGTCGCCGCGGTTGGCGCCGTGGCTCGGCCCCGATGCCCACCTGCTGGATAGCCGTGCCTACCTGCGCCGTTTATCTCCTGGCAAGCGGTGCAGTGTTGAGCTGGAGCTGGTCGTGGGCCGCGAGAATGGTTTCCCGGCCGAACGCCGGCGATTGCTCGGCAAGCTCTACCGGAAGGATCAGGGCGCTACGGTTTACCAGACCCTGGGGGAACTCCGGGGCCATGGATTCGGGGCCGGGCGCTTCATCGTTCCTCAGCCTGTGGCCTACGTGCCCGAGTATCGCCTTCTGCTGTTGACTTGGGCGGAAGGGGAGTTGCTCCGGTCTGTTTTCCTGGCTCGCTCCGATGCCGCGCAGGAAATCGCGGGAGCAGCGGAGTGGCTGCTCGGCCTGCACAAGTGTGGTGTTCGCACCGGGCGTCACTATTCTTTTCTTGGCCATTTGCAGACCTTAGCTGGATGGAAGGAGCTTCTAGCCGAGATCTATCCGCAAGGCGAGCGCCTCATGGGTGCTCTGCTGGCGCGCTTCGAGGAGCGCGGCAGGGAACTATCGGGCTGGACCCCCGGTCCGATCCACCGGGACTTCTCTCCGGAGCATCTGGTGGTGCACGGCGATCAGTTCACCGGTTTGGATTTCGATGAGTTTTGCCAGTACGACCCG
>QHYU01000118.1 GCA_003224235.1 Acidobacteriota bacterium
GGGCCAGCGTTTGGAGGGATGCCAGGTCTTCTGCTTCCAACCGAGCTTTGAACTGGTCCGCCGAGAGAACTGGCGCAAAGTAGAGCTTCTGGCTCTGCGAACACCATTGCTCGCACCGTTCGCAGAACGCACGGCGCTTGACGAGCGCCACCGCGACCAGGACCCCGAATCCCAGCAGTAAAGCCGCCTCGCTCCCCCAGACCACCCAGAGCGAGAAGCCGCTCGTCGGCGGGCCACTGTTGAAACTCCACGTGCCCTTCGAACTCACAGCCAGAATGAACTTCCACATCCTGCGAGGGTGAAGCGCCGCGCGAAGCGGGTTGAACACCCAGAACGAGGGATAAACAAGGTGCAAAATCCAAACCGCCCAGCTCAGGTAAAGGGCGAACAGGGAGGCACCGAAGCTGATCAGCCCGGCAACCGCCTTGCTCCGCACCTTTCCCCAGCACATCGCCACCCCGGAGGCCGCGCCTACCAGCGCTCCATAGGCGAGGGTGCAAAGCACGCGGAGCCTTGCCTCGGGAATGCTGAAGATCCCGTAGTTGTAAGCGAACGCCAGGGGAACGGAGACGACAGTTCCGGCCAGCAGCCCCAGGACAACTCCTAGGGGCGAAAATTTCCCCGAATGCTTGTAATACCGATCCACGGTGATCTCTCCGGAATCGGCGAATTGGAGCTTTTCACGACACTACCATTCGCTATTTCGAGAGATGCATTTCACACGTCTCGACTGCGCCAATCAGTAACCTGGCCTGGCACGTAGGTGCTTAAAAAAATTGTGAAACTGCGCCGGCTTTTTCCCACAACCTTTCGCCCGCCCTTTCGGTTTTCATTTTTCCCGCTTTTCCCCTCGCCTTCCACCAACCCGTCCGGCTCGGTTCCGTGTTGATTAGTCTGTCTGCTCTTAACGACTTGGAGACACGAACTTGACAACACATAGTCGGCCTGAAGTAACCTACTTGACATAATGAACTCAGTGATTTTCCTTCCCGAGAACTCACCGCAACATTGCCTCTCAGTAGAGCTTCGCCGAAACACTCACCGGTCGTACCGAAAACGCCTACGGAAGGGGTGGAGGCGAGCCCGTAAGGCGAAGGGTGGGTCCGCTTTTTCGCGCTCGGCCTGGTGGTCGCGATAGGGAAAACAGCATGACAAAAAAGATCCCGCGGCGATCGAAATATTGTGCGATGCGCGCCAAGGCTGCGTCACAAGCAAAGGAACACCCAGATGCCAAAAAAACCGCCGAGGAGGTCGCCCCCCCCCCCCAGCAATCAGTAGCCCAGAAACAAGAGGGAATTTATTCCCGATTGTCGGCGTAGGGGCGTCAGCCGGCGGCCTGGAGGCGTTCACCGCTTTTCTCAAACACCTGCCCACGGATTCCGGCATGGCGTTAGTGCTGATTCAGCACCTTGACCCGCAGCAACACAGCCAACTTACGGAGCTGCTCTCCAAGGCGACGAAGATACCTGTCGTGGAGGTCAGCGTTGACACCCCGATCGAACCCGATCATGTCTACATCATGGCACCTGCTGTGTGCCTGAGCATGGCGGATGGGCACTTGCGGGTCGAGAGGCGGGCGGGCGGGCGGGCGGAACCTGCCCATCGATTATTTCCTGCGATCATTGGCCCAGGATAAGAGCAGCAAAGCCATCGGAATCGTTCTTTCGGGTACTGCTTCAGATGGAACGTTGGGTCTCAAGGCGGTGAAAGCACAAGGGGGCATTACTTTTGCGCAGGAACCGTCATCGGCCAAGTTCGACGGCATGCCGCGCAGCGCGATTGCTGCTGGTGTCGCCGATTTCGTCCTGGCGCCGGACGAGATCGCCAAACGTCTGGTCTCGCTCGCCCGGCATCCTTACGTGGCGCTGAAATCCCCGGAGGACGGCGAGGCGGCACTGGAAACGGAGTCCGCACTAAACAGAATCTTCCACCTATTGCGGTCCGTGACCAGGAATGATTTCACGCACTACAAGTGCACCACGATCCGAAGGCGCCTCCATCGCCGCATGGTTCTGCACGCGCACGAGAAGTTAGGCGACTACATCGCGTATCTGCAGGAGAATCCCGCCGAAGTGAGGGCACTGGCGGATGATCTTCTCGTCTGCGTGACTTCGTTTTTCCGGGAGCCCGAATATTTCGAAGCCCTAGCCACCATGGTTTTCCCCGAGATTCTCAAAGGCAGGTCGCCGGAGGACTCAATCCGGGTCTGGGTGCCGGGTTGTGCAACGGGCGAAGAGGCTTACTCGATCGCGATCTGCCTGACGGAGTTTCTGGAGCGGGACGGGGCCAACGTACCCCTCCAGATATTCGCCTCGGATATCAGCGAGACAACGATCGAGAAAGCCCGTGCGGCGATATATATGATGCCGGCACTCGCGGAGGTCTCACCCGCGCGGTTGAAACGCTTTTTCGTGAAAGCCAACGGGGGGTACCAGATCGCGAAATCCATCCGCGAGGGATGCATCTTCGCCCGGCAGAACGTCGCCAAAGATCCGCCCTTCCATAATCTCGACCTGATCTGCTGTTGCAATGTGCTGATCTATTTCGGGCCGGTATTGCAGAGGAAAGCGCTGGCGGAATTTCATTACGCCCTCAAGCCGCGGGGCTTTCTGATGCTTGGGCCTTCGGAAAGCGTGGGTCCGCTTTCGCACTCGTTCTCGCCGCTGGATAAAAAGCTGAAAATCTATGCGAAACAACCGGCGTCAGAACCGCTGAATATCCCGGCCCTGGCAAGCGACCCTCTCGCCGCCAAGGCTGCCGGCAATGAGCCGGCAGGCGGCAACGTCAGGGTGGCGCTCGATGTGCAAAAAACAGCCGAGCGGATGCTCCTGGCGCAGTATGCTCCTGCCAGAGTCATCGTCGATGATGCCCTGAATGTTGTTGACGTGCGCGGCGATACCGGGCCTTACCTTCAGCTTGCGCCCGGAGAACCGACTTACAATCTCCTAAAAATGGCCCGCCAAGGCTTGTTTGTGGGCTTGCGGACAGCAGTCCTGAAAGCCAAACAGAAAAAGGCCGCCATCAGCCAGCAGGCGCGCGTAAGACAGCACGGCAAACTCAGAGACGTCAACCTCAAAGTCGTCCCGATTAATGGACCCGGTCGCTCCGATGCGCTTCACTTCATGGTTTTGTTCGAGGGCGCCACGTCAGCGGCCGCGCCCGCCCCGGACGGCGCGGGCCAGCAAAAGACCGGCGTCGCCAGACCGGGGAAAACCACCGGCGTGCGCGGCGCGCGGGAGAATGCCCGGCTGAAACAGGAGCTGGCGGCAACCAGGGAATATCTGCAATCGATTATCGAGGAGCAGGAAGCGTCCACGGAGGAACTTAAATCCGCCAACGAAGAGGCCCAGGCGAGCAACGAGGAGCTGGAAACCGCGAAGGAGGAGCTGCAGTCCACCAACGAAGAACTGAACACGCTGAATGACGAGCTGAAGACACGCAACGCCGCCTTGACCGAAGTGAACAACGATCTCTCGAACGTGCTGGCCAGCATCAATGTCCCCCTGATCATGGTCGGAAAAGACCTGAACATCCGGCGTTTCACGCAATCAATGGAACCGATGCTGAATCTCATCGATTCCGACATCGGCCGATCGATCTTGGATCTCAAGCCCAACATTCACGTGCCCGATCTGCCGGAATTGCTGCGCAGCGTCGTCAACGGCGGGAGTCCCGGTGTGCGGGAGATTCAGGGTCCGAAGGGCCGCTGGTTTTCGATGCAGGCGTTGCCATACCGGGGGCCCGACAACAAAATCGACGGCGCTCTGTTAGTGCTGCTCGATATCCATATGACCAAGGACGCCCGTGACTACGCCGAAGCCATCGTTGAAACCGTGCGGCAGCCGCTTCTGGTCCTGGCGAAAGACTTCAAAGTCAGGAGTGCGAACCGGGCTTTCTACGAAACCTTCAAGGTCTCAAAAGCGGAAACGGAAAATCGTTCCATCTACGACCTCGGGAACGGCCAATGGAACATCCCGAAGTTGCAGCAGGCACTGGAGAATGTGCTGCCGAAGACCCCCGGTGGGTTCGTGGATTTCGAAGTTGATCATAAATTTGAAGAGATCGGGCGCAAGACGATGTTGGTCAGCGCACGCGAAATCGAGCAGCCGGCGCCATACGGGCGAACGATTCTTCTGGCGATAGAGGATATCACCAGGCGCAACCAGGCCGAAAACCAGATCAGGAGGACGAACGAGGACCTCGAACACTTCGCCTACGCCGCCTCGCACGACCTGCAGGAGCCGCTCCGCATGGTCACGAGCTATACCCAGCTCCTTGCCAGGGACTATAAAGGCAAGCTCGACAAGGAAGCAGATCGGTACATCGCCTACGCGGTTGAAGGCTCCCGGCGGATGGAAGACCTGCTCAAAGGCATGCGGGAGCTTTGGCAAGCCGGCGAGCGCGGGGAGGAGCACGAAACCGTCGTTGACTGCAACGAGGTTCTGAAGAAGGTCTTGCTTAATCTCCATAAAACCATTGCGGATAGCGGGGCTATTGTCACCCATGAGCCGCTGCCAACGGTGTGGGCGGAGGAAACGGGACTCGTGCAGGTGTTCCAGAATCTCGTCGGAAACGCGATCAAATATCGGAGCAAGAAGCGTCCGGAGGTCCACGTCTCCGCCGGGACGAAGGACAAGAGGGAATGGGTTTTTTCGGTCAAGGATAACGGCATCGGCATCGACCCGCAATGTGCGGAGAAGATTTTTGGCATGTTTAACCGGCTGAATGGCCGGAAGTACCCCGGCAGCGGCATCGGTCTGGCGATTTGCTGGAAGGTGGTGGAGCGCCTCGGGGGACGCATTTGGGTGGAGTCGAAGCCGGGGCGCGGGGCCGACTTCAAATTCACAATCCCGCCCAAGGACTAAATCGATGGGCCAAACATTGAAAACTGCGAGCATCGTGCTCGTGGAAGACAATCCCGCCGATGTTCTTCTGGTCAGGAAGGCTCTCCAGGAAAAGGGCATAAAGTGCGAGTTGACGTGCTTTGAGACCGGTGAGAAAGCGCTGAAAAATTTGTCGCAAGAGGGACGCCTGGCGCCTGACCTCATTCTGCTCGACCTGAACTTGCCTGGAGCCGATGGCGTTGACGTGCTGAGGAAGATTTGCAGTATACCAAGGCTTTCAGAGGTTCCTGTCGTTATTCTCACGTCATCGGAATCACCCTCAGACATACAGCGCACGGCAAGGATAGGAGCTGCGCGCTACATCCGGAAGCCTTCCAGGCTGGAAGATTTCTTGACAGAGGTGGGGCGCGCCGTCGAAGAGATGCTGCTCCGGAGCGGAAGTGGTTAATGGTCCTGTGGCAACGGCCTCGCGATGCGCCGGCTAGCGGAGTGCAGACCGCGAGGATGGAGCCTGTGTTGAGTCCATGAGCGAAAGCGTGCCGGACAATCTGGCGCAAAGAATCGTTCAGGCTGCCATGGTCGAGCTACAAGAGAGGGCGGCATCGCAACCTTCGAGGCAGTCCTAGAGTCTGCCGCTGCGGCTTGAATGCTCTTGACTCGAAACGCGGCGAGATGGGCGGCTGCGGCGTGCCTGCGCTCGGGCGTCATAACCCGGTGGAGCTTCGCTCCCACCAGCTCAATTGCGAGGTTGGGGAGGAAAGCATCGCCCCCAGCCTAACTCTCCGGCGACGGGGTTTTACCTCAGTTCGATGGAGTGCGGGTATTAGTCCGCCACAGGCTCCAGTAGCCCAATCGGCACGTAGTAGGCCCTGTATCGCAAGCCATTCGAATACTCTTGGCCTTCGCTGTCCTGCACGAGCACAGTGGCGCGTCTTGTGATCCGGTTCACGCGCCCGGTCAACCGTTGGCCTTCGAATACGAAGGTCACACGCGAGCCGAGACGGATGCCCGAGTCCGCCGCCCGCTCTCGCCGCGTGACAAGATTGTGCGTGTGGGCCCGATGCAGAAAAAGCCTTGCCGCGATGTCCTGGAAACGAGGCGCAGCGCAGTTGCTGGTTTCCCAACACAACTGTTCCACCAGGTGTACCAGTTCATGTTCAAAAATCCGCTGCAGTGCCTCCAGGCGGTACTACCATTCGCTATTTCGAGGAGTCCATTTCACACGTCTCGAGTACGCCAATCAGTAACCTGGCCTGGCACGTAGGTGCTTAAGAAAATTGTGAAATTGCGCCGGTTTTTTCCCGTAACCTTTTGCCCGCCCTTTTGGTTTTCATTTCTCCCGCTTTCCCCCTCACGTTCCGCCAACCCATCCGAATTCGCAGGGCCAAGGCGGCGCCCAACCGCTGACGCTCATCTCTTTCGAATGCGCATTTTTTCTCAGTCAGCTTCGATTTCTTATGGACGAACTATCACCAACGAGGTAACATGAACTGCAAAGCTCGCCAAGCGCTTTGCAGAACTCTTACAACCATGACGCACGCTCTCTCCACGTCCATGCCTGTAACCCCTTTAGAGTGCGCACTTGCGAAAAATGCGCCCGCAAATTCCTTAGAATCTGCACTTGTAAAATCATTGGAGTTAGAGCCTCCTGAAATGAACAGTTACAAAAAACCGGGGGGCGGTCCCCTCCCGCTTGCTCTTCGCTTTTTCGTTTTGCCTTTTTCCTTTTGCCCTTCGCTTTTTCCCTCTCCGCCAGCCCTGCCATCAACCGCGGTAACACAGATGCTCGACAGTGCCGTCTTTCCTCGGGGCTTTTCAGCAACGGGATGGCGGCGTAGAATCCCTCATTCTTTGCTGGGTGGTAGGGTATGAGCGAAACTGAATCCTGCGGCGCGCCGGGTTGTTCTCGACCGGCTGCCGGCACTGTTGAGTTGCGCCCTCTCTGCCTGGAGCATTTCCTAACCTCTTGCTACGCGAAGCTCGACAGGTGTGCCCAACAGTTGCGTGAGCAGCCTCTTGAAAAATCCACGGTTGAATCGATGCAGCAGTTCGTGGAAGAGTCCGCGCGGCAGGCCACCCACATCGCTCACACCGTGGATGACCTGGACAACCTGCAGCGCGCGCGGTTGCTCGACATCTTGCTCTGGGCGGGCGAACTGATCCGGCGTTTGCGGCGGGGTCCGCGCAAGGCCGCCATCGTTCCCATTCAGTTGCGTTCCGAAACGCCCGGTCGGCCCTGGGAGGAGGAGACAAAGACGCGGATGCTGAGTCGCCATGGCGCTCTGGTGGAATGTCACCACCCGGTGCAAGTCGGGGAGAATCTAAAAGTCTTGCGTTTGGATACCCGCCAAGAGGCGCAGGCTCGGGTGGCGTGGCAGCGACGCAAAGGGTCGGGCGGGAGCGAGATCGGCATCGAGTTCACTAGCTCAGTCGAGTTGTGGGATGTAGACTAGGCCCCCCTTGGACCCAGGGAACCATACTCAGTTCTGTGAAACAGGTCTCGCGGAGGGATGCCATGATGGAGAATGCAAAATCCGCTCAGTTGATGCAGCGCGCCGCCGCTTTTGGCTTAGGTCTCCTCACGATTCTGGCTCTGCTGCCCTCCGGTTGCGGAAATCGCGCCAAACCCGGCACGGCGGAGATCCGGATCGGCGTAATCCTGCCCATGACGGGCCGGGAGGCCAAGCCGGGACAATATCAGAAAGAGGGCATTGAGCTGGCGATGCAGCAAATCAATCAGAAGGGCGGAGTTTTCGTTCGGGAACTGGACAAGAAGCTTCCCCTGAGGGAGGTCTTCTACGATGATGGGTCCGATCAGGCGAGGTCAGCCGGGCTGGTCGAGCGAGCGATGACCTCCGATAACGTGGTCGCGGTTCTGGGTGGCTATTCCACCGCGTTGGGCGAAGCCGAATCAGTGATGCCGGACCGATATCAAACTCCGTGGATCACAACCGGCGCGGCGGCGAGCACCATCTTCAGCCGCGGCTACCAGTGGGCCTTCGGGACCTTGAGCCCGACTGATCTTCTCGGCTATACCACGGCGCAGTTTCTGGGCACTCTTGTGGATGGGGGAAAGCTCCGCAAAGGCCTCCGGGTGGCGCTCGCGCTGGAGAATACCGATCATGGCGTGGATTACGGCAATGGCATCCGGAAATGGATCGAGGAGCACCCAGGCTATTTCCAAGTTGTGTTCAGCGAAAAATTCGATCTCGGCTCACCCGATTTCTCGGGCCTGCTGCAGAAGGTGAAGAATGTCAGAGCGGACATTTTCTTGGCCGATGCGCACCTGCAGGACTACATCACCATGCACCGGCAGTACACTCAGATGGGCATGTACCACCAGATGCTCAGCTATGGTGCGCGCGGGCCCGAACGAGATGCTCGAAAGGCCATGGGCGATGCCACCAACTACATTTTTGCCGGAATCTGGTGGTCCAAAGACCTGCCTTATCCTCAGGCTAAACGGTTCGTCGAGGACTACAAGACCTTCACAGGAAGAGAGCCGGATTCCTGGTACCCCGCCACGGCCTATGACGCCACGCGCGCCCTGGGGGCGGCGATCGAGAAGGCAGGCAGCCTGAATCGAACCGCCATCCGCGATGCGCTGAGATCCACCGACCTGAAGGACTCTTTGCTTCCGGGCCAGGTGCTGCGCTTCGGGAAAAACGGCCAGGTGAACACCCCATTTGTGATCGTGCAGAACAAACCGGACGGCAAGACCGACATCATCTATCCGCAAGACGCGGCCACGGGACAGGCCATCGCGCCTAAGCCAAAGTAAACGTGATCGACCACCATGCCCGCGGCAGATGTACTGAACCTCTTGATCGCTGCGCTGCTGTTGGCGGGTCTTTACGCCGCGATGTCGGTCGGGATGACCATCATCTACGGCGTCATGAAGATCGTTAATCTGGCCCATGCCGGATTCATGATGCTTGGCGCGTACTTCGTTCTTGAGCTCCACGAGCGGCTTGGCATGGATCCCCTCATCGGCGTCCTCTTCGCTTTCCCCGTGTTTTTTCTCGGGGGGATGCTGGTTTACTGGCTGCTGGTCCGGTGGATACCCATGTCCGACCAGCCCACGCTGGCCTCGCTCCTGCTGATGTTTGGACTTTGGCTGGTGCTGCAAAACATCGGCTATCTGGTCTGGGGCAACAGCGATCGTGCGATTCTCACCGCTCGAACCTTTCGGACGGTTCACCTCGGCCCGATCCTCATCCCGTACATCAGACTTGTAGTTTTCGCGGCGGCTGCGAGCTCCCTTGCGGTCCTCGAGCTCGCTCTGCGCAAGACCTGGTTCGGAATGTCCGTCCGTGCGCTGATGCAAAATCAGCAAGCGGGCCGTATCGTCGGCATCCATGTGGAGAGAACGGCCCGCCGGACCTTTGGTCTTGGAACCGCCTTTGCCGGCGCTGCCGGCGGCTTGCTGGCGATGTTGTACTCTTTCAGTCCGGATTTTGGCAGGCCGTTTCTGCTTCGCTCCTTTGTCATCATCGTGCTCGGCGGGCTGGAGTCTTTTTCGGGCGTGGCGGTGGGCGCGCTGATTTTGGCGCTGGTGGAAACCTTGAGCATCCTTGTCCTTCCCGCCGGGTACCAGCCGGCCATCGCCTTCGGCCTTCTGGTGCTGGCACTAGTGGTTCTGCCCGGGGGAGTGGCTACCCTCTTTCAAAAGAGGCAACGGCTGGCATGAGCGACTCCAGGGGAGCAGGCAGACTTCCTCTCCCCAGGAGCGTCGGCGCCATCCTGCCTTTTCTGCTGCTGTTCATTCTGGTCTTGCTGCCGCTGGTTGGGCTGAGTCCCAATATCACCCGGCTCCTTTTCATGACCCTGACTTGGATCACGACGAGTGTGGCGTGGAATCTGTTGGGCGGCTTTGCCGGGCAAGTCTCTTTCGGATTTGCGGTTTTTTACGGCCTCGGCGCATATACCGCTGCTCTCTCCATCAACGATGGGATTCATCCTTTTTTCTCTTTCGTGCTCGCGGGGATCGCGGCTTCTGCTGCGTCGCTGCTGGTCGGGCTGCCCACCTTCCGGCTGAAAGGGCCGTACTTTGCCATCGCCACCATCGGCGTCAGTGAAGCAGTCAGGGTGGTGATGACGAATCTTGCGGTCACGGGGGGCGCGAGCGGATATCGCATCGTGGAGCGGACCCGGTTCAACCAGAGAGAGCATTTCTATACGGCGGTCGCCGGGCCTCCTGGCCATTCGGGAGGATGAAGAAGCGGCGGCGGATCTCGGGGTGAACCCTTTCTCGTTGAAGCTCCTCGCCCATGCTCTTGCTGCGGCCCTGGCGGGGGTTGCGGGAGGTGTGTTTGCCCGATATGCCGCGTTTATCCACCCGCAGGGCGTGTTTGCCTTTCATACCAGCGTGGCCATTCTCCTGATGCCGATTATCGGAGGCGTCGGGACAATCTGGGGACCTGTCGTCGGAGGCGCTGTCTATGGCTTGGTGCAGGAGGAGCTGATCGCAGTCTTTCCCCAGATTCACCTTCTTCTTTATGGAACCTTACTAATCCTCATCATTCTTCTTGAGCCGGGAGGAATCGTCGGATTGCTGCGAAAGTTGGGTCGGCTCGCCGGACATTCGGGAGGGGAGCGTGGCTCCAATCCTGCGCGTTGACGGGTTGACCAAATACTTCTCTGGCCTGGCAGCCTTGAAGGAGGTCAGCTTTGAGACTGAGGAAGGACAGATTTGCGGATTGATTGGACCCAATGGAGCCGGGAAGACGACGCTATTCAGCATCATCGCCTGCGCCCTCCGGCCCACATCGGGGACGGTGTTATTCAAGGGCCGCGATTTTACCGGGAGCAAGTCTTTCCACGCTGTGAAGGCCGGAATTGTGCGCACTCATCAAATCGCTCGGCCCTTCCGCAGCATGACAGTTCTGGAAAATGTGGAGGTGGCCGGCTGCTTCGGCCAGCGGAGGAGTTCGGGGAATGTTCGCAAGCAAGCGATGAAGGTTCTCGAATGGGCGGGCCTGGATCACCTCTCGTCCGCCTCCGCGGGGACGCTTTCTGTCGGAGATCTGAAACGTCTGGAGCTGGCCCGCACCCTGGCAACGCAGCCGAGTCTGCTGCTCTGCGACGAGGTCTGCAGCGGGCTCACGGAAAGCGAAACGCGCGCGGTGCTCGATTTGCTCCGCCGGATGCGGGAACTCGGCACGACCATCATCTATGTCGAGCATAATTTGAAAGCAATCATGGCAGTCTGCGAGCGCGTCATCGTGCTGAACTTCGGGCGAAAGCTGGCTGAGGGAACACCCGAGGCCATGCAGAACGACCCCTCAGTCATCGAGGCCTACATCGGCAAACCAGCGTCGGTCTAGTGCCGTTCCAACTACTTGAGCCGAATGACGAGTTGAGGAGCAGAACGTGGCAGACATCTTGCTGCAAGTTGAGAATCTGGACGCCGCCTACGGCGCCGTCCAGGTCGTTTGGGGTGTCTCCCTCCGCGTGGAGCAGGGCAAGGTGGTTAGCCTCATCGGCCCGAACGGCGCCGGCAAAACAACCACGTTGAAGGTCTTGGCAGGCTTGCTGCCGGCTAAGAACGGCAGAATCTGCTTCCGAGGCCAGGACGTCACGAATGAGGCCTCGCACAAGCGCGTCGAACGCAAACTGAGCCTGATCCCCGAGGAGCGCCAGCTGTGGCCCAGGATGACGGTGGAAGAAAACCTCGTGATGGGAGCTTACCCGGCGCGCCTTCGGCCCAAGGCCCGTGAGAATCTTGACAGAATTTACGAGATGTTTCCGCGGCTGAAGGAAAGGCGCGGGCAGGCTGCTGGGACTCTGTCCGGCGGTGAGCAGCAGATGTGCGCCATTGGACGAGGCTTGATGGCGGACCCTATGCTGCTGCTTCTAGATGAGCCCTCGCTGGGTCTGGCCCCCATGCTGGTGGAGGAGGTTTTCCAGTACGTTCGCCGGATAGCGGCGCAGGGAGTCACCATACTGCTCGCAGGCCAGAATGCGAACTACGCGCTGCAGGTTTCCGATTACTGCTACGTTATGGAGACCGGCCGCATCGCTTTGGAAGGCCCCAGCGCCGAGCTTGTAACCAATGATCACGTGCGCTGCGCCTACCTCGGTGCTACCAGCTAGCTCACCAAACGCTAAGCGGTAATCCCGGTCCCGCCGCGACCACGGATGGTGAACGTCGTTTCTACGCGTCCAGCTCGTATGCGGTCTTGAGCCAGCGCTTTACCTCGTCGTCGATCTCCGCGAGTTTCGTGACTGGGATGCGGTGCGTGATGCGATCTTTCTTGGCGAAGCCACCGGTGTCGATCAGTCGCTTCGGGGTTTTCATTTTCCCTAAGGCGAGGCCGAAGTCGATGCGCGTTTGCGTGGTCGGTTTGATCTGCGCGAACACATGTTTGCGGTACAGCGGAACAATTGTCTTGCACGGACAGGCTTTCACATCCTTGCCCAGCTTCAGGCCGAGCGCCAGCAGTTTATCGTAGAGGGGGCGCAGGCCGGCCTTTGGACCGGTGAACATCTCCTCGACATACTTTTCCGCTGCCTTTAAGTACGCTTGGGGGTTGCCATCCTTCATGCCTTTCCCCTCGGCGCGTTCGGCAAGCCACCAGGCGTAGTTGGTCCCCAGCTTGTGCTGCGTCTTGAGCCATTCGCGGCGCTCTTTTTCCGTGGGTGGTCCCGATTCCTTGATGAAACTTATCCATTCTTCGAGCGTCCTGCCGGTCTTCTCTTTTAGTTGGCGACAGCGGTTTGGATCATCGCCACACCGGGGTGCACGCTGTAGAGGCCCTTTGTTTGAACTGTACCCGGCTTGTGCGACATGGGTAGACCTCCTCTGAATGCGGCTGCTTGCGCTTGTAGATCTGCGCAGCCTGGATCAGCTTCCTAGTGCGCCGGTTTTGGCAATTGCGCGAAAATGCCTCCGCGTTTTTCTGCACCTCTTCGGGCGTGTAGTCGTGCTTGTGGGTTCCGATGGACCACTCATGCCCAAACGGATCCGTCAATTTGCCGTAGCGGTCGCCCCAGAACGCATCCATCAGGGGCATGGACACCTTCGCGCCTGCGGCAACGGCCCGCGTAAATACCGCATCTGCATCTTCGACGTAAAGGTGCATGGCTGTTGTGGTGCCTTTCAGAGACTCCGGTGACACCCAGCGCTCCATCTGGGGGAACTCGTCGCAGAGCATCACAACCGAGTCGCCAATTTTCAGCTCTGCATGCATGAGCAAGCCCCCCGGACCGGGGCTGCGGCTTAGTTCTTCTGCGCCAAACGCTCGTTTCTAGAAATCGATAGCACTCCCAGCGCCTCGCACTAACAGGTGCGGAGTAATCGTGTGATACCTCTCCGGAACCGCTTTCACCTTTGCAGTCATCGGTTTCTCCTCTCTTTGAGACGCTAAAATCGCTCGCACTGCGGGGAAGCGCGACGCTTCGCGACTCGAAGACCGTTACCCGCAATTGGTTCTATCGCCCGCGCGCGTTGAAAAGCCGCGGCTCTACCCGCGGTCTTGGTCTTCGTCGCGGTCCTCGCGCAAACCGAGTCGAAATGGATTGCCCGCCTGTACCGCGATGACATACCACCCGGTAGCTGCTATATGCAGGAAGCGTTTGAAGGAAAATCCAAACCCCGTGTTCAGTTCGCTGGTCGCGGCGATCACGCCCAGCCCGTCTGGAATCGTTTGCGCCGGTTTGCCTAGTCCGATAAATGGTTGTCCGCCGCCCACGTGCTGCCCCTTACCCAGATTGTTCTGCGCCACTCGAATGTTGTCGAGCAGCATTCGCGCCGTGTCCACGTCACCGTTAAAGCCATCGATGTCGCGGTTCCGCCGCAAACGCCGGCTTAGCAACGCTGCCGCCAAATGCCCGGTTCCCTCCAGCCATACCGCGCTGGGGTTTGGCTGTTTGGAAAATTGGTCCGACGGCGCAATGATGCAAGGGCTCTCCGTTTTTTCGTCTTCCCTGAGCGGGGGCCGCATGCTCTGCGTAGCGAAGCTAACTCCGGAAACGCGGATGTTCCCGGTCAGGTTGTTGTTGTGCGCCGGAACCAGGTCGCTGTTGTAGGTTTGGGGCGTGTCGGTCACCGCAAGATTCGTCTTACACCAGTCAATGGACGCGGCGTGGTCGCGGTTGAAAAACGCCTGGAAAGACCAATCCTGCACGTCCTCGGGAATGTTGTTCTGGCTTAGATTGAGATTGACGCTGATCCCGTCCGGCCCCGTGCCGGTAAAGAAAAATCCGCCTGGGATGTAGAACATTGCGTCAACGAAAATGCGCGCGCGATCGGCCCGGTCGGTCCAAGTCGCGGAGTGGCCGGTCAAGCGAGCCAGCATCGTGAAGAGCGCAAAGACGTCAATATTGTGTTCGGTGGATTTCACCTGGTTGGCGCCGGAGGTAAAGTTGTAGCCCCCTGCGCCGCGCGTATCAAACGTGTTGTTGAAAATCCAATTCCCCAGCCGGACGGCTCCGTCCAGATAGGCCTCGATTCCCGTGCGATTCGCCAGTTGCGCCAGCGCCATTCCCGTCCACGCAAGGTCTCCCGTGGCGCTGCCCTGGAAGAAGAAGGGGAAGCCCGAGGGAACGATGAAAACTCCTTGCGAGTCCGCATGGTCCACGAAATAGGCCTGGCGCACCCGCCCGTCCGCGGCAGGATCGATCTGTTGCGCGTACAGCAAGCCATTTCCCAGCACCTGGGCGCGGGCCACATCCTGTCCGCTTCCGCGCAGCAGTCGAGCCATAATCTCCACGGCGTTGTCGTAAACGAACGCGGTGCTCTCCAATCCAATTTCGTCCGAATAGCTCTGCGAAAGCCGGGTCGTGGACCCTTGCGCGTAGGCGTCCATCATCGTGTTTAGGAACAAATACGCGTTGTGCAGCGATGATCGGAATCTTTCCTCGTCGCCTTCTCGAAAGAGGGTTTCAGATTCGGACTCCCTCCCTGGCGCTGGCGCGGGCCGGGCTAACGCTGCTCCGGGAATCGCCGCTACTCCGGCTGCGGCCACTGCCGCCGCACCTGCTTCGAAAAGCTTGCGTCTTGAAAATAGGATGGAGCTCATTAGGAGACTCCTGTTGGCCGGAATTTCCGATTGCAACTCGATTTCTGGGCAAGACCATACGCCCGCCGTTCTCTCGCGTCAACCTCCAATCGCCCTGGTGTCAAAGCTGCTCCGAAAATTTGGGTCATGCAGCGGCGCGGGATTCGAGAGTGACTTTATGCCCGAGGCGTTCTAGCCGCTTGACATAGTAGCGGGTCAGGCGCTCCGGTTGAAGACGATCGAAGAAGTCGCCGCCCAAGTCGGTGTAGCTCGTTCCTGTTTTCAGCATGTGATAGAAGATCACCAGGATCGAATGGCCCACGGCAATCAGAGCGCGTTTCCTCCCGCGGTGACCCGCCAAGCGGCGGTACTGCGAGGCCAAGTAACTATTCTTGGTGTGGCTCGCCGCCCAAGCGGCTTGCGCCAGGGTTGGCTTTAGCCAGGGATTGCCGGGCGTGATGCGCCTCCGACGGCGCTTCCCGGCGCTTTCTTCATTG
>QHYU01000119.1 GCA_003224235.1 Acidobacteriota bacterium
GGCTTCGCGTGGCTCGATTTCCACCGGCAGCCCAGCCTCGCGGATAGCCGCAGCGGTCACTGGGCCGATCGCCGCCAACACCACCTGCCCGCTGTGCCGACGCAAAGTCTCGGGGCCCACTTCTTCCGCCAGGAGGTGAACAGCTGAGGGGCTCAGAAAGGAGATAACATCCACCTCGCCCCGGCGGATGGAGTCGGCAACGCTGTGGTCGTATGACTCCGGCACACCCGTATGATACGCCACTACGTCCACCACTTCAGCGCCATGCGCCCGCAATGCGGCGGGCAGGTCGGCACCGGCAAGGTTGCTGCGAGGAAGCAAGACCCGCTTCCCGGCAAGACGCGGGCCGAGCTCTTCGGCCAGGAGGACGCCGCGAAACTGCCGGGCCACATATTCCACGCGAAAACCTTCTTTGACTGCGACCTCCGCCGTTGCAGGCCCCACCGCAGCTACCAACGGCTGGCTAGACGCCGCTGCGGCGTCTCGCGGCAAAGCGCCCAGTATCCGGCGGCGCTTCGCGAAGAACTTCACGGCATTCTGGCTGGTGAAGAGCAGCCAATGAAAAGTATCGAGCGATCGGATGGCGCCATCGAGCAGCTCCGCATCCTGGGGATCGGCGAAAGTGACGGCTGGCAGCAGCAGGACCACGGCGCCGAACTCCTCGAGCTGCCGGATCAACTCGCCCGCTTGCTCAGGCGCGCGCGTGACAACCACCCGGCGGCCGGCAAGTGGTTTTGCCTCAGTGCCTGTCAATGTTTCTTCCCACCAGTCTCAAGATACGGTCTGCGCCAGCGGCCAGCAGGGTCTCCGCCAACTCGCGGCCCAAATCCTCCGCATGTTGCGGAAAGCCGGCAGCGCGCAGGCGAATGTAATCGGCACCGTCAATCGAAAGGACGCAGGCGTCGAGGACTAGTTCCTGCCGCTCAATGCGGGCCCAGGCCCCCAGCGGCACTTGGCAGCCGCCTTCCAGTTTGGCCAAGAGCGCTCGCTCCGCGGTTACAGCGGCGCGCGTCTCGGCGTGGTCGAGTTGCGCCAGCAAATCCAGCACTTCCTGGTCATCCGCCCGCGCTTCAATCCCCAGGGCTCCCTGGCCAACGGCTGGCAGACTGATGTCGGTTGAGATCACTTCGCTGATTCGGTCGCTCCAACCAAGCCGGTCGAGTCCCGCCTTGGCGAGCACGACGGCATCGTACTCGCCCTGCTCGGCTTTGCGTAGCCGGGTATCCACGTTGCCGCGGAGCTCATGCATGTCCAGGTCTGGCCGGTGGTGGCGCAATTGGGATTGGCGGCGCAGGCTACTGGTGCCCACCCGCGCACCAGGCGGCAAGTCGCTCAGTTTTGCTCCCGGTTTGTGCGCGACCAAGCAGTCGCGCACGTCTTCCCGCTGGCAGATAGCAGGAAACGCCAGCCCGGCCGGCGTCTCGGTGGGAACATCCTTCATGCTGTGCACTGCCAGGTCTACGCGGCCCTCGAACAGGGCGTCTTCCAATTCCTTGATGAAAACTCCTTTGAGGCCGATCTGGCTAACGTTTGCTTGTTGGAACCGGTCGCCCGAGGTCTTGATGAGGATAATCTCGGCTTTGACGCCAGGCGTCCGCGCAAGCAAGTTGCGGATGCTGTTGGCCTGCCACTGTGCCAGTAGACTGCCTCGCGAGCCGATGCGCAACGCTCTCAAGGCTTCTCCCGGTCGAGGCCGAATAGCTCGCGCAGCGCTTCAACGGCAGCGAGCTTGCGGCGGAACTCGCGCCGGCTGCGCAGGCGCTCGGCGGGCTCGATCACGACGCGGTCCAGGAGCTCTTCCATGAGCCGGGCCATCTGCTCGCGGTCCGCAGAGGAAAGGTGCTGCATCGGCTCAAGGCGATCGCGCAAGAAGGCTTCCCGCTCTCGCTTCAGCTTGGTCTGGAGCTCATTGAGCAGTGAAGTCGCCTCCATGCTGCCCTGCCAGGCTTCGAACTTCGCGACGTGCTCCTCGATGAGGGCTTCGGCGCGAGGGATCTCGTTTTCCCGGGCCTTTTTGTTCTGCTCGACGATTTCCGTCAGGTCGTCGATGTTGTAGAGATAGACGCTGTACAGGTCTCCGATCTCCGCCGGAACGTTTCGCGGCACGCCCAAATCGATGATAAATAGGGCGCGGTTCGAGCGCTCGGCCATAGCCCGCTCGACGGTCGGCCGCGTAAAAACCGGATCGGCGCCTCCGATCGAACTCACAATGATGTCCGGAAGCCGCAGGGCAGCAGCGACGCCCTCCCACGGCACCAGCTCGCCGCCCACGCGTTTCGCGAGTTCCTCACCGCGCTCTCGAGAGCGGTTCGCCACCAAGATTCGCTCGATGCCGCGGTCGCGCATATGCTCGACGGCCTGCTCGCCCATTGCCCCGGCGCCTAGAATCAACGCCTTGTGACCGCGGAGCTTCCCGAAAATGCTCTCCGCCAGCTTCACGCCCGCGAACGCGACTGACATAGCGCGCGTGCCGATTTCAGTTTCGGCGCGAACGCGCTTACCGACCTCGAGCGCGGCCTGAAACATCCGGTTCAGCACTGGGCCAGTGGCGCCCTGCTCCAGCGCGACCCGGTAGGCTTCGCGGACCTGGCCCAGAATCTCCGCTTCACCCAGCATCATGGAGTCGAGACCGGCGGTGACTCGAAACAGATGCCGCACCGCGTCGCGGTCCCCGTGCCGATATAAACTTCCATTCAGCTCCGCAGGGGCAAACTGGTGAAAGGAGGCGAGAAAGCTTTCCACTGCCGCGGCACTGTCCGAAGCCGATTCCGGCGGCACGCCGTACAGTTCACTGCGGTTGCAAGTGGAAAGAACCAGGATCTCTTCCAAAATCCCGCGCGAACGCAATTCACCGGCAGCACGGCGAGCCTGCTCTGGGCTGAAGACCACCCGCTCGCGGATCTCGACCGTCGCGGTTCGGTGATTCAGTCCGACGAGAACAATCTCCATCGCTCTTTCCTAGCTCCTCCGTGCCGACGGCAGCACGACCCACTTCGCCGTCAGAAGTACCTGTGATAGCGCGAAAGAAACAAATTGACGACGGTGTAGCTGAAAATAACAAAAATAAAATTCAGAACGCATAGCCGGGAAGCGCGCGCGCCGCGCCAAGCGCTTGTGCGGCCCAGCCAGACGTAGCTCGCATACGCGGCAAAAATCACCAGCGTGACAATTTCTTTGGCGTCCGCGTTCCAAAACTGCCCGCGAATCCGGCTGGCCCAAACGAAGCCCAGCACCATCCCAACGCCCAGCGATACCATGCCCACGATGACGCTGCTGCGGCTCATCCGCTCCAGGACCTCGAGCGCCGGCAATTGCCAGAACATCGTCCCCAGTCGATGGTGCCGCAACAGCCGGTTCTGAAGCAGATAAATCACACTGAGGACGAAGGAAAGCGCGAAGGCAGCGTAGGCCAGGATATTCAGAGTCACATGCAGGGCGAACAAAGGTCCGTGGGCCGGGGGAAAAGCCGGGGCTGCCGCCGGCGCGAAGCTCGCCAGCAGAGAGAGCAGCAAGACGAAGGGTAGGACGAAGGGGCCGACCGAGCGGTGCCGGTGAAAGATTTCAAGGCCGAGATAAGTGACCGCCAGCAGCCAGCCGAACAACGACATTGAGCCGTAGAGGTCCTCGTAAGGGACCGATTGCAGCCATCGCGAGCGTTCGAGGAGCGCGAAGTACTGCAGCACGATTCCGCCGGCTAGGAACAGCGTTGCGGCTCGTCCGATCAGGCGCTTCTTGAAGTACAGATACCAGACGTAAAGACTTAGGCTGATCGCATACAGCCCAAGAGCCCCTGTACCGAAGTGAGTCGTCATCAGGTCCGCCGTCAGGGCACCATCGGCCGGAAGCCGCATCTCAAGGTCATAAACTAAGGTGGTGTTCCGACGCTACGGAATTATAGCGAAATTTGCAGCGGCAAAGCACGCTGCGAGGTAGTAACGCGGGCGAAAAGGCCAACCGTGCGACCCTACAGAAGTTTTGTTATCATGAGCGGTTGGTCCCCTGGCGATGCCGGAGACATACATTTCCACGAATCGCAAAGAACTCTTCCTTCGCGCCTGCCGTTCGGAACCCGTCGAGCGTGTTCCCGTCTGGATGATGCGCCAAGCTGGGCGCTACCTGCCTGATTATCGGGCCGTGCGTCAAAAACACGCTTTTCTCGAAGTCTGCAAGACGCCTGAACTGGCCGTGGAGGTTTCCCTGCAGCCGTTTCGCACGGTGGGCGTGGATGCCGTCATCGTTTTTTCGGACATCCTGATTCCCGCCGAAGCCATGGGCGTCGAAGTGGAGCTGACCGACTCCGGTCCGGTGATCACTCATCCCATCCGTGAAGTAAGCCAGGTGGAGGCGCTGCGGGTTTTCGATCCCGAGCAAGATACTGGATTCGTGGCCGAGGCCATCCGCCGGCTCTGCCACGAGCTCGGACCGGAGGTCCCGGTGGTGGGATTTGCCGGCGCGCCATGGACGCTGGCCTGCTACATGGTCGAGGGCCGGGCCAAAGACGGCTTCGCCACACCGAAACAGATGATGTACCACGAGCCGCGTGTCCTGCGGACGCTGCTGGAGAAGATTGCCCGGGCGACCGCCGGCTACCTCAAAGCGCAGATCGCCGCCGGCGCCGCTGCGGTTCAAGTGTTCGACACCTGGGCGGGAGAGCTCAGCCGCCGGGACTACCAGGAGTTTGCTCTGCCGGCCACGCAACTTTTGATCGCTGAACTTTCGCCCGGTGCTGTGCCCGTGATTCTCTATACGAAAGCTTCCGATCACCTGCTGCGCGATGTAGGGCAGGTCGGTGCCAGCGTTCTGAGCGTGGACTGGCGCGTGGACCTGGCCGAATTGAGGCAGCGCCTTGGCGGCCGCATCGCTCTGCAGGGCAATGTGGACCCTTGCGTCCTGCTCGGCCCCGCCGAGGGCATTCGTCGGGCCGTTCGCGAAGCAATTGAAAAAACCGGAGGTGTTGGGCACATCCTGAATCTGGGTCATGGCATTCTCCCTAGCACCCCGGTGGAAAACGCGAGGGCCTTCGTACAGACGGGGCAAACCACCGCTTTGCCTGCGCGGGTGCCGCTCGGCCGCGCTGACTAGAACCTCCAGCCGTAGCCGACACCAGTGTTTGTGTTCAGCTCGTACAGAAAGCAGCGCCTCCGAGGACTTGCTGAATCAATGCAGCTGGCCGGGGCGTCGGTGCGCCTTCGTGGCAATGGTCTTCGGCCCTTTTGTTGAAAGACTGAAGCTGGAGACCCGCGCGCTGCTCAGTCCCAATACCTTTTAGCAGGCCGGCGGCAAAGGCTCTTACCCCGTGCATACTCCCTCGCAAGCCGTTGTGATCGGAGGCGGCATCTCCGGGCTGTCTTGCGCGTACGGGCTGCGACAACTGGGTATCCCCGTTCTGCTGCTCGAGCAAGCCTCCCGCGTCGGCGGCGTCATCGAGTCGGTCGAGCAGGACGGTTTCCTGTTTGAACTAGGCCCGCAGAGCTTTTCTCCCACAGACACCCTATTGGAAATCATCGCCGCGCTGGGGTTGAGCGACGCGCTGTTGCGCGCCGATCCCCGCGCGCCGCGCTACATCTTGAAGAGTAAGCGGCTCCAACCAGTGCCTATGAGCCCACCAGCGCTTCTGACCACATCCCTCCTCAGCGCCAGCGCCAAATGGCGGTTGCTCACCGAAGCCTTTCGCCGGACGCGGCCTCCCGCTGAAGATGAGTCAGTGGCCGATTTCGTCCGTCGGAAGTTCGGCGTCGAACTCTTGGAAACACTGGTGGCACCGTTTGTGTCCGGGGTCTATGCGGGCGATCCGGAAAAGCTAAGCCTTCGGAGCGCGTTCCCCACCGCGCATCAATGGGAGTTGAAGTTCGGCAGCGTAATCCGCGGCGCGATGAAGTCGCGAGCGCCGAAGCAAAAGCCACGTCCTTCGCTCTGCTCGTTCCGTGACGGCATGGCGGCGCTGTGCCGGGCACTGGGCCTGCACATGGGAGACGCGTTGCGCTGCGGCGTCAGCGCCACCTCCATCAGCCGCAGCAAAGCCGATGGGAAATCTTCGTTCGAGCTCCGAGTCTCCCACCACGGGCGCGCGGAGGTGCTGACTGCCCAGGCCGTCATCGTGACCACCGACCCGCACTCTGCCCGACGGCTGCTGGCCAGCGTGTCGCCGCGATTTGGCTCTACTCTGGCGCAGATCGGCTTTGCACCGGTGGCCGTGGTGGCGGCCGGCTATCGGCGCGAGCAAATCGGTCATCCCGCGAACGGTTTTGGGTTCCTGGTGCCACGCAGCGAAGGGTTGCGGCTGCTGGGGTCGGTTTGGAATTCTTCGCTCTTCCCCGGACGCGCGCCCGAGGGCACGGTTTGCTTCACCTGCTTCGCTGGCGGTGCCACCGACCCGGAGTTGTGCCTGCTCAGTGAAGATCAAATCGCCGATATTGTGACGGGGGAATTGGCTGGCGTGCTGAAGATCAACGGCCCGCCGGTGACTCGTCTCGTCCGACGCTACCCTCGCGCCTTGCCCCAGTACAATCTGGGCCATGGAAAGATCATGGCGGCCTTCAGCGACCTCGTCGCAAGCGTCCCCGGCCTATTCTTGACCGGCAATTATTTGGAAGGACCTTCCATCGGCGCTTGCGTGGAACAGGGGTTTCGCGCCGCCCATTCTGTGCGGCGGTATCTGACCTCAACCGACGAAGCCAGCCGGGAGGCAACAGTCTAAGATGCTGTTTCACGAGGCCTGTCAACCGAGCCCGCCGTGGCAGGCGAGGAAACTCTCCGAGCGATGCCTCACGCCGCTCGGCATGACACCAGCGGCCTCTTAGCTCTGCCGATTCCGGACGCAACGCTCCCCCGACATACTCCCCCTCATCCCGGGAGTCCGCTTTGACGTAGTATTAGAGTCGAAGGCAGAAAGCTTGCGACTGTGATCCAGGCGGCTCGTCAAGATTGCCCGGAAGGTGAATCGCTGTCCGATTCCGCGCTGATGGAGCAGCTTGCCCGCCGGGCCCCTGAGGCGCTTGAAATTCTCTATGATCGCCACTCGCGAGCTGTTTATTCCCTGGCCCTGCGAATTGCACAGCAGGCCACCTCTGCCGAAGAGATCGTCCAGGATGTTTTTCTCCAACTCTGGCGCAAAGCGCACCACTACCAGGCTTCGCGCGGACCGCTTGAGCCTTGGCTGCTCACGCTGGCGCGCAACCGCAGCCTGGACCACATGCGGCTGAAACGTGAAAAACAGCGGCGGAGGGAAGACACCCTGGAGGAACAGCCGCTGGCCTGTACGGCGCCCAATCCCGAGCACATTGCCGACCGCGAGCACCGCGCTGCCCGGGTACGGGTGCTGATGCGCTCGCTGCCCGAGCGGCAGCGCCGAGCGATCGAGTTGGCCTATTTTGACGGCATGACGCACAGCGAAATCGCACGGGAGCTGAAAGAGCCCCTGGGCACGGTTAAGAGCTGGATCCGCACAGGGCTGTTGCGGCTCCGAGAAGCATTGGAAGAGCGTTAGTGAGCGACTGCGAACAACTGAAGGAATACTACGAAGCCTACGCGCTCAGTGCGCTGGAGGGGGAGGAGCGCGCCGCGCTGGATGCGCACCTCGAGCGCCGGTGCCCGGTCTGCACCGCTGAGTTGGAGCGCGCGCGTTGGCTGGTGGCACAGCTCGCCTATCTGGCGCCGGAAGCCGAGCCACCTGCCGCACTGCGCCGCAAGGTTCTGGCTGGCGCAGGCACCACGAAGCCTTCGGAGGGGCGTGGCTGGATTCCCGTGTGGGCTTGGGTCGGCGCGGCGGTCCTGGTGCTGTTCGCGCTGTTCTCAATCTTCGAGATGCGCCGGTACCAAGCGGAACTCACCAGTTTACAGGACGAGATTCGAGCCGCGCACAGCCGAACACTGGAGCTGGAATCGGAACGCCAGCTTTACCAGCGCGCTCTGGTGATCCGAACGGCTTCTGGAACTCGGGAGATCGATCTGAAACCCAGCGGGAAGAGTGCTTTACCTGAGGTTCGCGCCTTTTGGCACGCCCAGATGGGCTTGGTTTTGGCTGGCCACAAGGTCCCTTCTCCGACCCCCAACCACACCTTCCAGCTCTGGGTCGTGCCCAAGAAGGGCCTCCCGCTCAGTGCGGGTATTTTCCATCCAGACGCCGCTGGCACCGTGCTGCTGGTTGCCACTCCGAGCGCGACCTTGGCCGATGCGGCTGCCCTGGCCGTCAGCGAAGAACCTGCGGGGGGCCTGCCCCAGCCCACCAAAGATCGCATCCTCTGGGTTGGGCCGGTGAGTTAGAGCCCTTAGCAGAAGCCCATCGGCAAGACATCGGCCCTACCGATGGCGCTGAAGTGCAGTTTGCGTGTCGCTTGGTCGAGACGCGGTACGACAGAGTTGCAGCAAACCGCCGCTTCCATGCTTCTCTGAGGAAGACACCTCCGACCATGTCCAGCATGACAATGAAAATGCCCGGCTCAGGACTGGCTGAGAGCGAGCTTCGCGCGCTTGTAGCGATAAGCCAGGCGAATCCGCCGCCGGATCAGGGCCTCGTGGTAGCGGCGACGCTCCACTGCGGTTTTCAGGATCAGCGGTGGAACAGGTTTGGGCCGGCCCGCCTCATCGATAGCCACGAAGGTCACATAGGCCGTAGTGGTGTGCTTGCGCTCGCCGGTCAAGATATTTTCTGAGAACACTTTGACGCCGACTTCCATGGAGGTGCGAAATACACGGTTGATGTTTGCCCTGAGGATAATCAACTCACCCACCCGAATCGGATTGCGAAAGTCCACGTAGTCCACCGAGGCGGTGACCACGTGACTCTGGCTGTGGCGGTGCGCCGCAATCGCTGCGGCGATATCCACCAGGTGCATCACGCGGCCGCCGAGAATATTTCCCAATACATTGGCGTCTTGCGGCAGAACCACTTCCACCATCTCGACTTTTGACGCTCTGACAGGCTTACCCGCGGCAATATGGCCTTCGTGCCCAGCTTTCCCCTGCTGCCTTTTTATGGCCACGTCGGATTCCGCCCCCGGTATGAATTGCCTTCCATTTCGGAGCCTTCCGCCTCGCTCAGGGTCATCGCAGCGAGGCCATATCCATCATCCCGTCCAAGGGATGGCGCTTAGGGGCGCCTGCCGCGGCGGACGCCCGTACAAAGATATTTCACTCAGGGTCAGTTTCGCGGGTTGACCAGCGCCACCGTGCATTTGGCGACGCACCGGCAGCCGGATATAATACGCTGTTTCGCGCCATGCCCCAATCGCAGAAAACACGCCGCCAGATGCTCGAAGAGTTTGCTGCCGCCAATCCCAACGACGCCTTTGCGCGGTACGGCCTAGCGCTGGAGTGTTCGAAAAGCGGCGACCATAGCGCCGCTATTGAACATTTCCGCCAACTGATAGCCGCTCACCCGGATTACGTGGCCGGCTATTTTCACTACGGACAGCTCCTGGCCCGCCTGGCCCGCACCGAGGAAGCCCGGCAAGTCCTCAGCGCCGGCATCGTTGTTGCCCGGCGGGTGGGTGATCAGCACGCCGGCTCCGAAATGGAGGCCGCGCTCGCGGAGCTGAGTTGAATGCCGGCAGTCTACGGACTGTAGCGCAGGCCTCTCTGGCGGCTTGTGAAACATACTGGCGACCAGCGATCACCGCGGCGATTCTATTGCGCCGCGAGGACAACGCAGTAGAGTGTACGCCAACCCCGAGGAAGGACTTGGGCTTATCCTGTCGGCGGCACAATTCCCTTCCCCGATTCTGTTATCATCGTCTTACGCGACACGATGCCGCTAGAACGCATCCCGCTGTTTCCGCTCGAGGTAGTGCTGCTTCCCGGCACGCCGCTGCCGCTGCATATCTTCGAGCCACGGTACCGTCTTATGGTCAAGCACTGCCTGGAGCACCACTCCCTCTTCGGTGTTGTTCTGGCGCGATCCGAGAGCATAGCTGAGGTGGGCTGCAGCGCGGAGATCGTCGAAATCGTCAAGAAATACGATGACGGCCGCATGGACATCCTGACGATAGGCCGGGTGCCCTTTCGCGTCAGCGAGGTCTTTCGCGACCAGCCGTATCTGGAAGGCGCTGTGGAATTTCTGGAGGAGGACACGAGCGATGGGCCGCTCTGATCTACGGCAGCGAGTCCAAGCCAACCGAAATGACGGAGGGCTATTCGCTGGCGTTTCAAATTGCGACCGAGCTGCCACTCGATCTGGACTACAAACAGGAACTCTTGGAAATTCGCGCAGAGTCCGCGCGCCAGGAGCGCTTGCTCGAACGCTTGAACCAGTGGCTCCCGAAACTCGCTCATGTCGAGCGGGTGCGCGCCAAAGCCGTGGGCAACGGCCACGGGTTCCAGTAGATCGGGCTCATCGGGACGCGGCAACTTGGACCCGGGCACCCAAGGGGGATGACGCAACCCCTGCACTGCACAGAACATCATGGCCGCGCAGATAACTTTGCGCCGCTCGCGTTCATCTATAATGGTAGGCGGCACCTCACAGTCTGCCGCTGAGGCGGAGGGATGTAGGGACCCTAATGAACAGCGAAGCAAAAGGCAAACCTGAAAGCTTGGGGCGGCTGCGGCACAGCCCATGGGCCGAACCGCGGCTCGCCAACCGGTCCGTGAAAGAGGAAATGCGCGAAAACCTCCTATGCGGGCTGGGTGAAGGAGGAACACTCTTCCCGGGCATCCACGGTTACGAAGATACCGTCATCCCACAAATCGTGAACGCTATCCTGGCGCGACATAATTTCATCCTGCTCGGCCTGCGCGGCCAGGCGAAAAGCCGCATCCTCCGTGGCCTGGTGCAGTTCTTGGACGCGGAAATTCCCGTGGTCGCCAGCTGCGAGATCAATGACAATCCCTTCCGGCCGATTTGTCGCGCCTGCCGCGAGCTGATCTCCGCCCGCGGCGACGACACACCGATTGCTTGGCTGCCGCGCGACCAGCGATACGTGGAAAAGCTTGCCACCCCGGATGTGACCATTGCCGACATCATCGGGGACATTGACCCGATCAAAGCGGCCCGCGGCGGCCGCGATCTCTCCGACGAACTCACCTTGCACTTCGGCCTGCTCCCCCGCGCCAACCGCGGCATTTTCGCGATCAACGAGTTGCCTGACCTCGCCGGGAAAATTCAGGTGGGCTTGTTTAACATCATGCAAGAGGGCGACATCCAGATTAAGGGTTATCCCATCCGGCTCCCGCTCGACGTGCTGCTGGTCTTCACCGCCAATCCCGAGGATTACACGGCCCGCGGCAAGATCATCACCCCGCTGAAAGATCGTGTCGGCTCGGAGGTTCGCACGCATTACCCCGCGTCGATCGAGGAAGGCCTGGCCATAACCGCGCAAGAGGCCTGGACCAGCCGCGATGGCCAGAGGCGGCTGGAGATACCCGGCTACATCCGCGAGGTGATCGAGGAGATTGCCTTTCTGGCGCGCGAGGATAAGCGCATCGACCGTCGCTCCGGAGTCAGCCAACGGCTGCCGATTGCCTGCCTGGAGAGCGTGGTCAGCAATGCCGAGCAGCGTGCCGTGCGTAACCGCGAGGTTGTGGTCGCCGCGCGAATCGTTGACGTTTACGCCGCGATCCCCGCGATGACCGGCAAAATGGAGCTCGAGTACGAGGGTGAGCTGCGCGGCGCTGAGAACATCGCCCGCGAACTGATCCGCGCGGCAGCGGGTAAGGTGTTCTCCAAATATGTAGGCGAGGCAAATCTGCAGCCCGTCGTGCAGTGGTTCGAAATGGGCGGCGAACTGAAGATGCCAGAAACCGCCTCAGCCGCCGAAACCTTCGCGCAATTGAAGCGCATCCAGGGCCTGATCGAGCACATCGAGCGGCTCGGCGTGACCGGCAAGGCCGATGCCGCTGCGTCGGTCTCGGCGGCCGAGTTTATCCTCGAGGGCCTCTGGGCGCACAAGCGCATCAGCCGGAACGAAGAGCGCGGCTTCTACGCCGAGCGCCCCAAACCGCCCGAGCCGCGTGAGCAATACGGACGGCCGCCGCGCCGCCAGTTCAATTAGTGGCCGGCTTTGTGGCAAAGGCGCTGTCCCAGGGGCGCGGCCGCCAGGCCAGAAAAGGTCGCGACACAGGCCACTAAACCACCGGCCAGAAGCCGGCGCCACGGAGTTCAAGCAGGTGGCAAGATGAAGTTCATTCGCTGGTCGCGTTATACGGGCGAGCCCTCGGACGCCGTGGACCTTCAGGAGCTTGTCAAGCGCCTCTCCGACTTTTTCCTCCAAAGCGGCTTCGAGTCGCAGTTCTACGGGATCTCGGAGATGGACCCCGAGCGATCGATGGAAAAGCTCCGCGAAGCCATCCTCCGCGCGCTGCAGGAGGGCGACCTGATTCCCGATGAGTTGATGCAGCAACTGCTGGAAAACACCGACCTGAGCAAGAACGAGCAGCTCCGGGAGTTGCTCGACCAACTGATCGAGCGGCTGGCCCAGGAAGGATATATCTCTCCGCAGCCGCCGCAGGTCACGGCTCCGCCGGAGAAGACTCCTCGCGGACAGATCGGCGGTCAGCAAGACGCTCAGACGCAAGCCCGGTTTGAGATCACGGACAAGACGCTAGACTTTCTCGGATTCAAGACGCTGAAGGACCTGCTGGCGTCGCTCGGCAAGAGCAGCTTTGGCCGGCACGACACGCGCGATCTGGCCACCGGGGTCGAGTCCGGCGGTATCTCCCGGCACTACGAGTTTGGCGATACCCTCAACCTAGACATCAGCGCCACCCTGTTCAACGCCGTTCGCCGCGAGGGGGCGAAGGTTCCCATCGAGTTGGACTATTCCGACCTGATGGTCCACCAGTGCGAATATCAGAGTTCCTGCGCCACCGTGCTCATGCTCGATTGTAGCCACAGCATGATCCTATATGGCGAGGACCGCTTCACCCCGGCGAAGAGAGTGGCTCTGGCACTTTCGCACCTGATCCGCACGCAGTACCCGGGCGACTCGCTGCATCTGGTTTTGTTCCACGACAGCGCCGAAGAAGTGCCCCTGGGCGAGCTGGCACGCGTGCAGGTGGGCCCTTACTACACCAACACGCGCGAAGGTCTGCGTCTGGCGCAGCGAATCCTTATGCGCCAGAAGAAAGACATGCGGCAGATCGTCATGATCACCGACGGCAAGCCTTCGGCGCTGACGCTCCCGGACGGCCGCATCTACAAGAACGCCTTTGGCCTGGACCCGCTGGTGGTCACACAGACGCTGGAGGAAGTGGCCAAGTGCAGAAAAGCCGGAATCCTGATCAACACCTTCATGCTGGCCAGCGAGTATAGCCTGGTCCATTTCGTGCAAAAGGTGGCGGAACTGTGCCGCGGGAAGGCCTACTTCACCACGCCCTATACGCTTGGACAGTACCTCCTCATGGACTACATGCAGCGTAAGACCCGCCACATCCACTGATCCTCACCGTTCGCCGTTTCTGAATACTTACATTGCGGCATATCGGCGCGCTCCAACGCGCCACCTGTAACGCCGGCGTCTCGCGGGCGGTTTGCCCAAAATCGCCAGTGGGACGCTGGGGCTACAAATCCCCGCGGGCGGAAGCCAGTTGCTCTACAGGCCAGCGCGACGGGCGCATAGATTTTGCCCTCCGGGCCATTTGCGTTAAAATTTAGAGGTGAGCTTCGCGCGGCTACTGAAGCGGCTGTTTGGAGGTAAACCCATGACCAAGGTATTGGCCGGGCATCAGGCGCCGACCTTTGCGCTCAACGGTACCAATGGCCAACCCTTCTCGCTCGCCGATGCCCTGCGAAAGGGTCCCGTCGTGGCGGCCTTTTTCAAAATCTCCTGCCCGGTCTGCCAGTTCACGCTTCCCTTCCTTGAGCGGCTCTATGAAACCTACGGAGATGACCGCGTCAGCTTTGTGGCTATCTCACAGGACAACAAGCGCGACACGAAAGAATTCTGCGCCGAATACGACCTCAGCTTTCCTACCGTCTTGGACAGCGACGGCTACCCCGTTTCCAACCAGTACGGGCTGACGAATGTTCCGACGGTTTTCCTGATCGAGCCCAGTGGGAAAGTGTCTGTCAGCAGCATAGGTTTCTCCAAAGCCGACCTCGAGAAAATCTCTTCCGAAGTGGCGCGCCACCTCGGCCGCTCTCCGGCACCCGTCTTCCGCCTCGATGAAGTGGTACCCGAATACAAACCAGGTTGAGGGTCCAAGAATTAGGTTCCGGCGGAACCTTCATTCTGGCACATTCCAGACGCAAGCAAGCTGCTCAGGAGACTAGCTGCAGCCCGCGACCCGCGAACTAAAGAAGCTCCTGCTCGATCCACTTCTTCTTGTGTTTGGGAGGCTTGCGACGCTTGTCGCGGAGAACCTGCTGGGCCGGAGGCTGCCCGGCCCGTTCGCGGGCGCGGCGTCGCGCTTCCTTAGCCGCGCTGTACTTTGTTCGGGATTTCTTCTTGGCCAAAGTTTGGGTGAAACGTCAAAACTTGTGGTCCGGGTCTCTTGACTCGTGCTCTTGATAATGCCCCGCCTCTGAAGAGGCGGGCTACACACGTCATGGCGGAAGCGTGTGGGAGTCGAATTAACTTCTGGTCGTAGTTTCAGAGACTTACAAGAAACCCGATGCCCCCCGAAGGAACGCCAAGGAACGCGCGGGGACTGCTATTGCCCACCTGTTGCCCACGCGTTCTCATGCAGTTTTCCTGCCCGGGAGCACCATCTGTACGACCTTGCTATTCGCTTCCCTCAAT
Organism: Acidobacteriota bacterium; assembly: GCA_003224235.1. Lineage (GTDB taxonomy): Bacteria > Acidobacteriota > Terriglobia > Acidiferrales > UBA7541 > QHYU01. Next base: position 14,676 of record QHYU01000119.1, read on the forward strand.
GCTTCTGGAACCGCCTGCGTGTAAATGTTGAGCGTCGTCCGTATGTCTGCGTGGCGCAAGAGCTCCTGCTGCACTTTTAAATCAACCCGGAGAGCTCGAAGCATCGTCGAGTAGGTGTGCCGGAACGTGTGCCAGCCGATCCTGCCTAAGCCGGCTCTGATTCCCGCCGGAAGCAGGTGCTCGCGTTGGATCGTCCATGGCCACCACGGATTTCCCGTACGTGTGCTGGGAAAGACCCAATCCACTTCACATGCGTCAGGTGCATTGTCCCGCTTGTAGGACAAAAGCATCGACGCGAGATCGGGATCGAGCGGAATCGCCTTGTTAGAGCCGAGCGTTTTCACCTCTCCCACTCTCCCAATTACGACTCCGCGGCGAATCGTCACATAGCAGTTCTTCCAGTCGAAGTCGCCCCATTGCAGACCAACAAGTTCGCTGGCCCGAAGCCCGAGGCACATTGCGACCACGCACATCCTGCGAAAAGGCTCCACCACAAATTCCAGCAGATGATGGAACTGCTCTACAGAGAGTGTCACTGGTTCCCGCAACCTTTTGGACGATCCCTTCACATGAACGAGACTCATGGGATTGATTTGAAGATCGATCAGCTCCCATCTCATCGCCCACTGAAAAAGAATGTGCATCATGCTGCGGATGTGCCCCTTGCTCTTGGGTGCTAAATCGAGCCCGCCGATCCATTCCTCGACCAGAACCGGTTTCACTTTCGCAATGGGATAGTTACCCCATTGGGGTTTGATGTGATGATTGATCCAGGAACGGTACTTACTCGCGGTCACATACCGCTCTGGCATTTTTCCCCGCACGTACCGATCGACGAGAGCCCCGAAGGTCACTTGGGCACCAGGGTTATCCCGGTTAACCGTGAGACGTAATCCTTCAGCGGCCTTCCACGCCAGGGCCTTCGTCGGATACTGGCAGATATCTCCAATAGTCACCGAATCCTTTTCCCTGCGACCGTTCGGATCGGTGCTTCGACAACGCCAGATCCAGACGTTTGGTCCTCTTCTTCTCTTTCGTAACTCCAACCATCCGAACTGATACCGTGCCCGCGTGAACATTGGATTCCTCCCAGTTCACGCGGCACGATGGCATTCAGAATTTACCTGCGATCGGACCCAATAGTCCAGCTCCGAAACGCGAAAATACCATCTGTGGTGAATCCTGTAGGCTCGAATGATCCCTTTGCGGGCGTATCGCTGCAGCGTCTTTTCATGGCAATGAACCCGGCGGGCAGCTTGGCGACAATCGAGCAAGGGCTCAAAATCGGCGCTGCTTTGCTGTTCTAAGAGAGCAGCTTCTGATGAAGGAATCATCGTGGACCTCCTCCAAGCGATTTGCCCAAACAAGAGTCATGCAATTACGGAGGGGCAGAACTGACCGATCCTCAGCGATCGAAGGAAATGGAGTCCGACGGATCCGGCGTCTGAGGTGCCGGCTCTGCTTGCGTCAGATTTGGTCTTCCAGGTTCTTCCTGGGATTGGGCCGGCTTGTCCGCAAGGGCTCTTTCTGCCTGCTTTTCATGCGCCGGCGTGAGTCGCTCGACTGGCAGCAACTCATCGAGAATCCGGGAGGAAGTCTCCTGGATCGCAGAGAGCGATTCGGCAAGCGTTTTCTTATCGCCCTTGTAAAGGGCAATGTAGTCCGCCGCTGCCGAGTTGGTTTCCAGCCCCACGCCTCGGGAAACAACGTAAGCGACAGCTTCCGCCTGTGTTTCTTCAAAAACCTTGGGCAGACGGGTTTCATCTTTGGTGTGGTGGAGCATCTCA
>QHYU01000120.1 GCA_003224235.1 Acidobacteriota bacterium
GAGATTAGGATGTTCTTGCGGAGCTCAACCGCCGTCTGGAGCTGCAGCAGCAATTCAGGCGTGAGCGTCCCGATGCGGACCAGGTCTTGGGGGCCATAGAGCTTGCTCTGAAATTTCCGGATGGCGAGGGATGTGCCGTTGACCGAGCACGGCGGGATGATGGCCGTTACCCGCGAACCGTCCGGCAGCCGGGCGTCAAGGATGGGCTTTTCCTCGCTGATGTCGTCACCCAAAACCCGGGCGATGTTGCGAATGGCCACCTGCAGCGACTTCTCGGTCAGGGTGACCCCCGGGACCTTCTGCATCTCTCCAAATTTCTCAATAAAGACCTGGTCCGGCCCATTCACGAGGATGTCGGAGATGTCCGGATCCCCAATCAGGGGTTCAATGGGCCGCAAGAACGGAATAATGACCTCCCAACTCATCCGATCGCTCCTTTCGCCAGCTGCGCGAAGTAGGACGTGTTCTGGTCGAGGTAGTACGGCTTCAAGTAGCAAAAACTCGGTGGGTGGGGATTGAAGCCGTCGTAGGCCAGGACAATGGCCTGGGCATTCTTGAGTTCCGAGAAAACCTTGGGCTCAAAGGTAAAATCCCGCTGGACGGTGTAGCCCTTGGTGGTGGTCAAAGTGGCCCGGTGGGCAACGGCCTTGCCGGTGAGCATGCTTACCCCGGCGTCCTGACCGGTTTCCGAGATGGTGTAGTTGGGTTTGAGTTGCTCTTCCTTGCCGCAGAGGTCGCTCGCGGTGCGGGCGCTGAAGTCGTCCGAGAGCGCCAGGAATATTTTCGTCCGGAAGGTCTGGATCAGAGTGCGCCAAGATTCTCCCGGCAAAGTCGAGCGCAGGGAGCTGATGCTCTGAGTAGCGACAATGGGGATGCATTTGGCCTGGCGCGAAAGTGCGAAAAACTTCTCGTCACCGCTCGGATCGTTTTCGCCAACCGTGGCAAATCCCTGGTATTCATCACAAAGAAAGAGCAGCTCCCGCCACTCGCGGCGAGGCTCCCGCTCCATGCGGGGAATGCGGTTGAGAACGGCGCGCTGGAAATCCTGCTTCAGCAGGGTGCCAATCGTCTTGGCCAGTCCGGGGTTGGTAGCGATCGGTAGGTTGAGCGCCAGAACTGCACCCTGCTCCAGGAGTTCCGAGAGCGGTGGCAGGGGTTTTCCCAGGCGGCCCTCGTGGTTTGCAACCGGGTCGTAGGCCTCTTTAGGCGGGCAGAAAACCCGCTTCACCGCGGGGTTGTCGTCAAACAGCGAGAGAAACACCGAGATGCCTTCGACGATTGATGTTTTCAGGCGAGGCTCCACCCGTTTCCAGTCTTCGTAATACCAGCGTTTCACCGCTTCAAATTGTTGGCGCTTGTCCGGGTCGTTGGCCCAGCGAGCGATGTCGCCGGTGGTCGAATCGGTTTCTGTCTTGAAGACGATCTTGTGCTCGCGGAGAGAGGCGGCTAAATCCTCGGTCAGTGGCGCCTTCATGTAGCCGGTCGAGGGATCGCGTTCGAAGGGGTAGGTTTCGAGTTCCCGTTCGGCCATGAAGGCCTCGACCGCAATCAGAACGAACTGCTCGGGCAGAGAGGCTTCTCCGCTGCGGATCTTTTCCTCCAATCGCTCCGGGTTGATGGCACACTCGTAGACATCAAAGAGTGTGACGTAGTCGTAGAGGACCTTGTGCAGGAGGATGATGAACTTGACGAGGTTGGTGTAAGCCTGCTGCCAGAAGGGTTCCCTGCTCTTGCCGAAGAGGTTGTTCAGGAGCGAGGCGATGCCGTAGGCAAGGGCGTAGGCGTCGAGGTCGTTGTGGAGCGGGTTATACCGGTAGGGGGAATCCAGGCTGATCTCTACATAATCCTCCCCGCGCCCGGCCGCTTCGAGAATGCGTTTGACGTGATGACAGAAGTCGCCTTTGAGTTCCAAGATGAGTCCCCCGACCCGGCGTTCCCTGTCCCGAGAGCGAAAGCTCAACAGCTGCTTGGCAAACGGGTACATACAGCCGGTGGTCTTGCCGGTTCCTATGGCGCCGAAGATGGCGATTCCGGTGAAGAGTCCCCGGTCGGGAATCACCAGCCAGCGAGGGTTCTCGACCGGTTCGGGTTTCTTGGCGTGATGGAGTTCGCCGATGACCAGGTACAGAACGTCACGGTGTTCGGGTTCCGGGTACCTGGGAAGCCGGATTTCGCCGGTTGGTTTCTCGCGGCGTGCAAAGAAGATGTAGAGGAAGGACAGGAGCGTTGAGAAGGCGATGAAGGGTGTGCTGAAGAGCATGGTGAGATAGGCATACTTGATGACGTAGAAGAGCAAGGGTTTCCGCAAGAGCACGAGTTGCAACAGCGAGTCTTCTTCCGGGAACGGCCAGCTGAGCAGCCCCGCGAGCCCGACAGGGATGCTGAGGAAGAGGCTCCACCAAGTTCTGCTCTGGATGACTCGGCTCATTTCTCTCACTTGTTCCTCGGCGCAGCCTGGTCGCTCGCTTCTTCTGAGCGGGGCTGCTCGATCGGGTGATTCCGTTGCCATTCCGCAAAGCCCTTGTCCTTGCGGAAGGCTACACTCAATGCCTGAGCGATGACGTAATCGCGGTCGCTTTCGAGGTATTGGCAGTACCGTTCGAGTTCGACGATCAGTTCCCGGTCGAGTTTGGCCTCGACGCGCTCCCGAATCGGTTTAATTTGCTTCGGTATGTACGGCGTCATTTCAGGTGCTCCTCTCTCCGGGGATTTACCCGGTTAAGACCAGGGCAAGCGTGGGCGGGAGCGACCCCGGTCTGGGCGCCCGTGGCGCGCCCAGCCCCACTCGCTGGCAGCCGCCACTCGGGGGTCGCTCCCGCCCACGCCCCGACCCTTCGGGTTGGGTCTTTCGGCCCATAGCAGGGTGGGGAAACGACTCTGTTCTGAGGCACTTGTGCTCCGCCTTTCTCGAAGGGTTCCGCTAACCGCTCCGACACCGCGAACTATCGGGGGTGTCGGGACATTGCGGCCAGCGGAACGCTCATTCCAGTCGTTGGTTTTTGCCCAAGAACTCATAGCTATGCTCCACGAGACAGGTCGAAAAGGTAGCGTTCGGAGACTGTGGCGACCGCACATTAGGAGCCATGACATGGAGCACGGCCTGCGCTCCGGCGGCTTTCCAGCGTTCGTAAAGGGCCTGGTGTTTGGGCTCGGAAAACTCCACACGTTCGTTGCGCAGACGAATCAATTTGTCGCGGCTAAACGAGCCCAAGTCGCCTTTCTCGTAAAGCAAACGTGCTTCAAAATGCTCAATCATGCGCTTGGCAAGCCG
>QHYU01000121.1 GCA_003224235.1 Acidobacteriota bacterium
AAACCACTTTCTTTTTTCCAAAGATCGAGGTAATTTCTCGCGGCACTGTTTTGTTCCTCCTCAGTTTTCGCCAAACCATGCAAATCTAACTGATTAGGACAAAACAGTGCCTCTCAAAATCGGAATCGGGGTTTAGAGGATTTGTTCGCCACAGTGCTGGGCGATGGCGGCGCGGGCGGCATCGCGCAGGCGCACCATCTCGTGCCAGTCGGAGGGACTGGTGTTGCGAGCGGGCTCGAGTGGCGGACATATCGTCACGGTGACGCTGGAGGGCCGCGGCAGGTAAGTTTGGTCGCGAAGGAACTGGCGCGTGCCACACAGCGCCACAGGGCAGATGGGCCGACAGGTAGTCACCGCGGCTTTGAACGCGCCCAACTGGAATGGACGCACGCCCGACTGCGGCGTAAACGTGCCCTCGGGGAATACAAACACAGACTCGCCGTCTCGCAAAAGCTGCTCGATTTCCGCAGCCTGTCGCAGCCGCGCTTGCGGGTCGCTGCGGTCGAACCAGACGTGGCCGAGCTTGCGCAGAAACGTGCCGATGAACGGCATCGAGCGCACTTCCATTTTGGAGACAAACCGGTAGTTCACACCCAGCGCTGCCATCAACACCAGCACGTCGAAATAGCTCGTGTGATTGGAGACAAACACCCGCGCTTGCGCGTCGCGCAGATGCTCGCGCCCCTGCACCCGGATGCGGCAGCCCACCAGCGCCATATATACTTTGAGCGCGTTCGAGGTGAGCCAAGCGGATAGCTTGCGGCTAGGCGTGACCAGCACCAGCAGCCAGGTGGGCACGATCCAGCCGCCGAATACAACGGTGGCGTACACGCCGTAGGCCAAATCGAGCCCTCGGCGAAGCCCCTGGCCTACCCCAGCAACCCCGCTGGCTGCGGCTAGCTTCGCTACCTGCAACCAGGTGGGCGGAGTGCGGGCGGCCAGAGCGCCGGTGCGGTAGAGTCTCTTGGTCTCTTCGCGGCGCAACTTGCCGCTGGAGGTTTTCGGAATGCTGTGTGGCGGCACAAGCTCGACCACATCTGGTGGAATGCCCAGAGCCGCCAAGACGGCTTCGGTAATGGCCTGGGTCACATGCGCCCGCAGCTCGCTCTCCTTTGCGGCGGCCCTCTCGCGCAGCTCGGCAACAATCACCAGGCGCTCGGTGCCGGTGATCGGATCAGTGACGCCGAACGCCACGACACACCCTTTGCGCACGCCCTCGACGCGCCCGGCAAGCTCTTCGATTTCATGCGGATAGAGGTTGCGCCCAGTCTTGATGATGATGTCTTTGACGCGGCCGGTGACGTAGATCTCGCCGTCAGCCTGGTAGGCCCGGTCGCCGGAGTCCAACCACTTATCCCCTGTGGACTCGAGGGAGGCTGCGGCGACTCCGCCCTCGGGAAACAGCCGCCGGGTGGCTTCGGCGTTGCGGTAATAGCCGCGCGTCACCGAAGGGCCGCGAAACCACAGCGCTCCTTCGACGCGCTCGCCTGCGTTGCGGCCCTGGGCGTCCACCAGGCGCACCTCGTGGCCCGGCACCGGTCGGCCTACCGAAACGAATGAAGTTACGTTCGGGTCGTCGCGCGGGGCATCCGGAGCTACAGGCACGGCGCGGCCTTCGCGTTCAAAAGTAGCGCGGTCGATGCGGTCCACCAACGATGGCTTTCCGAGCGGCGGCACGGTTACCGCGAGCGAAGCCTCTGCCAAGCCGTACACCGGCAGCAGTGATTCACGGCGGAAGCCGTAGGGTGCGAAGCGCTGCGTGAACCGCGCAAGTGTCTCCGGGTTGACCGGCTCGGCGCCGTTCAGCGCTGCACGCCACGAGCTTAGGTCGAGGCCTTCGATATCGCGGTCGGCAATTTTGCGCACGCACAGCTCGTAGGCGAAGTTCGGCGCCGCGGCCAGCGTGCCGCGATGGTTGTGTACGGCCCACAGCCAGCGCTCCGGGCGGCTCAGGAAGGCGAGTGGCGACAGCACCACCACAGACAGGCCGCAACACAGCGGCATCATCCAGGCGCCGATCAGTCCCATGTCGTGGTAGAGAGGCAGCCAGGTCACTCCCACGTCCCCGGGACGAACCTCGACTGCTTCCGCGATGGCGCGGATGTTGGCCAACAGGTTGGCGTGCGTCAGTATGACGCCTTTTGGATCACCGGTTGAGCCGGAGGTGTATTGCAGCAGCGCGATGTCGTTTCCGTGGGCGCGATGCGGGCGCCAGGGAACCGGATCGAACCTTCGAGACGCGGCGCGCGGTCCCGAAGAGCCGGTTTCATCTGCGCGGGTGGCGGGCGGTTCAGCCAAGCGCGTGGCGCTGACCACACCCTGCAGCGAAGGCACGCGCGGCTGCAGCAGGCGCGCCACCGTCTCCGCCTGACGAAACGTCACCAGCAGGCGCGCCTCGGCATTCTGCAAGATGGCTGACTGGCGCTCGGCGTATTCCGCAATGCGGTCGGCGCGGAACGGCGGATAAATGGGCACGGGAATCGCGCCCGCCAGCAGAATCCCGGCAAAGGTGTAGAAAAACTCCACCGAGGTCGGCAGCATAATAGCCACTGTGTGGCCCGGCGCGACGCCGCGGCGCGCCAGCTCCTGCGCTACAGTTTCGGCGCGCGCGTAGAGTTCGCCAAAAGTAGTGATGGTGTGCGGAGAATTGGGGGTCTCACCTGCCCCCAGCGCAGCCGAAGAACTTTCTGTTCCCAATGAAGGCGAGGGATCTTCGGGGAAAATTAGATGCGGCCGGTGGCCGTCGAAACGCGCCCGATACCGCAGGACCTCTTGGAGCGTCTCAGCCGCTTCGACGCCACGATCTGTCCTGGTGGTAACGACTGTCGTGGCGACCCCTGGGGTGTCCTGTGCCTGTCCTGGCGCGGCCCGAAGCTCTTCCCGAACCGAAATGTCGATTCGGGCCTGCTTGTCAGCAATCTTGTCGGGTGTGCCAACCACGGGGGTTGCGCGCATCGCTGCGGCGACCGTTGCCACAAGGTCGTCCACCGTGTCGGCCTCCGCAACAGCCTGGTCAGGCAGGCGCGTGCCGAAGGCGGAGTCCAGACGCAGCATCAACTCGACGCGCTCCAGGCTGCCCAGGCCCAGGTCGCGGTCCAGATGGGCTGCGCCGCGCACCGCGCTGAGCGCCCGAGGGCTGCCCAGTTCCGCCAGCAGGTTCCTGCAGATGTCGAGTACCTGCTCGTGAGTTTCGGCTAGATCGAGTTGTCGGCCTGGTGTTGCCACGTGTCTTTAGTGCTTCGCAGTCTCGGAATCCGCCAGTCACCGCGGTAACCCGGACGGTTCCACGGGACGGTTGCAGAGTTTGTCTTTGCCGGTGTGCGCGTGACCCGTCCATCGTCTGGGGATGGGTGGGCCTCTTCAGGCATGCCTCAGCCTACCACGCCGCCCAAATCGTCTTCAACACTCGTATCGAGCGGCGCAACCCACAAGTGACACTGATCACACCGATTAACAAACGAAGATCTCCAAGGCAACGAGGGGCCCCCCCAGGTTTTTTGTAACTGTTCATTTCAGGAGACTTTAAGTCCAATGATTTTGTAAGAGCGCATTCCAAAGCACTTACGGACGCATTTTTCGTAAGAGCGCATCCTAAAGGAGTTACGGACGTGGGCGACCACCAGAGCATTGCACCTCCAGAGAGCCGTGAGACCCTAACTGCAGCAGCATTATCCCTGGTCTGTTCCTTCCGCGTTGCGCGTCCTTCGCATTTTAGCAGGGATAGCGCCGGCGAGATCCTTCGCTGCGCTCAGGATGACAACGGGGCGGTGATGCTGCGCCGGTACCTGGGCAGCAACGAGGAAGGCCAGTGGCACGCCCTCCAGCAGCGGACAAAGTGTTCGGATGACACAGATTCTTCACCTCCAAGACATTGCCAACCATGCTTCCTGCCGTGGCGACGGCGAGCTACCTAAGAAAGAGGTAGTAGGGTCCGACGATAACTTCCGAGTGGCCGACGACTCGCCCAGAACCTCCTTCGCTTTCCAGGATCATCTCTGGACAATGAAATCGTTCGGAATGGAGTCTTGCCATATCTACCGATGCGCTTGAGAAGGAGAGCCAAAAGAGGCATGCTCCCTCTCGGAGCAGCAGGCCGCCAGACGAGTGCGCGAATGAAAGGGAAGCGACAATTTCCCGATGACATCTTGGCTGTTCTCCGGGAGGCCAAAGGTCTGCGCATCCGGGCCGGTACCAGCCAGCACCGCTTCATCGGCATCTGGGTTGTCGTGGTGAAAGACCGCGCCTTCATCCGATCCTGGAGCGTGAAGCCGAACGGTTGGTACCGAACGTTTCTGAAGGACCCCTGCGGCACTATCCAATTAGCAGATCACGAAATCGCGGTTCGCGCCGTGCACATAAGGGACGAGCGTCTAAGGGATGCCGTCGATCGAGCTTACTTGCAAAAGTACAACACAGCGGGTGCGCTCAAGTATGCCAAGGATCTCGGAAGCCCGAAATCCAAAGCCACGACCGTTGAGCTTGTGCCGCTTTCCTCCACGCATTGAAGCCTAGTTTGCTCTCGGTGGACCGATGGACGCCCATTTGACGGCATATCCTCCGCAATCGTGCCCGAAGGATCGTAACTTCCGGTTTGCCGACAATACTCCCGGAGCTTCCTCTTTGGCATAATTGGGCGCGATACCTGAACGGTCCTCTCGTGTGGACTCATCCGCAATCTGTGGTCAAGTCATACACGCTGAGTGTCAGGCAACAAAGGACGGCGTTAGACGCTAACTTGCAGTCGCCGTGATCACTGGCCGCCTAGTCGCTACCGACCTTTCCTACCCTTCTTCAAGCCATTGCCCCGCGAGGCAAACATCCAGATAACACTTCGGCCCGCAATGGCGTCTACCCGAAAAGGAGAAGAAGTGTCAAAATCGCTACATTCTGCTTACCTCCAAAAGGAGGCCAACCATGGTGGGTCGCCTTGGCACCACGAATCGACGGAAAACTCCCGTTGCCACCTGTCTTCTGTTGTTATTCTTGGTTGGGCCACCGCGATCTCTCGCACATGACGAGTGGTATCGCGGCCTGGACTTGGAATCTGCCCTGGCTGACTCCGGCCTTGTGCTCGTCGGGCGCGTCACCGATGTAAGCGAAACCAAGCTTGGCGTGGGAGGCAAGGGCGAGCGCTCTCTGCTGCAATACAAATTCGAACCAGTCTTGGTACTCAAGGGCGTATTCTCACGCGAATCGCTGTTGCTCACCAGCGACGACCTCGGCACGCAACGATTCACCGACGCTGCGCCTATCGAGCCCGGGCAGTTGCGCCTGCTCGTCCTGGGGCGTTCGTTCGCGGGATACGCGATGCGTCGAGAGGCTCCCAGCCTCGATCAAGCAATACCTCCGCTGCGTGATCCCAGCGACGAGTTGCTCGCGACCGTCAAGGTCCTTCTTGCGGTCAATCATAGTTCGGATCGCGCTAAGAAGGTCGCATTGCTTCTTGACGGTCTCCGAAAGCAGAAAGGCGCCCCGGCCATTCCGCTGCTCGTGGCAGTGGAGCGCCGCTCGCTGCTCGCCGCGCAGACCTCCGGCGTAGTGGGGAGCATTGCTCCACACTTGAGCGATCCTTCGCCCGCCGTGCGCGAGCAAGCGGCAAAAACTCTCTACTCTTTGTTCAAAGCGGACTACTTAGACCAACCCAAGATCCGTGAAGCCGCGGTGAACGCGCTTGCGGCATCGATTGCGAGGCCGGACTCGAGTTTCGCTCCTCGCGTCGCTGCGTTCGAAGCGCTCGGCGCCGCAGGACCTCAGGCTTTGGAGAACAAGGCAGTGAAAGCCCAGCTTGAACTTGACCCGCCTGCCACTTTCGCGGAACAAGGCGCCCGGCTTCGCGCCATTGGCGATCTCAAGGTGCCCGGCCAATCGGGTGCGGTGCTGACTCTCCTCAAGCAGCTGCCCTTGGATGCCCCGCCCGAAATTCAGTATGGAGCGGAGTGGGCCGCGGCGCGATTGGATCCCTCAGAGGGCGTCAAGGAAGTGACGCTCAGGATCCGAAACAAGTACGACGCAGGGCTCCCTGTCGTAACCGAGATAAATTTGCTTGGCGACCTGCCACCCGCCGAAGCCGCTCCTGCGCTGGTCGACGCTGCGAAACTCACTTTGAACCACGACGAGCGGCAGGCGTTCGTTTCAGCCTGCAAGAAGGTCGCCAACGCTCGGCTCGTGGCCACACTCGCCACCATGCTCGTCCCGACTCAGCAGGACATCTGGTGGTATGCAGTGGATGCGCTCATAAAAATCGACACCGATGACGCCGCAAAAGCGCTTCAACCTCATCTCCTCCAGGAAACGAACCTGCAGCGCAAATTGGAGATCGCTGAGTTTCTGGGCCGCCACGGAATTCGCGATGGTTATCCCTATGCCATCGAGCATATGTCCGAGCCCTATCTCCGCGAGCAGGCCATTTCGGCACTGGCTGCGATTCGCGAGCCTCGCGCCGTAGGCGAACTTCGCAAAATTCTCGAGATGAGCAACGATATTGCCTGGAACAGCGCGGCGGTACGCGCTCTAGGCGCACTCGGCGCTTCCGATTTTGCGCCCCAGTTCTTGGAAATGGCGCGAAACACCGGAAACCCACTCGGCCCTTCGGCGCTCATCGCCCTCGGCGACCTTCACGAAGCCAAGGCCCTTGAGATTTCGCGAGCCGGCTTCGCTTCACGAAACCTGGAGAGATTGGCGGCCAGCGCTCGCGCCGCAGGCAACCTCGTCGCGCTGCCCGGCGTAAGCGCTGGCGACGTACGCGATCAGCTCGCCACACTGCTCGCGGATCGCGGTGCGTGGCAGCCAGCGCGCCTCGCGGCACTCAATTCGCTCCTGGCCTTGAATGATCCGCGCCTCGATGGCGCCCTGGCTCTTGCGGTGCGCGACGCTGGCCTCGAAAGCAGCGACTTCCTCAACAAGATCGAAGAACAGTTATGCAAACGAAAAGTGAGGCTCGCCTTGCTTTAAGCGAAGATTCCCTCGATCAGACTGTGTCCGCTCTTCTACCAAACAACGAGAAATGTGGTCCGCCTTGTTACCTCGCGATTGTGCCTGGATCACGGGCAAGCCCGAAGTAATGCCAACAGACCTGATTCGCGCCATTACTTCCGGTTTGCCGACCATCCGGGCCTAACCTGTAGCGTTTGGCGTATTTTGCATGCACAATGGCGCGTTTTGCATATCGAAGCACTCGGCCAACATCTAAATTAAGCGCATGTACAACGCCAAAGCTTACTCCGCTGCCAACGCGACATCGCGGTTGGCCTCCACCACGATCACCCGGCGCGATCCGACCGAACAGGACGTACAGATCGAAATTCTCTACTGCGGTAGCTGTCACTCACTCCGATCTATATCAAGTCCGCAACGAGTGGAGCGGCGCGATGCCCACCGTGTACCCCTGCGTTCCCGGCCACGAAATCGTCGGCCGCGTCAACAAGGTTGGCTCCGCAGTCTCCAAGTTCAAGCGCGGTGACCTCGCCGCGGTCGGCTGCATGGTGGATTCGGACCGCACCTGCCCCGAGTGCCAGGCGGGCCTCGAGCAGTTCTGCCCGAATCTCACTTTGACATACAATTTCCCCGATAAGCATCTGGGAGGCGTCACCTACGGTGGCTACTCCGAGAGCATTGTCGTCGACCAGAGGTTCGTCCTGCGCGTCCCCTCGAACCTGAACCTCGCCGGAGCCGCTCCTTTGCTTTGCGCCGGAATCACAACATACTCTCCCATGCGCCACTGGTGCGTCAGCAAGGGCAAGAAGGTTGGCGTGGTCGGTCTCGGCGGACTGGGTCACATGGGTGTGAAGCTTGCACATTCGCTCGGAGCCTACGTTGTAGTATTCACGACTTCACCGAACAAGGAGAAGTAATGCAAAAGCGCAAACTCGGAAGAAGCAATCTGGAAGTCTCGGCTCTCGGACTCGGCTGCATGGGAATGAGCTTTGGCTACGGTCCGGCCGCAGACAAGAAGGAAATGATTTCGCTGATCGGGTCAGCGGTCGAACGCGGTGTCACATTCTTCGATACCGCTGAAGTGTACGGTCCATTCACAAACGAAGAACTTGTGGGCGAAGCGCTTGGTCCTTTCCGCGATCAGGTGGCGATAGCAACAAAATTCGGCTTTGCGCCCGATCCCCATGGCGGACCAGGGTGGAGTGCCCTAAATAGTCGGCCAGAGCACATCAAGGAAGTCGCCGAGGCCTCCCTCAAGCGACTCAAGACCGATGTCATCGATCTGTTCTACCAGCACCGCGTTGACCCGAACGTGCCGATCGAAGACGTAGCGGGCGCCGTGAAGGACCTGATTCAGGAAGGTAAGGTGAAGCACTTCGGCCTTTCTGAACCAGGAGTGCAGACAATCCGTCGCGCACACCGAGTCCAGGCGGTCACCGCAGTTCAGAGCGAATACTCGCTGTGGTGGAGACGCCCTGAAGAGGAGGTGTTGCCAACCCTCGAAGAACTCGGGATCGGATTCGTTCCCTTTAGCCCTCTTGGTAAGGGCTTCCTCACTGGCAAGATCACCGAAAATACGAAGTTCGATAGCACCGATTTCCGCAACATCGTCCCTCGCTTTACCCCAGAGGCTCGCAAAGCGAATCAGTCGCTGGTTGATTTGCTTAGCAAAGTCGCAGAACGGAAGAAGGCGACACCTGCTCAAATCGCGCTCACTTGGCTGCTTGCGCAAAAGCCGTGGATCGTTCCAATCCCCGGGACGACGAAGCTTCATCGCCTCCAAGAGAATCTTGCAGCAGCTTCTGTCGAACTCACACCCGACGATCTTCGTGACATCGATAGCGCCTCCTCAAACATCAGGGTGGAAGGGGCTCGGTACCCGGAAAGACTGGAGCAAATGACTGGTCGTTAACCGCTAACGGACTAATGGAGCGCGAGGAAGAGCAGCATGCGAATTGGCATTTTGGGTTCGGGGTTGATGGGCGGAAAACTCGGAACGATCTTCGCGCGAGCTGGACATGAAGTCGTGTTCAGCTACGCGCGGAGCAACGACAAACTCAAGAGACTGGCACGCGACGCCCAAGGCCATGCACGCGCCGGTACGCCGGGCGAGGCTGCGAAGGAAGCGGACGCGCTCCTCCTGGCCGTGCATTGGTCCCGAATCGACGATGTGCTGAAGCAGGCAGGCGATTTGGCTGGCAAGGTCGTCGTGACCTGTTCACTGCCGATAGATGCTGGTAACACGAAACTCATCATGGCCAACACCTCGTCGGGAGCGGAAGAACTCGCAAAGAAAGTCCCAAAGGCTAGGGTCGTCTCCGCTTTCAACACCGTTCCGAGCGAGGTGCTATTCGGAGTGTTCGAAGCCAAACGCAAGAAGGATCGCCCGAGCCTGGTGTACTGCGGCGACGATGAGCGCGCCAAAGACGCCGCGGCCCAACTGATCGGCGACGTTGGCTTTGATGCCGTGGACGCTGGCCCTCTACAGATCGCACGGTACACCGAGCCGTTCGCGCTGCTCGTCGCCCAACTTGCATATGAGGGGGAAGGCGGGCCGGAACTGGCGTATCGGTTCGAGCGGTTTGGAAAATAGAAGATCAAGTAACTGAAGGCGTTCAGAAAATGGAAATCAAGAGAATTGGCTCGCAACCTTCTGTCAAGGGACCGTCAGAGTGGTTCACTGGCGCTGTACGCATCGATCATCTTTTTCAGGCACCCGATCCGGCACTTGTTCAAGGTGCCAGCGTAGCCTTCGAGCCGGGCGCGCGGACTGCATGGCACACGCATCCACTCGGTCAGACTCTCATCGTCACGGCTGGCTGCGGCTGGGTTCAGCGCGAAGGCGGACCTATCGAGGAGATCCGGCCCGGTGATGTGGTCTGGTTCTCGCCCGGCGAGAAGCACTGGCATGGGGCTACGCCGACCACGGCCATGACGCACATCGCCATTCAGGAAAAGCTCGACGGGAAGGTTGTCGACTGGATGGAACAGGTCAGCGACGAACAATACCGCGCCGCCAAATAAGGGGTATTTACTTGACATGCTTCCTGCTGTGGCGACGGCAAGATATACGCACGTGACCGCCGGCAAAGCGGGTTCGACGATAACTTCCGAGTGGCCGACAACTTGCCCAGAACCTCATTTTTACGCTTCTCAGAGCCCCGTTTGCGCAGGTATCGTAGATCGAGTCGCGCTCCTCTCGGAAGGAGGATGGGATGCATTTTCAAAGACGCCAACTGCTTCGGATCCTGTCATTTGCTTTCGGGTCAAACTTCATCTTGAGCCGGAACCAACTCGGCATAGCCGCGCAGACAGCCATACAGCCAATGATCTCTCCTCCCCCTGCGGGGGCAGCGGTTAGGCATGGGTTCGCTGGAGGAACGGAAATGGAAAAAGTGACGGGAATCGGAGGACTGTTCTTCCGAGCTCACGATCCGACAGCGTTGGGGCGTTGGTACCAGCAACACCTGGGAGTCTCGCTCACACCATCGAGCTACGAGGAATCCGTTTGGCAGCAAGAGGCCGGACCCACCGTTTTCGCTCCTTTCGCTGAGACGAGCAACTATTTCGGGGATGCCCACAAGGTCTGGATGGTGAACTTTCGAGTCCGGGATCTCGACAAGATGGCAGCCCAGCTACGAGCCGCAGGAATCGCGGTCAAGATTGACCCGCAGTCTTATCCCAACGGCCGGTTCGCCCGCCTGCATGACCCTGAGGGAAATCCGATCGAATTGTGGCAACCTACAGGACGAGACGCTCCACGCTAGGTTGCTAAACAGTTCAGGACTGTTTCTGGATTTCTCCTGGGTTACGGTGCCGGCGCAATCAGGGGTGCAGGCGCCCGGGCAAATCGGGTCCGAGGATAACTTCCGAGTAGCGACCATTCGCCTCTAGATAAAGAAGGAGCGTGAGGGGACGACTGCCTAAGTCAGACGTACATCAAATAGTGCCAGCCAATATTGAAGGGATTGCAGGGCAAAACCGCAAAGGATGAGTCCAATGCCGAATACCCCAAGCCATCGCTCCGGGAGATTGTCGGCGTAGTATTCGATGTAAGGATTTATCGTCACTCCCACGCCGGTGACAATGCCTGTCACCAACCCCACGCGAATCGCGAAAGACACGGCGTGGTCCACGTGATGGATGAAGGCGCTACAGATAAGGGCCGTGACCATGTAGCCGACAGTACGGACCACAGTTCCCCAAAACTGACGACGCGTAAGCCGTGGACGGCGAGACGCTGCATAGTCCATGGCAGGACGCATGCCGCGAGAGTAGGCGAATACTTGGCCGACTGTGATGAGAATGGCAAATGCAATTGCGAATCCGAAGCCCAAAATCCTGTACAGTCCAGCTCCGAAAGCGAACCCCCGGATGGCGGAAAACAGTCCTTCCCAAAGCAAGGAGTAATGATCTAGCCCACGAGCTGCTCGACTGAATTCAATCGACAGGGTGATACCGGTCGCGATACCGGAAGCCAGGCCAAAGAAGAGACCAAGGCCGAGGCCGTAGCCGATACCGAAGACAACGGAGTACGTTACCGCGCGGGTAAGCAGCCGCAACGGACCGTGTTGTCCACCCAATAGGTCGTAGGCCAGATAGAGACTACCCAGCACGTCAAGACAGGTACCCGTGATGCTGACGACCGCGACTGTATGGTGGTCCACCGAACGATTGTAGACCTAAAATCTCGGCGATCTATGCCCGGATGACGCTAGTGCTTTATCGGACGCGCGTTTTGGCGACAACTCGGGTCCGATGAAAACTTCCGAGTGCGCGACGATACACCAGGAATGTGCCGGGCGCGAACGGCACTTCTACGCGTTGCCGGTTATACGTCCGAACAGAACGCGCCGACACATGGTGAACCTCTGCGCTCATAAGCGCGGCCTCTCCGAGAATGCCGCCCTTACCGGAAATCCTTGCGAATTGACAACGAAGCCTATACAATGTTCGCGCGCATCCCCTTCAGGAAACCAAAAGAGGAGATTTTGGTCTCATGTTTTTCGACAGCAAAGGTCGGTCCGCGCGAGTCGCTTGCTCGGTTACATAGTCGCGGAGGACGCAGAGAAAGAAGCGGAAAGGCAACTCCAGACTCAGCGTAGTTGATTCAGAAAAACCATAGAAAGAAAAGGAGACAAGGAACCATGGAGACAAAACCCACGCACGAACAAGCGCAACTCCACGTGCAGATCTATGACATGCGCCGCGAGGCCCGGCTGCGCCAGGGACGCGATTGGTTCTTCAAGAGCTACTTCGTGGACAATCTCGAGGACGCCATGCGAATCGCGGCGCCCGGAACGGAAGGAGGCGCGCTCGCGATGATGGTGCTCAGCTATTGGGAGCAAGCCTGCGCATTGCTCAACTACGGTCTGCTCCACGAAGGCCTCTTCTTTGAGACCAGTGGCGAGTTTTTCGGGGTCTGGGAGCTCGTCAAGCCCATCGTCCCGCAGGCTCGGGAGCGGTTCATGAATAAGCAGTTCCTCGCGCACTTGGAAAAAGCTGCGCAGCGCTACGAAGCCTGGATCGAAAGCCACTCACCTGGTCATATCGCTGCCATGCGCCAGTTTATGAAACAGATGCGCTCTCAGCTTGCAACAGCAGCTAAGGCCTGATCCGGACTCCAGAGTAAAGAGCGAGCGAGCCTGCGACCTCCGGGGTGCGCAAGCGTGCTTCCGCGGCGCAGGCTCGTTTCGTTTGTCGCCTTAAGAACAAGTCTGATAGGTGACCTGTGAGAACAGGCGCGCCTTCGAAGCTTTCAAAGGCCGGCAACCACAGCCAGCCGCTTTTCAAGGCCATTTAATTTAACATGGAAGTCGGCACCGGCGAGTTCCTGGTAGCGGGGGCAACCGCTGCCGGCCGTGCAGCCGGACTTGGCGCGAAGCTTGGGCCGTTCAGCTCGTGGGCGCCGTGCTGTTTGGACCGTGCTGACTCATATGGAGTCGCTCGGTGCGAGAAATTATTGCAAAACTCCTACAATGAATCTGCGCATTGCGGGGCGGCAACCTCTGAGCACGCGGCAAGAAACGCTTTCATAATTCTCGCCGAGGAATTGTCTTGCCATCGTTCCGGGTGCCACTGAAGACCTAGAACAAATCGTCGGGCAGGCGATTCGACCGCCTCGATCAATCCATCCAACGAACGCGCGGCAATGAGCAGGTTGTTTGCCAGACTTCGAATTCCCTGGTGATGGTGGCTGTTGACAAGAATCGTTTCCTGGCCGATCAGCCCGGCCAGACGGGTCCCGCTCTGGATCTTGATTTCATGCGTGGTATCGGTGTGTCCGGAACCGCGGTGCCCTATGGTCGGCGATGCTTTGCGATCTTTCAGCAACTCGCGGCCAAGATCCTGATACAGAGTTCCTCCCAGTGCGACAACGAGGAGCTGCATCCCGCGGCAAATTGCCAGAACGGGAAGATCCTGACGAAATGCCGTGCGAAGGAGACCGATTTCGAAGTCGTCCCTTTCGGGATTCACTCTCACACAATATCGGTTCGGTTCGCCATACCTATCTGGAGACACATCTTGACCGCCCGTCAACAATAGGCCGGAAACACCATCCAGCGGATGCTGATCCTCAGGGGTCACGATCCGGAATGATCCGCCCCCTCGACTGACCCAATCGGAATAATCCTTGGGCTCTAGACTGATGGCGATCAAAGAACAGCCGCTATCTTTTGGTTCTACCCTTGGCATGCGTCTTCCTGGGAACTGAGGCCATCGCGTTCCAGTGTTCCGGGGTAAGTAAGTTGTTCGGGGTGATCCAAATATTTGAAACTCCCCCCTTTCGTGTATAGGCCAGCCCCTGCTGAAACGTCCGGGCATCCATTCCGCCCCCCGATTCCCACAAGCCAATAGAAACATAGAACCGGTCGGCTGAAAAGTCCCGGCGAAGCGCTTCCGCAAGAGCGTAGGAAACCTGAGGGGGCCTCTTTTCGATACCGAAATAATTCCAGATCACTATCTGATCCGCGTGGCGCAGGACGCGGGCGTAGTCGAGACCGGACTCCTTCCCATGTCGGTTGAAATCATCCCAGCTTACTGGAACGTCCACGATAAGCTTTTTCCCCTGGGCGTGAACAGCATTCGCAACTTTGTCTAGAAAGGTTTCCATTTGCGCAGAGCGCCACTCCCAGACAGACGGGTCGTTCCGATCGACCTTTGTCCCCGCAGGATTCATTGGCCAATTCCCTTTTCCTGTCGCTTTTCGATAAGAAGCGAGGCACCGATCGTTGTAGCAAAAGGAATGATACATAAGCTCAGTTAACTCAATTGCGTCCACAAAATAATTCTGGGCCAGATAGGAAACCATTTCGATAACTTGTTGGCCATAGTCTCCATCGACCAACTCGCTGAAACACACTTGCTCCGGGCTCCGCTCTCCGTCGAACCGAACGGCCGCCTTCCTCGGATCGTTCTTCACCAACCTCGGTGCGTAAACATCCACGATTGCCACGGTCCGAAAACCGTGCAACCGGAGTGCTTGGACCGCTTCTCCAAGCAAATCAGCCGATTCCTTTTTTTGTAGGGAAGACCATTGTGCCTGGTGGCCGTTCCACCGGAAATAGGTCCATTCCGGGCGGCCCGCGGACAAGGCGACCGTATGGACTAAATGAGCGCCGGGGCTCTGGAGAACGGAGGTTATAGCCTCTCGCCAGTCCACCCAGGCATGGAAATGGGTCGCGACCGCAAGGTCGCCATCATGACCGGAATCAGCTTGAACACTGATGATCGTCCGCTCCGGGAGAGACGGAGCTTGACTGGAAGAAAAGTGTAAGCCTGCAACCAAGGTCACGAGAAGGATCCCGGCTACGGCCAGGCTTACGCCTCCAAGGCGGCTGATGACTCCGGTTGGGAGGCGTTCGATTTTCTTCCATTGTTCCGGCTTGTTGCTAAGTTCCTTCCAGATGGAAGAGAAGACCACGAGATTGTAAAAATAAGAAAGCGGTGCAATCGCCAGAACCGAAAGAGGAACGTAGAGGAGGACTTTAAGATCCCGGTCAAGAAGAATGCTGTAAAGCGCAACAAAAAAGAAGGTGAGGAGCCCAAGGTAGAGGATCAGGTCCGCCCCCCACTCGAACGTCTCTCCCCCCGACAAAGCCAAGCGAAAAAAGAGAGGAAGGGAAAGAACTTGGAGAAGTGGGACGACAATTTGCGCGAAATAATTAAACGGGAAATAGAGTGAGAATGGGAAGGCCGTGGTGGGCCGGAAGAGCTTCCGGTGTATCCGTGTGATCTTGAGATAGCTGCGCACCCAACGAATACGTTGGCGCCAAAGAGCAGCGAGGCCAGCCGGACACTCCGCAAGGACGATTGGATCCGGGTCAAAAACGATTCGCTTGCGTCGGCCATGGAGACGAAATGTGAATTCGAGGTCTTCTCCCCAAATCTGATGAAATCCACCCACTTCCCGAAAGGTCTCGGCACGGACGGCTCCGAGGTTGCCGGTGATGATCGGCAGCACACCCAATATCGAAAGTGCTCGGCGGACAAAACCCGTGCCAATGTGGGTGGTGACCGCGAGAACCTTTTGAAGCGGCGTGCGAGCCGAAAGAGGCGTGTCGTTTCCACAAACGGCCTGAATGCTAGGATCGGCAAACCATCGAACCATCTGGCCTACGGTATCGGGAAGAAAGAGGGAGTCAGCATCGGTAAACAGGATCACATCGCCCGTGGCCGCAGCTGCCCCGAGGTTCAATGCTGTGGCCTTTCCGCTGTTGGACTGATCGAAATAACGAACCCTGCCGGTTGCGACTAGGTTCTGGATGGATTGTTCTGTTCCATCCGTCGATCCGTCATTTACTACGATTACCTCGAGATTGAGGTAGTTCGATGCCAGGATGGATTCTACGGTGCGTAACAGAGTCTTTTCTTCGTTGTACGCTGGAACAATTACCGAGACACGGCCGCGAAATGGCGCTGCCGATAGACGGCGGAGCGTGCGGCGTTTCCAAATCTCGTAAAGAATGGTGAGCGGAAAGAAGAGGAGCAACTGGAGACCCAGGAGCAATGCTGCCAGGCCGAAGGCAGCAACGATTGCGTTGGTGATGATCCCAGGCATCTGGCTTAGCGAACCCACTTGTAAATCCAGAAGGCCTCGGCGTATCGAACTCCTGCTTGAAGTCCGCGATGGGCAGCCCTTCCCCGGATCAACTCCGGATCCATGTAGAACTTATCTCTCTGAGTCTTGTGCATGCCAATGGCGCGAAGCTTGTCGGGAAGATAAGCCGTGATGTCCACGAAGTAGTTGGGAACAAATTCCTTGGGCGCGCTGATGCTTTCATAACACAGAAGCGAACACGTGCGCGAGGCCTCCTTGGCTGCTTCGAAGATCGCAGCATGGTCCCCGTGCGTTTCATGCAGACTGTGTGTTATCACGATCTGGATACCGAGCTCTTCGATTTTTTTCTCGATAGCTTCCCTAATTCCAGTGATATGTTGCCGGAGCTGAGTGTCCGGAAAGTCGAGCACCCACAAGTTCTCCAATCCGAGACCTGCGGCTACCATTTGAGCCTCGGTTTGCCTCTTCTCTGCGGGCGCCTTCGTTCCATTCTCTCCTTTGGTTATTACAAGACCATAGACACGCGCTCCTTCGTGCGTAAAGCGAAGCATTGCGCCAGCCGCCCCGAGCTCGATGTCATCCGGGTGGGCGCCGACAACCAGCACTCGGTCGGTCATGGGGACCGATACGGGCCCTCTATCCAAGGAGAGAAGTAAAATCAGAAGAGCAATCGCGATGGTGAGGGCGATTTCAGCAATCTCGTAATAGAGCCCCATTTCGAGAATAATACGCGCGGCGTACGCCGCGAGGAATAAGAGAAAAAGGCAGGGGAGTATAAAACGATAAAGATTTCTGTAAAGACGCGATAGCCGATGCACCTGCCACCTCTTATAGAAGAGCCGCATTAAGATGAGGAGGATTCCAAAAAAGACGACCGGTTCTCCGATTTCTTCGAGCGTCCAAAGCCAATCCACTTCTTGGTTCCGTCGAATTTCCTGGAGAAGCTCAAGCGCTTGGTGATGATCGGGTGAACCGCGAAGAACTTGTCTGATCACCTCCTCCGCCAGAACCTTGTTTCCATCGTTCTTGTATGCGCGTGCCAGATCCAGCGCGGTACCGGTCGAATCCGGTTCGAGTTCCAAGGCCTTGCGGTAGTTCTCGACGGCGAAGCGGTATTCCTTCCGCCATGCATACGTATCCGCCAGAGAGCGATACGTACTGGCCGAGGCAGGATCTAGGGCCACTGCCCTTTTCAGGAAGGTGATCCCTTCCTTCGAATTTCCACTCCAGGACAGCACGATCCCTTTTTGGGCCTGCAGCTCCGCATCCTGCGGATAGAGGGAGATTCCTAAGTCAGCGAAGGTCAGTGCCATCGCAAAATCCCCGGCCAGGGCCGCGCTCTGGGCCATTCCATAGATTGCATCGCGATTTTTGGGATCTGCCCTGAGGACTTCCCGGAGCTGTTCCTCGGATTCGACGTAACGTTGAGACCAGCGGAACACCTGTGCCAGCCCAATCCTAGCTTGCAGGTTTTCCGGATGAACGGCAATGAGTTCTTGGTAGGTAACAATGGAACGGTCAAAGTTCCGAGTCCAGCCGAAAAGCTCAGCCAAGTGCCGTCGCGCATCGGCGTCAGAAGGAGCCAGAGCAAGCGCACTCTCATACTCGCGGATTGCTTCAAGGTAAGCGCCCTTGCGGCTGTAGAGTTTAGCAAGCTCCTTGTGGTAGGCCGGGGTTCGCGGCTCCTTTTCGATTGCCTGCCGTAGAGCCTCCTCGCTTTGGGCAAACGCGCCCGAAGGCCGGGCGAGCAGGGCAAAAGCCAGAACAGT
>QHYU01000149.1:0-5514 GCA_003224235.1 Acidobacteriota bacterium
GACCGCTGGCGCCCCCATCAGTCCGGCCCCATCGAGAATCTCTTCCTGGCTGGCGATTGGACCGCGACGGGCTGGCCCGCTACCATGGAGAGTGCGGTCCGCAGCGGCTATCTGGCGGCCGAAGCCATCTTGGCTGTCGCTGGCAAGCCACAAAAGCTGTTACAGCCGGACTTGCCGGTCGAGCCGGCGAGCCGCTGGCTCGCGAGGAACGCCCGCTCCCGGCATTCTTAGGGTGTGGAGAGTAGGCTTTGCTGCGCCGGCCAACTGTTTTACTCACAAGATGAAGGTTCCCACTGGCACTTGCTCGCTGATTTTCTCCCGCCTATCTTGTCCCTTGAGGCGGCTATAGTTTGATGTAGCGTTGAGGCTCGTCGGGGTACTGCACTTGTCTAGATCTAGCCATTGACACGATTAACCGAGCGCTGCATACTCGTTGGTGCTCGCGGAAGGCTTCATAGGCGACCCGGTAGCTCCAAAAGCACCGGGTGGTGTGTCGGGCTTTCTGCACTTCGTAGTGCGGTTCGATACCGAGGTATTTCCAGGCCGTGGCCAAGAACCGGCCGAACGGCTCCCCCGGTCAAGATAGCCTTTTGCGCAATCTGGGCGCTTTTTGATGTTGCTTGCCGTGAATGCGAGTATGATGTGTGAGTCCCCCCTGGAGGTCTCCCTTGGAGCGGAAGTATAGGCAGAAGGGCTATCAAGACACTGATAGGCCCGAGAAGAAAAAGGACCGGGCACCCGAGGGGCGCCCGCGCCAAGAACAGATTGGTCCACGCACGCCCCGCATGGTCGGCACCGTCACTCGCGCGCGTTGCGCGAACTGTGGTGCAGTGCTGCTGTCAGGCTTCGATCCGAATGGCCGGTGCCCACGCTGCAATTTCGAGTTGCATTGCTGCAAACAGTGTGTGCATTTCGATACGGCGGTGCGCTTTGAGTGCACGCAGCCGATCCCCGAGCGCATTGCCAAAAAGGACGCGCGCAACGATTGCTCCTTCTACGAGTTTCGCACGACAGTGGAGAAGGATACTGCGCCGTCTGCTCCCGTCGCCGCTCGTTCCGCGCCTGCTCCGAACACTGGCCGTCCGAGCGACGCCCGCAAGGCTTTTGACGATCTGTTCAAGAAGTAGCCCCCGCTGCGCTGACCTCTGCCATTACCTGGGTCAATCGCACACACGGATGTCTCTCTAGCCGCGCGCCATAGCGCGCCTTCCCCGGATCGTCTTTCCGAGCCCCGCACGGCTGGGGTTCCCGATTGAGGGCGGAGGGACGCAAGAGTTGCGAAATTCCGCCGGGTCTGAAGCCGGCTACGCCTTACCTAAGCTAGCAGCTAGCGCAGCGGATTCGGGAAAAGCGTAGGTTCCTGCAGTGGCGCGCTGGCAATGCGCTCCAGCTCCGGATAGTGGTGCCGCAGCGTCTCCGGCACTCTCACTTTCGTTCCGCTCAGCACGCTGATCAACTGCAGCGCATTCACGATGGCTTTACCCTGGAAGTGGTTGTTGGTGATGACGAACGTGGTCTGCGCGTGGCTGGCGAGTTTGCGGATGCGCTCGGCCCAGGGATCGAGTTCCTCTTTTCTGTAGAGATAGTTGTAGCGCTCCGAGGGCAGCGTCTCCGGATCGTCGCTGAACCAGGTATCGTAGCGACGGCCGTGCAGCCGGACGTAGCCGATTGGGGCCGTGGCCCGCGCGGAGGGTTTCAGCGACCGGCCGATCACCGGCTGATCAATGTTGCAAAATCCGACGCCGCGCTCGTACAAGAGCTCGTAGAAGCCCTTCTGGTTCCACGAAGCGTGGCGCACCTCGACGACTAACGGATAGTCCATAAGTCGCTCTAGCAGTTCCTTCAGATAAGCAACATTCTCCGGCACGCAGTGGAAGGAGTAAGGAAACTGCAGCAAAACCGCTCCGAGCCTTCCGGCCCGCTGCAGCAGATCGAAGCCCGCTCGGACTGCCCGCTCGTCTTCCACAGTGGCTCCGGTTTCGTGCGTAAACTTCTGCCAGAGCTTCGCGGTGAACGCGAACCGCGGGTTGGCCGCCACGCGGTCCAGCCACTGCGCGCAAAGTTTCGCTCGCAGGGGCTGGTAGAACGACGTGTTGATCTCGATCGTGTCGAAGTACTCGGCCAGATAGGCGGCTTCGTGGAAATCGCGCGGCTTGCGTGTCGGATAAACGATGCCTGCCCAGTCTGTATAGGACCATCCGGCCGGGCCCACTCGTACGAAACCTGGATCAGCTTTCTTTGCCGCTGGCTTCATATGTGACCTGCCCGAGAGGCCGAAGTCAGCCTATGACGCGGCTGCGCGCTATGTCAACGTGGCGAGTAGTCATGCGAAGCCCTCGACGTCCTCGGGATTGCAACCGCCCGGCAGACTTGCTATGCTGATCCGCAGGATGCGTCTCCGGTTTCATCCTCATTGGACGGTAGGACGCCCGCCCTTCCTCATCCCCCAACAAAGGTGCGTACATGAAGATCTCCATCAGCTACAAGCACCTGGAAATGCGCGAACCCGTCGAAATCGAAATGAAGCGGTATCTCAGCAAGCTTGCCAAACTGTTGAAGAGATATTCCCCCGATTTGGTGCAGCTTCATGGGAGCCTTGAAAAGCGTCCCCGCAAGGCCGAATACATCTTTTCTTTGAACCTCTCTCTGCCCACCGGCAGCCTCCATGCCACTGGTATCGGCGCGGATGTGCGTCTGTGCGTTAAACACGCCTTTGCTGAGATCGAGGGGCAGGTGAAAAAACATCAATCCCTGCTGCGCAGGGACTACCAGTGGAAACGCAAGCGCCCGCGCAGCGCGGTGCCGGCCTAGCCCACCGCGCCGCACACAGGTTCAGTTCGAAGCAAAGAGGTGGCGGAGCTGCGGATCCATTGGAAATAGACGCACGGCCTTGCGAAGAGTGGCCGCGGCGGCGGATGGATTTCCGGTGGCGCGATAGACCTGGGCTAGATCAAACGCGTTGCGGCGAGGGCAAGAACAGCACCGAGGTGGCTCTCGCACCAAGGGCCCAGCCACGCGCTGCCTAGCGCGAGTCCTTCCATGAACGCGGCCAGAACTGTGGCGCGATGACGTAGACCGTTTGGCCGAAGATTAAACCGAGCGCCTTGCCCCGAACCACTTGGTAAACGAGTCCTGCAGCACCAGATAGAAACAAGCAGAAGAGGATACCCGCGACTGGACTTGCACTAGGCGTTGTTCACCATGTCCAGCTCCCTAATCTGCCGGTGCCGCCGCCTTAAGTGCGCCCAGTGTTCTCCAGCCGTTAAGATCTAATCGATGGCCCACTAGAAAACTGACAAAGCACTGGTCTGCCTGCTCGGCCTGTTTCCCTCCGAGGACATCGCCATAACGCTCGGCGCCGGCACATGCGTGGCTGCGCGGTACTACTACCCGCGTACCGTCACAATGATGCCTTCAGCCCATTCGCACCCTGTTCACTGTCCTCTAGCCTACTCACTCGCCGCAGCAATAGAAGCTGTAAGCGGCCTGCTGGGAGAGCTGGAGCAATTGATGTCCGCAATGTCTCTGGCTGGCCGAGGAAGCAGAAACCAAACGCCGCGGGAAAACAAGCGTAAGGTTTCCCGAGCGATTGTGGGGTGCCTAGTGAAGCGTTGCCTGTTCCTTGCTCTAGCCGTTTTGGCGCTGGGTGGAGTTGCTTCCGCTCAGCAGGCCGACCCCACTTTACTCACTCAGTACAAACAACTCAACAGGCGATATTTTTCTGGAAAACTGCCCATCGCCAACGTCTCCGTCTTTTGGGATGAAACGATTTCTAAATCGGATTTGGCGGGAACCTGGATCACCAAGTTCGAGGGCGAACCAGAGAACATCAGAGTTAGCGTTTCTACTTTTATTCAGGAATGCGGCTCCTGCGTTGGTGCTGCGCTGCTGCACGAAATGGTTCACATTAAGCTGCGAAACCGTAAGATCGATATGCACGGCAAAGAGTTCCAGAAAGAGATGGTGCGCCTGGCAAAAAAGGGCGCGTTTGCGCCATATTGGTGAAGTATCAGGCAAGAAGCTGCGTCTAAGTTTTGCTCTGTTTTGCGAGCAGCAGCTTGGCTATCTCGAAGGCACTCTGCGTGAGCCGCCCATAAGCCCCCGAGAGAGCATACGTGAGACACCCCGAAGCATCGCACTCGCAGATACAAGCGGCAGAAGATGGCAGGCGGTGAACGGCCTTTCTTGCTCCCAAACAGCCGCGCCCTAAAATCTCCTCTTTATTGTCCAACCCACGCTGTCTGATCCGCAAACCAACGTGATTTTGCGTTTTTTATAAGCGGCACCTGTACTTTCCAGGGTAGAATAAGGCGGCCGGAGGTTACCAGTTGCGGCCTGGTGAGCAACTTAAAGAAGTGCGAGCTCGACTCGGGATCACTACGCGTGAAGTCGAGGAACACAGCCGAAAGATTGCCGACGCCGAGAGCAACGAGGAGTTTTACATCTCCAATGCATGGCTCACTCAAATTGAGAATAAGCTATCGGTTCCCAGCATTTACAAACTCTATAGCCTCTGCATCGTTTACCGGACAAAGTTTGCCGACCTGTTGCGACTCTTCGGCGTGGATTTAGAAAAGATCAGCAAGTATCAGCTCGTCACGCCGCTCCGGCAAACCCATTTGACAACTCTTGAGGTGTACGACAAAGATCGGGCCGTCACTTTCCCCGTTCGTTTCGACCGGGGGTTCAGCCCGGAGAAAACAAACCTATTGTCCCGAATGGTGGAAATCTGGGGTGAGGTGCCAATTTCTCTGATCCAGCATTTGGATATCCGGCGCGGCCAGTACGGTTACATCGGCCTGCAAGACTACACGCTTCACCCGCTGTTAAGGCCAGGCTCATTCGTTCAAATCGATGCTCGGCTGAATCGAGTTCAGACCTTTGCGTGGCGCACGGAGTTCGACCGGCCGATCTACTTTATCGAGCTCCGGGATGGCTACGCCTGTTCCTGGTGCGAACTGCGAGGAAGCCAGCTCACTCTGATACCGCATCCCCTTTCACCTTGCAGCACCCGGCAATTCCTCTATTCCACGGAAGCGGAGATCGTTGGCCAGGTAACAGCGGTGGCTATGCGCCTGGTTGACTCGCCGGACAGACTGACTGACGAAGCTGCAAAATTAACAAAGCGATCTTGACATTACAAAAGAAGAATTCGGCGGATAGCCGATCGCACCCTGAGGGAAGCGTCACCCGATAAGGCTCCAGTTTCCTCCACGTTTCCAAGACCTGCTCTGGTCGCGCGGGCGTAGAGCGGACATAGATATCCAGTTCTTGAACCAGATTCTCCAGAGGACCGAAGGCCAGAAACCTAAAAACTTCTTGATGACAGGCCGCCAGCGCTCTGGCTGCCACCTCCTCTGAAAAGCAAGAAGCTAGGCCTTCGTGATAGTACTGCCCGGTATTGTAGTCGCGTGTGGACGCTAGATAGATTAGCCGGCTGACGTCCCCAGGGAGTCCCGCCAGCGTGCGCTTCTTGAGATCCTCAGTTGCCGCCTCAAGGTCCATGCGTTTGAT
>QHYU01000149.1:5618-46768 GCA_003224235.1 Acidobacteriota bacterium
GATCCTAACATAAAAAGAGGGGGGAGTTTCAGGTGGATTCGTCCCCCGCTCAGTTTGCGCACCGATGCTTGACATGGGCGGCAGTGAATCGGCGGGGCAGGCCGTGCCCCTCCGTCGGCAACTAGGACAGGCACCTTCAGGGACAGGGTTGATTGCAATGTCGCTGCCACCGCAAGTGCAACAAGCGCAAGCAGAAGCAAAGACGCGAACTACATGAAGGCATTGTTTCCTTCTCGAGGGGAAATTAGGTTCCCGTTGGAATCAGACGAGGGTGTGGAAGGGGCGCACGGAAACCGATTGGTCTGCTTGGTTTCCCTAGCATGTAGCTATCACTCGTGGAAACTGGAGATCCCGCGCACTAGGGTTTTCTTGGGCACCGAATTGTGATGAAAATGGGTGAGAAATTACATGGAGGTGTTTGTGAGTGAAGAGCGGCGCGAAGGCAGGGTAGGGGCAGAATCTCTACCTACAGACGGAACTGGTAGAAATGACGAGGGATACACCAATCCCCGTCGCGAGAAAGACCTACATGCGCACCCGGGACCACCCTGGAATCGGCCACTGTTCGACCGAGTTGTAGTAATTTTAGTACTTTCAGTTGATCTCGAATTGTTACTTGCTATTTAGAAGGATTTGTTCCAGATTGTATCTGTTCCCCATCCATGCTTGGGCAGGGCTTAGCTAGGCGCGCTGGCCAAGTGATGCGAACGAAAGCGTCCCCGCCAATCCAATTGAGGTGACCCTGTTCGGGCTGTCCTCCCCGTTCAGCAAGCTGCTGTTTCGCGGAGGAAGCTGCCGAAATGTCGCAGAGCTTAGACCAGATCGCTCAGCGCTTCAATGGGGAGAACGCCGCGCCCAGTTTGATCCAGGACACGCTCGTCGACATAACGGAGCGGAAGCGGGTCGAACAGGAACTCCGGGACAGCGAGGAGAAATTCCGCGCTCTCTTCGAAGGATCAAGGGATGCGATTGGGATCACCACCCCCACCGGCAAGTTCCTCGACGCCAACCAAGCCTGGCTGGATCTTTTTGGCTATACCAGACAAGAGATGCTCGAGCTGAACGTCGCAGATCACTATGTTCATCCCTGCGACCGCTCTAGGTTCCGGCAGGAGCTAGAGCAAAAGGGATCTCTGAGAGATTACGAGGTTAAGCTCAGCCGGAAAGATGGGAGGGTGCTCGACTGCCTGATTACTTCGACTGTCTGGCGCGCCGCCAACGGAGAAGTTATCGGCTACCAGAGCATCATCCGTGACACCACCGATCGCAAGCAAGCAGAAAAGGCGATGCGGGAGCTTTCCGGACGATTGCTGCATGTACAGGACGAAGAGCGGCGCCGGCTCGCGCGGGAATTGCACGACGCAACGGCACAAACGCTAGTTGCTTTGGCAATGAACCTAGCCCTGCTCAAGGAATCCGCCGCCGAGCTCAACGCCAACTCCAACAAGATTCTCTGCGAGAGTCTTGCGCTGGCCCAGCAGTGCTCCCGGGAAATCCGCACTGTTTCCTACCTGTTGCACCCTCCGCTCTTGGAGGAATTGGGCCTGGCCTCCACCTTGCGCTGGTATGCAGACGGCTTCGCCAAGCGAAGCGGCCTTGAAGTCACCCTGGACCTTCCCTGCGATCTGACGCGGCTATCTCTGGAAGTAGAGACAACCCTGTTTCGCATCGTGCAGGAAAGTCTGACGAATATTCATCGTCACTCGGGGAGTCCCACGGCCAAGATTCGCATGGTTCAGGATGGGACGCATCTCTGCTTGGAGGTGGCTGACCAGGGCGCAGGAATGCCCCCCGCGGCCCTGGAGAGAGCCAGAAGTGGCGCGGCGGCGCTGGGGGTGGGCATAGCGGGGATGCGTGAGCGGGCGAGGCAGCTCCGGGGTCGATTGGAAATCGACTCCCGTCGCGGAGGCACTACCATTCGGGCAATCCTGCCGCTTCCGAGAGGCGAAGGATGAGCACGGTTCGAATTCTCATAGCCGATGACCACGAGGTCGTACGGCGAGGTGTGCGGACCCTCTTAGAGTCTCAGCCCGGGTGGGTAGTCTCCGGCGAGGCGGCTACCGGGAGGGAAGCCACCGAAAAAGTGACGCAGTTGAAACCCGATGTAGTCATTCTGGATATCAGCATGCCGGATCTGAATGGGCTGGAGGCCACGCGCCACATCGTAAGGAACTCCCCCAAAACCAAGGTTCTCCTTCTCACGATCCATGAGTCGGAACGAGTGATGGCCGAGATGCTGGAGGCTGGCGCCCTTGGCTACGTTCTGAAATCGGATGCCGCGGAAAGTTTGGTGGCGGCTGTAAGAGCTCTGCGCCAGGGTAAGCCTTTCTTCACCTGTAGGATGTCCGAAATGGTTTTGAAGGGCTACCTGAAGCGGGGCACGCGCAACGGCGAGGTAGCGATGACCCCTCGTGATCTGAGCCCTCGCGAACGTGCGGTCGTCCAACTCCTGGTGGAGGGCAAGAGGAATAAGGAAATCGCTAGCGCGCTGGGCATCAGCGTTCGGACCGCCGAAAGCCACCGCGCGAATATCATGCGCAAACTCGAGCTCCATTCCGTTACCGAACTCGTCCGCTATGCCATCCACAACAAGATCGTCGAGCCGTGAGGCATTCACCTAAGCAGGCTTGGCCCAAAGCTTTCGTCCGCTCACGTACTACCCTCGACCGCGCACCAACTCTCCCAACCTGATGACTCTTCGCTGCGGCGAATGCGGACGAGGACTCGCCAGAGAACTTCGCCCGATGCTGAACGACAGGCTCGCCTTCGGCGCGATGCCCCAGCCGGCCTGCATCACTCGCATCGAGGACCGCTCACCTGCAACAGGTCTGTTTGCCGCGTCCGTGGTAGTACTTAAAGCCTAGTAGTTTTTTTAGCGCAAAATCCCGAACTCCACGGATTGCATTCCCGCACGCCCTATGCGATTTTATCTTCACGGGCGCAGTAAACCTGAGAGGTCGCCATGCAGATCATCCCTCCCAGCCGTCGGTATCTGTGTCGGGCCGGAAGAAACCGGAAGTGGAATTAGAAGTCTCGCCCTCTTTCGGCACAGTTCGCGCCGTTGTGGCGGGTGTCGGAGGCCTGTAACCCTTTGCTGTGCCACCAGTTGGGTGCTCTTCCCCACCCCGCTGACATGCTGGGACTTTGTATCTCAAGCGTGCCTGCCGGCCAGGCCTTGAACCGAAATGAATGGAAAGGAGCAACTAAAATGCAAGACAGCCAAAAGAGGAATGGAGCAAATGGGAAGGGAGCCGCTTCCGCCCTGATCTACAATCTGGAGACCCTGGCGCGCGTTCTGCGGCCCGTCGTTACGCCCGAGCGGTTGCTGGGGTGGTCGCTGGGCATTGTCTACCTCTGGTTCGGAGCGCTCAAGCTCGCCAACCTGAGTCCGGTGCTGGAACTCATCCGGCGCTCCTCGCCGCTGCTTGCGAAGGCCCCCTTCTACAACTTACTGGCTCTCTCGGAACTTGTGCTTGGTGCGATGCTGCTCGCAGGCGTGTGGAAGCGATGGACCGCGGCCTCGGCCGTTATGCACTTGATCGGCACCTTCAGCGTGGTGTTCGCCTCGCCGCAAACCGCCTTCCGGCCCGGCTTTCCCATCCTCACCATGGAAGGCGAGTTCGTAGTGAAAAACCTCGTGCTAATCGCCGCGGCGGGCACCCTCTGGTTGCTGGCGGGCCAGCGCGAAGCTGCGAACTCTAGCGTATCGCTGACGCGGCAGGCAGTCCTATCCGAAATTCCTGCGAGACGGGAGTGGACAGAAGAACTTCGCGGAGGCACCTCAATGACGGGTCCGCAATAGCTACCAGCGGGAAGGGCCTCCCGGCCAGATTTCCTAGGCCTGGCCGTCAGCAGGCAGCTGGCAGGGCGGAGTTGGCTGGGAGTCTTCTCCGCCCTGCTTTTTTTCTGGGTCCGTGGAGAGACAGAACCCGCCTTGTTGAATCGCGCCACGCTCGCACGAGACCAATCCCTGCACACTACACAGAAAATCCAACACGGGAAGTTCCTTGAGCCTCTACACTTTACGGCCACACCGTACCTTCTGCTGCCCCGCCCGGAATTGATTTTCAAGCGCAACGGCTGACAAAACTAGTCATACTCGCTCCGAGATTTCGATACAATCCTGCGTGGGCCGTACCGTCAGCGATCGGGTAGACCGGATCGCCGCTGAACTTGGGGCAATTCTTGACTATTCCTTTGCTTCCCTGAATCAGGGCGCGCCGGCATCTCCCGACTGCAGCGTCATGGTCAGTTCTCTCGAGGGAAATTCGATTCGCGTTGGCTAGGCTGATACGATATGAGACGACCTTTGCGGGTGATGAAATTTGGGGGCACGTCGGTGGGGGATGCCGAGTGTATCGAGCGCGCGGCCAAGATTGTTGCCGCCGCGAGCGGCCAGGGCGCAGTCGTCGTGGTGGTCTCGGCGATGAGTGGAGTGACCAATCGCCTGATCGAGGCAGCCCATCGCTCTCAGGAAGGCCGCCAGGAAGAAGTCGCGAAGCTCACAGACCTCCTCCGTATCCAGCATGAAACGGCTCTTCGCACTTTGATTCGCGACGAGACGAGGCGCGCCCAAGTCTCGGGGGCAATGGAGCAGGTCATCGCCGAAACGGCGCGCCTCCTTCAAGGCACAGCGCTGCTACGGGAGCTCACCCCGCGCGCCCGGGACGCTATCTCCAGCGCTGGGGAGCGCCTCGCAACGCCCCTAGTGGCGGGCGCACTATGCGAGGCGGGGCTGCGCAGCGTGGCCATCGACGCGACCGAGTTGATTGTCACCGACGACCATCACGGGAGCGCCGCTCCATTGCTGGAGCAGACGCACGAGCGCGCCGAGGCGCGCCTGCGGCCCTTGCTGGCAGATGGCATTGTGCCCGTGGCGACGGGCTTTATTGGCGCCACCACCGACGGCACCCTGACTACCCTCGGCCGGGGCGGTTCCGATTATTCCGCGACCATCCTGGGTGCGGCGCTCGGCGCTGACGAGACGATTATCTGGACCGACGTGGACGGCGTGATGACCGCCGATCCGCGGCTGGTGCCGGAAGCGCGCACGCTCCCGGAGATTTCCTACAACGAAGCGGCGGAGCTGGCCTATTTCGGCGCCAAGGTATTGCACCCGAAAACCCTGCGGCCGGTGACCCAGGCGGGGGTGCCGGTGTGGATTCGCAATAGCTTTGCTCCCGAGAAACCGGGGACAAAGATCACGCCCCGCGGCCGCCCGGCGGGTGGAGGCGTCAAAGCCCTTACCGCCATCCGCGATGTGGCACTGATCACCGTGGGGGGACCTGGAATCGTGGGCGTGCCCGACGTGGTCGCCAAAACGTTTTCCACGACCGCCAGGATGCGCGCCAATGTGCTCCTGATTTCCCAGTCGTCCTCGCAAAACGACATCTGCTTCATCATTCCCCTGGCGGACGCCGAGCGGACGGTAGCGGCGCTTCGGCAGGCGTTCGCGTCTGATCTGGCCGATCAGCAGGTGGAACACATCACCGTGGACCCCAACATCGCCATCGTCGCGGTGGTCGGGGAAAACATGCGCGGCACACCGGGAATCGCCGGGCGCACCTTCAGCACGCTGGGGCGGGAGGGAGTCAACATCATCGCCATCGCGCAGGGCTCATCTGAGTACAACATTTCGTTTGTCGTCGACGTGAGCGCAATGCAGCGGGCCGTGGCCGCGGTGCACAAGGAATTCAGGCTGGACGAGCGCGATCTCCGCGAAGAAAATGAAGCGGCCACCTACGCCGAGGTCGGGGATGGGCGAAGGGACGACGAAAATCGCCGCTGAGCGCGCCTCACAATGCTGCATCGAACCCGCCTGCGGCGCGAGTTACGCGATCGACGAGCGCCTGTATTCTTGCCCGCGCTGCGGCGGTCTACTTGAGATTGTCCTCCGCCCGGGGAGTCAAGTCGCACCGCAGGCGTGGCGGGCGTGGTGGGAGGCGCGCGCCGCTTCATGTGACCCGCGCGACGCCAGCGGAGTTTGGAGATACCGCGAAGTCCTCCCGTTTGCGGACGACGCCCCCATCGTGACCTTGGGGGAGGGCAACACGCCCCTCTATGATGCTCCGCGGTCCGCCCGGTACTGCGGGCTCCGCGCTCTCCAGCTCAAGCATCAAGGATGTAATCCCACCGGATCTTTCAAGGATACCGGGATGACGGCGGCGGTGACTCAGGCAGTGCTGCTGGGCGCGCGGACGGTGGTGTGCGCAAGCACGGGCAACACTGCCGCGAGTCTTGCTGCCTACGCAGCACGCGCCCAGCTGCAATGCGCGATCCTCGTGCCGGGCGGGCAAATCAGCTCCGCCAAGCTGGCGCAAAGCATGGATTACGGCGCCGTGGTCTTGGAGATGGAAGGCAATTTCGATGATGCCATGCGCGTGATTCGGGAGGTCTCCGAAGATGACTCCATCTACCTGGTCAATTCGATTAATCCGTTTCGCATCGAGGGGCAGAAGACCGTGGCCGCAGAACTCCTGCGGCAATGCACTTGGCGCGTGCCCGACCATGTGGTCGTACCCGGAGGAAATATGGGCAACAGCGCGGCGCTCGGCAAGGGTTTTCTGGAATTGTTCGAGCTTGGCGTCATTAATCGCCTCCCCAAATTGACCATCGTGCAGGCCGAAGGGGCTGCGCCGCTGGCGCATTTGTTTGCCAAACTGGATCTGAAAAGCTCCGCCCATGCTCCCCTTAGCAACGATGCGCTGGTGCCCGTCGAACACCCCGAGACTCTGGCCACCGCCATCAAGATCGGTTCGCCCGTCTCCTGGAAAAAGTCGTTGCGCGCGGTCCTGGCGACCGGCGGCCAAGTCTTGAGCGTGAGCGAGCGGGAAATCGCTGACGCCAAAGCCGTGATTGGCCGCGATGGAGTAGGATGCGAGCCGGCTTCGGCCACCACCGTGGCGGGCATCAAACGCCTGGTGGCCGCCCGCCGTATCGAGGCAGAGGAGTCGGTCGTCGCGGTGCTCACCGGTCACCTCCTGAAAGACCCGGATTACGTCATCCATTACCATCGCAACATGCTATGCGCGCCCCACCACTCGGCGGACGGATCCCAGCAGGAGCGTTCGCTGAATGGGGCGTTCCGCAATCCGCCGGCGCGGCTCCAAGCGACGAAAGCTGCAATCCTCGACCATCTGAGTCACGCGGCGGAGGAAGCTAAAGCCGATGGTCCGAAGCTCGATTGAGAAGCGCAGCGGGACAAGCGTTTCCCGCTTGGAAATGGCGAGAGCTGTCCATGGCCGCAGGCGTTCGGTGGAAGTGCGTGTCCCCGCCTCAACCGCGAACCTCGGCTCGGGTTTCGACTGTTTCGGCCTGGCCTTGCAGCTTCACCTGACGGTTCGGGCTACGGTGGTGCCGGAGGCCGGTGAGCGGTGCCGCATTCGCAGTCGAGGTGAGGACGGCAGTGCTCTCCTTCCGCGCACCGCAGAGAAAAACTTGATTGTCCGCGCGATGCGCTTTGCCGCAGAGCGGCAAGGTCTGACGCTGCCGCCCATGCGTCTCGCGGTGCACAACGGGATTCCGCTGGCGAGCGGTCTGGGAAGCAGCGCCGCGGCCATCGTTGCGGGCATCTCCCTCTGCGCGCTGATCAGCGGCTTGGAGATCCCGGACGAGACGGCCCTAGGTTATGCCACCGAACTCGAAGGTCATGCCGACAACGTGGCAGCGGCGCTGCACGGAGGCTTGGTGATTACGTGCATGATCCCAAGTGGTGGCGTGCTCGCGCTGAAGAAACCCTGGCCGCTTGAGATCCGCATTGTCGTTGTCACTCCTCACGTCACTGTGGAGACGGTTCACGCGCGAGCCGTGCTGCCGCCTGCCGTCAGCCGGGCTGATGCCGTGCACAATCTACAGCGCGCGGCCCTGTTCACTGCGGCCCTGGAGCAGGGTCGGCACGATCTCTTGTGGGAGGCGATGCAGGACCGCCTGCATCAGCCGCACCGCCAAGGCCTGGTGCCGGGGCTCGCTGAAGCTCTGGCCACTCCCCGGCTGCCCGGACTACTCGGCGTGTCTCTGAGTGGCGCCGGGCCGAGCGTTCTCGCATTCGCTCAAAGCCACCTGGAACAAATTGGTGAGGCGATCTCCGAGCCGTTTCGGAGCCATGGAATTCAAACAACGGTGCGCAATCTGGCCGTGGACGAGCACGGGCGGCAAACCACCGACTCCAGCTGCGGGCAGGCTGGCGCTCAGAGGAAATGAGACAAGTGAGCGAACTAGGACAAGGGAGTTAACAGGGTAGGCGTTCGGGGGGTCAGGTCGAGGTAAGCTCCTTGAGGCACGTGAGGCGGTAGGCGATGAAGTCGCCTTCGTGTTTAGTGGAAATAGTAGTGGGCTCAGCCTGAACAATATCTTTCACCCGTTTGTACAATTCGGGACTGATGAGCACTTCCCCGGCTTGCGCGCCCGCGCAGTAACGCGAAGCCCGGTTGACCGTATCCCCGATCACCGTGAATTCCATGCGGTCCTCGGTGCCGATGAAGCCGTGCACCACCTCCCCGCGGTGAATCCCAATGCCGATGTCGCGCGCCGGCAGGCCCCGCGCTCCGCGCTCCGCATTCAATTTGGCCACCGCCGCCTGCATTGCGAGACCTGTGCGCACCGCCTGCTCGGGGTGCTGGGGATCGGGTTCTGGACTCCCGAAGATGGCCAGGACCGCGTCGCCCATATATTTGTCCACAGTTCCCTGATGGGCGAAGATGATCGGAACCAGCTCCGCGAAATAGTCGTTGAGCATTTCCACCACGCCGCCAGGCTCCATCTCCTTGGCCAGCTTGGTGAAGCCGCGGATGTCCGAACACAGAATGGTGACTTCGCTTCGCTCGCCGCCCAAACGCAATGGTCCTTGATGCCCGAGCAATCTCTCTGCAACCTTCGGTGAGAATTGCCGCATGAGGTTGGCCCGGGCGGCCGCCTCGCGCTGGAGTTTCTCCTGCAACTGGTGTCCCGCGACTGCCATGGCTGCGTACTGCGCGACTCCGAGCATGAGCCGCAAAGCCTCCTCAGTGAAGCCCGCAGCGAAGCTTCGATTGTCCACACAGATGGCTCCCAGCGCCTGGCCCTGCCAGAGCAGCGGTACATACATGCCCGTCTCGATCTGTTTTTGCACGATGCTGCCGCTGATGTCCCCCTCGATGCTCCGCTGCCAAATGAAACCTTTGCCTTCGTTCATCGCACGGCGCGCCAGAGTCTCGCTCACCGAGGGTCCGCCGGCTGCGCGGTAGGCCTTCAAGAGCAGCGCGTCGGAGTTAGGGTCGCGCAGGAGTAGCGCGCCGCGATCGGCATCCGGAATTATCTCCACGAGCCGCTCCACAATTGTCTGGAGCAGCGTGTCCAGCCGAGTCTCCGCCGCAAACTGCAAGGGCAGGTCGTAAAGCAACTCGAGGCGGCGGGCAGTTTCCGCAGTGGCGCCGGCAGCAGGGCCGAAGGCCCGCTCATTGGCGTCCAGTGCTTTGGCGATTTCGATGCCAGGCTCGTCTGTCGGAAACCCGCCCGCCAGGGTCGCTCCGGGCTTCAAAGCGCCAGGGTCCTGCGGCGAGGCTTCTGGCTCCAGGATTTCCAGGCGCAGCGTTGTATCACCGATAAGAACTGAGTCGCCCGGCCCGAGGGACCATCTGCCCTTTCCTCTTATTCCGATACCGTTGACTTGCGTGCCCCAGGAGCTGTTAAGGTCCTCGATCCAATACTTTCCCCCTTCCGTCCAGATCCGCGCATGCCGGCGCGAAACCTTGAGGTCGGGGGCAAGATCCAAGTCCACCGCTTCACTGCAGCTGGCGCGGCCGATCACGACCTGAGGCTGCTGGATGGCGAAGGCGCTTTCCATGCCCCCATACGAACACAGAATCCGCATTGCGCTTTCCCGAGCCGCGAGCTTGCTGCGTGAGACCATTGCCTGGAAGCCTTGCTCCACACCAACGGAACCAGTTTAAATGAGAATTCGGAGCGTTCAGGAATCAAAAGCAGGGAGTATGCCGAAGACGCAAAGAGAGCGAGGACGTCGAGAAGCTACGGCTCTTGTTGACGCCGCCCGACATTTTCCTTACCTTGCGGGCAACGGAATCATTGGAACAATGTCAACGACTACTAGCTCGATGCCCGGGGCACTCACCGCAGTGGGCGAATCTCGCCGATTCGAGCGATTGAGCCTCAGCGCATTCGTCGCGGTATTGTATGCCTATTGTGCGGCCGGGCCCTTCGGCTTTGAGGAGATGGTGTCCAGGTCGGGGCCGGGGATGGCACTGCTGTTCCTCATGATCGTTCCCTGGCTGTTTAGCCTGCCGATGTCGCTGGTCACCGCGGAGATGGCGACGGCGATGCCCGTGGAAGGAGGATTCTATCGCTGGACCCGCGCCGCTCTTGGCGACTTCTGGGGCTTCCAGTGCGGCTGGTGGAATTGGACAGGGACATTCCTGATGAACGCCGCCTATGCGGTCGTCTTGGCCGACTACACCGCACAACTGCTCCCGGCGAGCGCAGGGGGATGGCGTCACTGGCTGGTTGCGTTGTTTTTCCTGGTGCTAGTCGCCGCATTGAACGTTCGCGGGATCCGTGTGGTGGGCAACTTCACGGTGGCGATGCTGCTGATGGTGCTGTTGCCCGTGGCCGTTTTCACGCTCTTGGGTCTCAGCCAGATGCGCGTAAATCCATTTGTGCCCCTGGTCCCTCCCGGCAAACCGTGGCGCGAAGTCTACGGAGTGGGATTGTCCCTGGCGCTGTGGCTGTATTCCGGCTACGAGCAGCTTTCCACCAACACCGAAGAGGTGGAGGACCCGGTTCGTAATTTCCCGCGCGCGCTCGCCATCATGGTTCCCTTGGCCATGTTTACCTTTCTTCTGCCTACGCTGGCGGGGATCGGCGCAAGTGGCGACTGGCAGAACTGGACCACGGGATATATCGTTACCGCGAGCCGCAAGGTCGGCGGGCACTGGCTGGCGCTGCCAATGTTCGGCGCGGCTATGGTCTCCGTTCTGCTCGGGCTGGAAAGCACCTTGCTCTCATCCACTCGCCTGCCCTTCACCATGGCCGAAGACGGGTACTTCCCTACTAGGCTCGCTCGCCTCCATCACCGATTTCGGACGCCGGTGCAGGCCATTGTGCTAACCACGGCCCTGTGCGCCCTGCTTGCAGTCTTCCGGCTGACGCAGCTAATCGCTGTCTACACCTGGTTGCGGAGCGCGACCTCGGCGCTCACGCTATTGGCCGCGTGGAGGCTGCGACACACAGCTCCCCAGCTTGCCCGTGGCTTCCGGATTCCCGGCGGCGCCCTCGGCATGGCCGCTGTCGTGATTGTGCCTTTGCTGCTGTTCGCTTGGGCACTCGTAAATTCTGATCGCTCCGCACTGCTCTGGGGGCCCATCTATCTAGCGCTGGGCCCGATCGCATTCCTATTGGTTCGCGATCTGCGCCAACGCAAATAGCGGGGCGACCAAGGCTGCAGCGACCTCGGCTAGAGGGCCGAGGAGCAGTTCCCGCAAAGTTGATGGTTCTCGGAGATGGACCTCATGAAATACCGCAAGCTCGGCCGAACCGGCTTCGAGGTGAGCGAGATTAGCCACGGTCTCTGGGGGATGAGCGGTTGGACTGGCTCGAACGATGAGGAATCGCGAAAGGCTCTCCAGCTCTCAGCGGATCTCGGCTGCAACTTCTTTGACACCGCGTGGGCCTATGGCGAGGGGAAAAGCGATCGTCTGCTGGGAGAACTTCTCCACAAGAACCGCGGGCGGAAACTATATGCCGCGTCGAAGATACCGCCCAAGAACCGCAAGTGGCCGGCCTCTTCGAGTGATGCCCTCGAAGACGTTTTCCCGGCCGAACATGTCCTGAAGTACGCCGACTGCATCAGGAAGAACCTCGGCGTGGAGCGCATCGACCTTCTTCAATTTCACGTCTGGGATGACAGTTGGGCCGGCAACGAGATGTGGATGAATACCGTTCGCAAGCTGAAGGCGGAGGGTTTGATCGCCGCCTTCGGCCTCAGCCTCAATCGCTGGCAGCCGAATAATGGGATTCGCGCTCTGGAGACGGGATGCGTTGACACCGTGCAGGTGATTTACAACATCTTCGACCAGGCACCCGCAGATGAGCTCTTTCCATGCTGCAAGAAATTGGATATTGGAGTGATCGCCCGCGTGCCCCTGGATGAAGGAAGTCTAGGAGGCAAGTTGACGCCCACGACCACCTTTCCGGAGGGGGACTGGCGAGCACGCTACTTTTGTTCCGCGAATCTCTTGCCCACTCTCCAGCGGGTAGATGCTCTCAAGGCTATCACACCACCGGCAATGACCCTTCCAGAGATGGCTCTCCGATTTGTTCTGTCGAGTCCCCAGGTGAGCACCACCATTGTGGGGATGCGGAAACTGGAAAACGTCCGTGAAAACCTCAAGGTAAGCGATGGGAGGCCGCTCGAACCTGCCTTGCTGGCTGGCCTGCGCGGACATCGCTGGGACAGGAAGGCCGCACCCTGGTCCGCTTAGCTTGCACTCCGAGGCCTGGAGAGGGATTTGTTGTCGGCCAATCTACGGCTCTTCGGCAACGCATCCGCCCCTTCATTGTCTATTGTTCTATTGTTGTGATGGCTCGAAACAAGCCTGGAAACGAGCCGAATTCCCCGGGCCTGCTCGACGCGATTAGCAACCTCTTGGCCCGCTGGCGTCTAGCGTGCCATGCGGGTTTACCGAGACGAGGTTGAGGGTGGGGCTGTAGTTCGTTGGCCGTGCAGCACATGCGGCGCCCGCCCTGGACTGAAGTCAGCAACGGCTGCTTGGTTTGCCAAGTTTCCCACAGCCCACTTATCCACTTTATAATTGACGTACATTCCCTCAATAGTAAACTCACGCCGGCTAATCCATCGCGCTTGCCGCGCTCAAGATCACGCGAGGTCGCCAACAGCCCCCCGGGTGGAGGGACCATGAAAACAACTACTCCTTCAGCGATGCATGGCTCGGAGCCCAGCCCTCTCCGCCAAGCATCTCAGGTTCAGGTGATCAATAAATCTTTCCCGATTGTGGGCATTGGTGCATCAGCTGGCGGCCTCGAAGCCTTCTCGCAGTTGCTGAGAAATTTGCCCCAAAAGACCGGGATGGCCTTCACCCTGGTGCAACACCTTGACCCTAAGTACGGGAGCATCTTGCCGGAGACTCTTTCCCGGGTCACCAAGATTCCGGTGAGAGAGGCCGCAGACAACATGGTCGTCGAACCGGACCATGTGTATGTGATCCCCCCAAACACCCCTTTGGAGATTCTCCACGGTGTGCTGCATCTAATCGCCGGCACGTTGACACCCGGTCAACATACGCCCATCGATTACTTCTTGCGCTCCTTGGCGCAGGACCGCGGCCCAAAGGCCATCGGTGTAATTCTGTCGGGAACTGCTTCCAACGGGGCGCAGGGGTTGGAGGCGATCAAGGCCGCCGGAGGGATCACCTTCGCCCAGGATGAAAAGTCGGCAGAATTCGCGGGAATGCCGCAGTGTGCTATCGCCGCAGGTTGCGTAGATCTCATCCTGCCGCCCAGAGCCATCGCTTCAGAGCTGTCACGGATTGGACGCCATCCCTATCTCGCGCATCGCGGGAATGACCCGGCAGATGCATTCTCGACCAATGGAGCGAACCAACTCCGCAAGATTTTCGTTCTCTTGCGCAATGCCACTGGAGTGGATTTTACCTACTATGAGCAGCGCACGCTGCAGTGGCGGGTCAGACGCCGGATGGTTTTGCGCAAGCTGGATCTGCTGAAGGAATACGTCGCCTTCCTGGAGAGCAGCCCGCGAGAAGTGGAGGCTTTGTTCCGCGACTTCCTGATCCACGTCACCGGCTTCTTCCGGGACCCTGAAGCCTTCCTGGCTCTGCCGGCAAAGGTGTTCCCCCAAATCATGGCGAACCGAAAGCCGCAGGATCCCGTTCGGATCTGGGTGCCAGGGTGCTCCACCGGGGAGGAGGCCTATTCAGTTGCCATCAGTTTCCTCGAATTCCTGCGGCAAGCGACGGGCAATCCCCCCAGCAACATTCAGGGGCACACCCCAATTCAACTTTTCGCCACTGACGTCGCTAGGTGGAGCATCGAAAAAGCGCGTCTCGGTCTCTATCCGGAATCCATCGCTGCGGAGGTCTCTCCTGAGCGCTTGAAGACTTTCTTCGTTAAGACGGACGGGGGCTATCAAGTCAGCAAGCCCGTTCGTGACATGTGCGTGTTTGCTCGACAAAACGTGACCAAAGACGCGCCGTTCTCCGGAGTGGATCTGATCACCTGCCGGAATCTGCTCGCCTATCTGGAGCCCGAGTGGCAGACCAAGGTCCTGTTGATTTTTCATAGCGCGCTCAAACCCCGCGGTTTTCTGATGCTCGGGACATCGGAAACCGCCGCTGGCTGTTTGGATCATTTCGCGCCGGTAGACAGGAGGTACAAAATCTACGCAAGGAAAGAGGCCTGGCTCCGACTGCCGCCTTTCTCTGTGCGCAGTGAATACCCGGCGGGACAAGCCGAGTATGGCAAAGGCAGACGCCTCCCCAGAACCGGACCGAGCGCAGCTCAGCGCCCTCGCCCGGGAACCATAAGGGTCCCGCAGAAATCATCGGCTCGGTATCGAGAGGTCGCGGAATTGAAACGGGACGCGACGACAAGCCGGAAGCAACTGCAATCCATCATCCAGGGGCAAGAAAGCAGTGACGAAAAACTCTGCTCCGCCGACAAAGAGATCCTCCCAAGCAACGAGAAGCTGCAAAGCGCCAAGGAAAAATCGGAAATCGCCGAAGGAGAGCTGCAGCTGCAGTCCAGCAACGAAGAGCTCAGCGCTCTCAACCAGGGTTTGCAGAATCGGAATCTCGAGTGCCGTGTCTCCAGCAGTGATCTGAAGAATCTGTTGGATAACGTCAACATTCCGATCGTGATTCTGGGAAATGATCTCCGCATCCGCCTTTTCACGCCGTCGGCCCAGAAGCTGCTCAAATTGCTTCCCGGCGATCTGGGGCGCCACATCGGCGACATTAAGCCCGATCTCCTCGTGGGGGATTTGGAGCCATTGGCTCAAGCGGCCATCGAGAGTCTCGCCTTGCAGGAACAGGAGGTGCAAGACCGCAGGGGGCGCTGGTATCGGGTCCGAATCCGACCGTACCGGACCGCCGAGAACAAGATCGACGGCGCCGTGCTGGTGCTAACCGATATTGACCTGCTCAAGCGCGATCTCGACCAATCGCGGCTCTATGCCGAGATGATTGTCGAGACCGCGCGAGATCCTCTTTTGATCCTCGATGTTTCCCTCCGCGTGAAAACCGCCAATCGGGCTTTCTACCGGACCTTTCGAGTTTCGCCGGAAGATACCGAGAAGCGGCCCGTTTACGAGTTGGGCAACGGACAGTGGAACATGCCTCGTCTGCGGCTACTGCTCGAAGAAATCCTGCCGAAGCATGCTCAGGTCGATGATTTTGAGGT
Source organism: Acidobacteriota bacterium (assembly GCA_003224235.1). GTDB lineage: Bacteria > Acidobacteriota > Terriglobia > Acidiferrales > UBA7541 > QHYU01. The sequence continues at coordinate 21,042 of QHYU01000149.1, forward strand.
GGAATGCGAGTTCCCCGACATTGGGCGGAAGACGATGTTGCTCAATGCCCGGCGATTCGATGTTGAGGCGACCGGTCACTTCATCCTGCTGTCGATTCAGGATATCACCGAGCGGAAGCGTGCGGAGAATATGTTGAGCGGCGAGACCTGGGTGTTGGAAATGATCGCTAAGTGCCACTCCTTGCCCGCTGTGCTGAAGGCATTGTGTCGCGTCATCGAAGAGCAGTCCACGGGCCTGCTTTGCTCGGTTCTTCTTCTGGAGGCAGATGGAATTCATCTGCGACACGCCGCTGCCCCGGGGCTGCCCGAGGATCACGTTCGTGCCCTCGAGGGAATCGCGATCGGTCTGCAGGTCGGTCCGCGGGGCATGGCGGCATGTCAAAAGGAACCAGTGATCGTGTCCCATATCTTGACGGACCCGCTGTGGGTCGGTTATCGAGAGTTGGCAGCGCGGCATGGGCTCCGTGCCTGTTGGTCCACGCCCATTCTCTCCACAACCGGTCAAGTGCTGGGGATCGTCGCGATGTACCACCGCGCGGCGCGCAGCCCCAACTCGCAAGAATTGCAACTGCTCAAACGAGCCACGCGCCTGGCCGCTTTCGCGATCGAGCGCAAGCAAGCCGAAAACGAAGTGCGCCAACTCTCCGGGCGCTTGCTCCAGTTGCAGGACGAGGAACGCCGGCGAATTGCCCGAGAATTGCACGACAGCACCGGCCAGAAGGTCGCCGCGCTGGCCATGGACCTCGCCGTGGCCAGTGAAGAGGCCGCTGCGTTCAAGCCAAAGGCGCGCCAGGCGCTTGCGGAGTGCTTCACCCTCGCGGAACAGATTGCCGCCGAGGTCCGCACTCTTTCCTACTTATTGCACCCCCCTCTGCTCGACGAATCCGGCCTGGCTTCCGCCATTCGTTGGTATGCGGACGGTCTCGCCCAGCGAAGCGGACTTCATGTGAACCTCGAGGTGCCTCCCGAATTTGGCCGGCTGCCTCCAGAACGGGAAACCACACTCTTCCGCATCGTTCAGGAAAGCCTGACCAACGTTTTGCTTCATTCCGGGAGTAAAAAGGCAAACATTCGCATCGTCCAAGACGCCCAGCAGGTCACCCTCGAAATAAGCGATGAGGGCCGGGGATTAGCGCCGGGAACGCTGGACCAGTCTCATCCAGGCCTGACGAGGCTAGGTGTCGGCATCGCGGGGATGCGCGAACGCGTAAGACAACTTCACGGCCGCGTGGAAATCAGTTCCAACTGCCGGGGAACCTTGGTCAAGGCTATTCTGCCTCTCGGAGGGGAGTCGTGACCCTATTTCGGATCCTCGTGGCGGATGATCATGAAGTGGTGCGACACGGTATGCGCTTCCTGCTGGAAAGCCGCTCGGGATGGGAAATCTGTGGCGAAGCGGCAGACGGCCGGGAAGCAGTGGAGAAAGCCCTGCGATCGAAGCCAGATCTGGCGATCCTGGACATCAGCATGCCAACACTGAACGGCTTGGAGGCCACGCGCCAAATCCTGAAAATCCTCCCCCAGGCTGAAGTGCTGATTCTCACCATGCATGAGTCCGAGGAGGTGATGCGCGAGGTGTTGGAAGCGGGTGCCCGCGGCTATGTCTTAAAGTCCACCGGCGGGCGCGACCTGGTGGCAGCAGTGGAGGCCTTGCAGCAGCGCAGAACTTTCTTTTCCCCCAAGGTGGGAGAGATGGTGCTACAAGGCTACCTGACGCGCGCAGCCTGGTCCTGCGAGGAGATGGCGAGCCACCGTGCTTTGACGCCGCGCGAACGCGAAGTTGTCCAGCTTCTGGCCGAGGGGAAGACCAACAAAGAGGTAAGTGCAGCCCTGGGCCTGAGTGTCAAGACAGCGGAAACCCATCGCATGAACATCATGCGGAAGCTCAATCTCCATTCCCTCAGCGATTTAGTCCGCTACGCCGTGCGCAACAATATCGTCCAGCCTTAGTCCCTCCGGGCGGGACCAGCGCGTCTGCCGCGGGCGCAGTCCGTCCTGAGAGCCAAGAAAAGAAATATTTCACCTTACTCCTCCTTAGGGACTACTCCGCGAGAATCTACAGAATGCGCCGAATTGACGAATAGAGCTGGACTGCCTAAGTTTGCCTTCCCCCGAAATTAATGTGAGATGGTAGCGGCGGGGGATCGGAGACCGCATGCGAGTGCGACGATACGGATTCAAGATGCAGGAAGGAGCCGTAGGCCACGCGTCAGGATCTTCCCTCAAGGGAAATCCAGGCTAGGACGCCGGCTACCCCCTCTGTCAAAAGGGGAGGGTACGGTCCGCCACGGATTCTTCAGGAACCAAACCACTGCTGAGCGCCCGGAGACCTTGGTTGACCACCATCTCCATTGTGGTGCGGGGGCGGGACTGTCACCCAGACCCGCCCCCCGCAGCTTAAACGATCATGTCGTGTGAACGCATCGAGCTCGCTCATTCACGCCACGCAATCTCAGGTAGTGTCCTAATTTGGGTGTTGCTGATTACGGGTGGTTTTTTCCTGCGGCATCCGCTTAAGCCACGTTTCTTCCGACTCGTAGATGTAGCGAAACAGGGCTACATAGACCTCGGAGGCATCAAAGACCGTCTGATATTCTACGGTTCCCCTAAAGTCCACGTTTTTTTTGGAATCTCCCACTTCGGTAATCAAACTGCTTTGCAGACCGTCAATATCAATGATGGGTCGGTCAGTGGACTTATCTCCGCCAAGAGCCAAGTCAAGCCCTGCTACCTCAATACGTTTAACTTCGGAACCCCCGACGAACGAATATTCGATTTGACATCTGAGAATTGTTGCTGGGGTGCGCCCCATATTGGTGACTTTCAATCGGTGCTTACGATGTTCCCCAGCGACTATTTCCTCGTCACTCAACTGTGCCCAATTATTCACCACTGGGCGACACCATCCCACCTTGTCGAAGCGCCTACAAATCGGAATCAGTTCGACTATGACCCAAGCACGTTCGCTGTTAATCATTGCATTAGCCTGCTTCTCGATTGCGGCAGTTTGACGAACGATTATTTTCAACGTGCAAATCGCAACAATGATTGCCACGATTCCCGCGAAAAACAGTCCGATATTCGGGAGATTCTCAGGAGAAAACAGGCGCGAGAAATAGCTTTTCGGGTTATCTGCGGCCCGATTGCACTGGCAATTGGTTGCTTCCTGATTTACTACGACCCCGGCATTAGGCGGGGATGGGGGTTTTGCGGTATCTGGTTTTTTCGTGGCTTGGGCGTGGGTCTCATTGGTGGTGGGCTTGCGGCGTTCTTCCTGCCCGTGTATTGGCAGATGGACTGCAAGCACGATAGCAAACAGGTACCCCTTCATGCCCATACTGTAACGCAAATCATCAAGACGTATATCACAGATGATTCCTACATCCCCGAACGGAGATTCAGCGCGCCCGAGATCGAGATTTTGGAGATTAGCGGTCATCCGAAAGCACCTAGAATTTACGCATGGGCGCACGATACCGATGACCCGAAGAAACCCAGACGACATGTCACAGTCTTGCATATCGCTCCTGTCATTTCGGCGCCGGCAGCAGTCAGAGCTGCAATCGTTCAGGAGCTCAGAAATGCCGAGGCAGAAGAAAGCTAGGAAAGTCGGGCGTCCACGCCTTCCTAACGGAGCGGCTAAAGGGAAGATTGTGCCTGTTTGCTTCAGTTCTGCCGACTTCAAGTCTCTAGTGGCAGCAGCAAGGGCAAGCAAGCAGAGTCTTTCAGATTGGATTCGGAGCACGCTAAATGCCGCAATCCGGTAGCGGGAACTTCAAATTAGGACGCCACCCAATCTCAGCGACTCGCCCGCAGCATTCCATGGCAGTTGGTCGAACAGCGCATGCCCGTTATCTCCTCCCCTGCTGAGCAGGGCTAACAGAGCCAGTTGGATTACGCGTTTTTCCATTCCTTCCAGTCCCGGGTGAGGGCCTTGGCCATTTTCTTCGCCGCTTGGTGTAACCAACGTCCCGGGCGCCTGGCCAGATCCCTTTCGATGGCGCGAACGGCTTCGCGGCTCCCGAGATGCACATTGGCGGTTTCCCACCCCATCGAATGGAGCAAGAGGGCTTCATCCCGAGATTTGGGGAGCGTGGAAAGCTCGATCCGGGAACAGTCTGGAGCGAGCCGGCGCACGATCCAATTGCCGCGCACATGCACGAAGGGGTCCCGGACGCGCACAGCGCAGGTGATGAGCTCCTCGCACCTGACTTTTTGCGGAAGCTTCTGCGGGCTGGCCCAAACACACCCCGAGGGCACCAGCGCCTTGGCCTCGCGGACGACGCAACCGCCTCCCCAATCGGCCAGCGCGACAATGCGTTGGCGGCCCAGGCTGCCAAGCCCGGCAACCCGCCGCTTGCGCCGGTATTTCAAGCCGGGCTGCGGCAGCAGTTCTTCCAACCCGCGGCGGGCCTCCTCGGGAACCGGGCCCTTCCACTCTGGCAGCGCTTCCATTTTCTTCCAGAACACCACCGGATCGCGCAGCTCATTCAACGCCATATCGCGCAGCCACTTGTGGTGCTCCGCCAAGACAAACGCGCGGCCGCCGGAGCGCAGGCCCTCGCGGTAGCCTTCCAGAATCGCTTCGCTGGCTTGGCGAGCTCGGATGGCCAAGTGCTCCTCCTTCGCGGCTACCCGCGCGCTCGCCGCCAGGCGCACTAGATCATTGGTGTACGCCATGGGGTAAGCTTCGTCGAAATCGTTGACGCCCCAGATGAGCCGCCCCTCCGCATCGCGCCAGCTTCCGAAGTTTTCGACGTGAAGGTCGCCGACCGCCAGGACTGCCGGAGCAGCAGCCAGCTTAGGGCAGATCTCCTGCCAGAGCTGCACCCAACGATAGAAGGTCGCGCGAAGGAATGGAAAGACTCCCGCGGCCATCTGCTGATGTTTGAGCCGGAGATCAACAGGCACGAGCGTGGCGCGCTTCGCTACCCACTCCTCGTAGAGCCGGGTGGCCTCGTCGATCTTCATAGCTGCCTCCGTCTGAGCCGTATGTATTCTCCGCTGACTGAGTCGGCGCAAACTGAAATTGTTTGCGAGACGGTTCGGCTATAAAATCCACTTCGGCAGGGCGCAGAGCGCAACCGACTTGTCTCCCGCGGAGCAGTGCGCCCGGCGCTCGCTGGCCATCTCTGGCTGCGCAGGGCGGCCCGCCGAGATTCACACCAGTTTGCCGGCTTGGCGCAGTGCCATTTACGGTCCGGTGCGATTCTATCCCGCGCTGAGAGCGCCACGCCAGGCTGTCGAGGGAATATGCTTCTCTACCTGATGCGGCACGGAATCGCCATCAATCGCGAGGATCCCGATTGCCCGCCCGAAGTGGAGCGCCATCTGACTCCCAAGGGAATCGCGCGAACTCGGGCGGCGGCCAAAGGCTTGCGCGCCCTGCGAATCCGACCTGACGAGATGCTGACCAGCCCTTATCTTCGCGCGGTGCAGACCGCGGAGATTACTCGCGCGGTCGTCGACTTTCCTATTGAAAAAATCCGCAGGACCGATGCCTTGAAGCCCGAAGCCAAGCCGGCGCTTTTCTTCGAGGAGGTCGCTCGCTTGAAGGCCGATGAGGTCATGTGCTTTGGGCACGCCCCAAACATGGATGAGCTGATCGCTCATGCCGTGCGCGCTCCCATGGCCTTCACAGCGCTCAAGAAGGCGGGTGTGGCATGCCTCGAAGTGCAGTCCTTTTCCCCGCTTAAGGCAACCCTGGAATGGTTGCATACCGCGAAGACATTGCGCTTGCTCGGTGAATAACACGCCGGCTTCCCTAGCCTAGCGTGGGCTGGTCGCAGGCCGGATCATCACTGGGCGGTCGCAGACCATTTCCAGCAAGTGCCGGCTGGCCGCCAAACGAGAGGCCAGCGGTTCTTCCTCGGTGTAACCTTCCGCCCGAATCACCACCGCACCCGGCTCCTGCTCGACCCGGAGTTCTCTTACGCAACTGGTATGACCGAAGTCGAGCGTGTTTGCCAGGCGCAAGATACCAGCCAGAAGCTGTACCCTTTGTTGCTGGGCAGAAGAGAGCGAAGCGTAAGCCTTGTGTTTCGGGAGCGGCAGATCGTTTTGGTGATAACGCGCAACTACGGCCGCTAGGCGTATCTCCTCCGTTGTCCACCCGGGCGGCGGCGTGAGTTTGCGGATCAAACGATAGGAGGCCTTCGCGTGCTTCTTCTCGTTGATCGCGCGGCCGACGTCGTGCATCAGCGCCGCCGCGTGGAGGATGGCACGTGCCCGCACGTCCATGCCAGGGCATGCCAAACCGTTCGTAGCCAAACCGTCATAGAGCTGAAGCGCCAGCCGGGCGACCCGCTGCGCATGGGGGTAATCGGGATCGAGATAGGAAGCCCAAGCACCCAGCCAGTCTATGCCGGCTGACTCCAGGCGCTCCCCCCGGGGCAATGCTGCCCTCCATTCCCACCACAAAGATTTCCGGCCGAGCATCTTTTGCCGGTAGCGCTCGAGCCGTTGCTGGCGGTGCAAATCGATTTCTTTGCGCCAGCGTGCGCGCTCTTGCTCCCCAACGGCTCTCCCCAGCCGGACTAACGTCCCCCAGAGGACATCGAGATCGTGCATTTCACCAAGCAGGTCTTGCAAGCTCTTGAGCTCCCCGCCCCATTCGACGTGACGCCGCGGCAGGAAGTTCTCCACGGTATAACGAAATCGCTTCAAAGCGATGCGCAGGCGGTGAAACGCAACTTTGGACCTGTTGCGCACTGCCTGCCGGTGCCGCGCGTAGGCTTTGCTCCACCGCTCCAGCGCCAGAAGTTCAAACACCGGACTATCTAGCGGCACTTGGGACGCTCGAGGCGGTAGTAGCTTCGACCAGGACTTCCACTCTTTGTGGTCAAAATCCCGCAGGGCCTTCGAGGCATCTTCGCCCGCGAGTCGCTCACGGTCGGCAAGGATTTCCAGCAGCCGATTGCCCAGTGCGTCATCGGGAACTCGGAGCCGCGAGACCCAATCCCGCATCACCTGGATGTCTCGGAGTCCTCCGAGACCCTTTAGGAGCCGCTTACAGGCTTTCTGCATGCGTTTCCAATCAGGGTGCGAGTCGATCCGCCTAATCCCAGCAGCCATCGACCTGCACCGCCGCAAAGCCACTCGCAGATCGTGCACAGGACCAGGGGCCAGGCCGTACCCCACGTTCCCGAGCTCCTTCGGCACCTGGTGCATCCAGTACGCCAGGCCTGTCGCAGGCTCTGCGGCGATCGCTTTGGCTTTCGGCGGCATGTTCACCGCGCACTATACAATTAAATTAAACAGCAAGCTGAGGACCGGCGGGGCAACAGCGGTTAGAAGCTAGAGTTTGAGTTCTTTTTCCGGCTGCTCGGGCCGCACCAACACTGGACTAGGCGAGGAATCGACCGGCAGCAGGTCCACCGGAGCAGGGGCCGCCACCCCGGCCGGTGCGCCGTCGCCCTTCACCGGCTGCGGTTCGCCGAGCAGCACCCCGAGAATCCCCGCGCGGAGCTGCTCGAAAACGGTTCGGGGATCCGGCGAGGCATCAATCACCTCGAACTTGTATTCCTCGGCCAACTTGTCAAATTGTTCCAGCAGCGCGCTCTGGTAGCGGCGAAAGCTATCGTACATATCCTCGCTGGCGTAAAGGTCCATACCGGACTCCCAGTAGTCGAAGCCGCGCGAGAACACCACTCGGGGAATCAAGTCGTCCACCCCGATTCGCAGGTAGAAAGTGGCGTCAGGTTTCAGCGCGAATGCGTGGACATTACGCACCCACTCCGGGGCGAGCCCGCGCACCATGGCCCTGGCCATCAGGGAATAGATGTAGCGGTCCGTAAGAACGACAAACCCCGCGCGCAGCGCCGGAACGATCTCGTTTTCCAGCCTGTCGGCGAAATCGGAGGCATAAAATAAGCTCAGGGTGATTCGCCCCAGGGTGTGCCCTTGCTTGGCGCGCTTGATGCCCTTTCCTGCCAGACCAGAACGAGAAAGACCAGTGTCCAGCACCGCGCGGCCCTGTTGCTCGAGCCATTCCTTCAGCAGGCTGATCTGGGTCGAGCGGCCCACCCCGTCGGTGCCTTCGATCACGATTAGTTTTCCGACCAAATCGCCGAGGTTCATCCCCGGCAGAGCCACACCGTAGGTCTCTTTCATGGCGCCACCCGGAGCTGTTTGGCTTGGGCCAGCTTAGCCCCGACAAGTTGTCGCATCTGAGCCTGCTGCGCCTCAATTGGCAACGTCGCGTCGATCACCGTTAAACCGAATTCGGGCACTATCTTTTCATATTCTTCCAGGATGCGCGCCTGAAAGAGGCGAAAGCTCTCGTCCGGATCCACGCTCAGCTCTAGGTCCATGCCGGCCTCGTAATACTTGAAGCCGTTACGAGAGTCGTTCAGCCGCTTCATGGCTATCTCCAGTGGCACCCGAAAATAAAACGCGAGGGTAGGTTTCACGGCAAAGCTATAGAGCTCCCGAGTCCACTTCGGATCCATGCCGCGCGCCACGTCGCGGGCGAAGGCGGTGTAGATGTACCGGTCGCAGAGCACAACAGCCCCGGCCTTCAGCAGCGGGATGATGTTGCGCTCCATGCGGTCGGCAAAGTCTGTGGCATGGATGAGGCAGAAGGTCGAAGGCGTCAGCAACTTTTTCTTCTTGCCCCGTTTTGTCGTGTCTTTGACCACGAGCGAAGAGTTCCATTCGCTGAATACCACGCCGTAGCCCTCGGCTCTCAGCCACTGGTGTAGCAGCAATAACTGAGTAGACTTGCCGGAGCCGTCGATGCCCTCGACGACGAACAGTCGGCCAGGGATACGATGCTCGCCGTAGCGTTTCAAATTGGAACTATCCCCATCAGGCTAAATTTGCGCCGCATGAAGCAGAGTTAAGCTTCAAAATTATTTTAGCAGAGCCAGGGGAAATTAGAGATGGGGAATGAGGAAGACTCCGCGTTTTGCTATAAGTCGTTATTTCAGAATGTATTAGATAATGACTCGCCGATTTGTAAGAGGAGATCCCTGTGGCCGGGAGATTTCGTTCAGCAGGTCCTGGCATTGGCTCAAGCGTCCGCGGCAGTAGGCGGACCTGGCGAGAGCTTGCCGAGGTAGAGGGCCATGCCGACAGCGGCGTTCATCCCCAGGCGTTGGAGGGCACGGACTTCACGGCGACTGCGGATCCCTCCCGCGGCGGTTATGCGCAGCCGGGTCGCACGGCGCAGCTTGCGAAACCAAGCAAGGCTGGTGCCGCGCATGGTGCCTTCCGCATCCACGTAAGTGCACAGAAATTCGGAACAGTATTTTTCGAGCTCCGGCATCACCTCTGCCGGGCGCAAAAGCAGCTTCTCTCGCCAGCCGCCCACCACGATCCGTCCTCCTTCTGTATCGAGGGCCAAGATGACCCGACGCCGGCCAATGCGCTCGACCAGGCGTCGCAAGAACGCATGATCAATTTCTCCGCGGCGGAAGGCTGCGCTACCGACAATGACCTTCTCGGCGCCCCAGCGCAGAATCTGCTGGGCGCGCGCGGGGCTGCGGATCCCGCCGCCGACACGAACCCTCGCCTTTGCGCTGCGGCAGAGCGCGCGAACCAGACGGCCGTTGTTCCCGCGCCGCATTGCGGCGTCGAGGTCGATCACATGCAGCAGCGGATAGGCTCGAAAGCGGTCGAGCAGGCCAAGAACGTCGTCCACGGCTAGCCGGCGACGCCGCCCGCGCACCAGTTGCACCGCCTTGCCACCCTGAAGATCAATGCAGGGAACAATCACACTGGCCTACCATCAAGCATCAGTGGCCTACGGATCCCACAGGTCCTCGAGCATACTGTTTCCCGAGCCCGCCGCGGCGGGCTCACGCGACCAAGCGCACGGGGATGCCATGTGAAGCCAGGAACTGCTTCAATTCTCCCAAGCGTTGCAGATTGTCGTGAAAGATCGAGGCAGCCAGCGCCGCGTCTGCTCGCCCTTCGGAAAACACCGCAAGAAAATCTGCGGGATTGTCCGCCCCGCCCGAAGCAATCACCGGCACGCCTACCGCGCGCGAGACAGCCGCGGTCAAAGCGCAGTCGAAGCCGCTGCGCGTGCCGTCGCGGTCCATGGAAGTCAGCAGGATTTCTCCGGCACCGCGCGCGACTGCCTCCTGGGCCCAGGCGACTGCGTCCCGGCCGGTAGCCTCGCGGCCCCCGCGGACAAAAACCTCCCATGCCCCGCTGGCCAAAGCGCTATTGGAGGCCTGGTGGAGAGCTGCGACAGACCGGTCCGGGCATTTCGCGCAGCGTTTGGCGTCGATGGCGAGCACAACGGCTTGCGCGCCAAACTCGCGCGACAGTTCCTCGATCAGCTCAGGGCGCAGGACTGCGGCGGTATTCACAGTCAGCTTGTCGGCCCCGGCGCGAAGGATACTTCTACCCTCCTCAACCGAGCGGACGCCGCCGCCGGCGGTGAGCGGGATGGCCAGTTGTTCCGCCACTCGCCGGATAGTTTCGAGAAAGGTTCCCCGGCGGTCGCGCGAAGCGGCGATGTCCAGGACTACGAGCTCGTCGGCACCCTCGCGATTGTAGCGTGCAGCGAGCTCGGCCGGGTCCCCGGCATCGCGCAGGTTCACGAACCGGACTCCTTTAACCACGCTGGCTCCGTCAGTGTCCAGGCATGGGATGATCCGCCGAGCAAGGCTCATCGTCAGGCCTCCTCCCCTGCGGTTTTCGCGCGCGCAAACTCTACGAAATTGCGCAAGACCAGCGCGCCGGGATCGCCCGACTTCTCAGGATGAAACTGCACGGCCAGCACATTTTCTTGCTCGAGCGCGGCGACGAAAGACGCGCCATGGTCACACACCGCCACGGCGGCGTCGGGCGCATCGAGCGCCGCGAAAGAGTGCGCGAAGTAGAAGTAAGCGTCGTCCCGAACACCGCGCAGTAAAACGCTCGGGCGTAGCCGCCGCAACTGGTTCCAGCCCATGTGCGGCAGCTTGGCGGTCTTGGGAAGCGGCTGGACGCTTCCGCCGACGATTCCTAGCCCGGATTGCTTCGGATCTTCCTCACTCGAGACGAAAAGCGCCTGCAGGCCCAGGCAAATGCCCAAGAACGGTGTCCCGCGCGCGATGGCATCACGCAGAGGGCCACGCAAGCCTCGCTCTTCGAGCGTGCGCATGAGCTGGCCGAAGTGGCCCACGCCGGGCAGGACAATGGCCCGGCTGCCGGCGAGCGCTTCGGGGGTAGCTGCTCGCTGCGTCTCCACCCCCAGGCGTCCCAGCGCGCGTTCGACCGAAGGCAGGTTGCCCGCGCCGTAGTCCACCAGTGTTAGCTTCGCTGCATTCACAGAAGGCCCTTCGTGCTCGGCAAAATGCGTTTCAGTTGCGCGTCGCGCGTGACCGCAAAACGCAGGGCTCGCGCAAACGCTTTGAATAGCGCTTCCACTTGATGGTGGGACGACCGGCCGTAATGCAGCCTCAAGTGCACGTTGGCCCCCGCGGCCTGCGCAAAGGCGCGGAAGAAGTCTTCCAACAGCTCGGTCTGAAAATCCCCGACGCGGGGCGCCGCGAGCTTCCACCGGCACACGCAGTGCGCCCGCCCGCTCAAATCTATCGCTGCCGAGGCCAGGGTCTCATCCATCGGCATCAGAAAATAACCGGCGCGCAGGATCCCGCGTTTCGAGCCGAGTGCGATTCGCGTCGCTTCGCCCAACGCCAAGCCAACGTCTTCCACCGTGTGGTGCTGGTCAACGTCCAGATCACCGCGCGCCACCACTTCCAGGTCGAGCGCGCCGTGGCGCGCCACAAGCTCCAGCATGTGATCCAGAAAACGAATCCCGGTGCGCACCCGCGCCCGGCCTCGCCCGTCCAGATTAAGCCGCAGGCGGATATCGGTCTCGGTGGTGGTTCGTCGCAATTGCGCTTTTCTCATTCCCACTGTCCAATCCGTTGTGCCGCGGTTGCGGCGCTCCGTGGTGGGGGGCTTGTCCCACCCGATCGGTTTTTTTCGGCCCGCGCCAGGGAGCCGCAAGCGGCGCCTCTACGCTTGCCAGACCTTCTCCAGTTCGAGCACGCTGCCGATGATCGTGCTGGCGCCGAGCCGGCGCAGGCCGGCAGCCCGGTACTTCCGCGCGGAGCTATTGCGCGGCAGCACGCCGACAAATGGGATGCCCGCACCTTGCGCGGCCAGCGCGTCGTCTATGTTATCGCCGAGGTACACGGCGACGTTCGGCTCGCGGCCGTCGAGAATCCGCAGCAGACCTTCGGGGTCAGGCTTGGGACGCTTGACCTCGCTGGTGGTGACGATTCGCCGGAAATAGGGTTCCACCCGGAATGCCTCCAGCGTGCGTTGCGTCTCGCGGCGCGTGCGTCCCGTAAACACTGCGAGCTCGGCGCGCTGCGACCATCGCCGCAGCCAGGCGCGCGGCGCCAGCCACCGCTCGAGCGCCACATTGCCGTCGCTGTTCGACCCCCAGTAGAACTGCTCGAACTGCTGTTTAACCTCGGAGTAGCTCACTTTCCGGCCCAGGGTGCGGATCCAGTCGGTGGTGAGCTTCCAATCGTCGTTGTAGCCAGGGCGGCTCTTCCAGCGATGGATCTCAGCGAGCCTGACGCGGCGGCCAGTGAAGTGTCGCACCGTCTGCACGATTGTGCGGTGGTAGGAGCCGCGCGCATCCACCAGGACACCGTCCACATCGAAAATGATGATTTGGGGCCTGAGCCTCACCATAGTCTCTTGAGCGCTCCAATCAATCTTTGTGTTTGCGCGCGTGTGCCCACGGTGATCCGCACATAGCCGGCGCGCCCGAAGTCGCTCGACCGGTCGCGCAGCAGGATTCCCTGTCGCTCAAGGCCCATGAGCAGCCGCGGTGCGCGAACGCCGAAATCGGCGAGCAGGAAATTCCCGGCGCTTGGAAACACCGGGATCTTCATTCGCTCGAGCGCCCCGGCCAGAGCCTGCTTGCTGCGGCTCACTTCCCGCGCATAATTCCGGACGAAGCGCGCGTCGCGCACTGCCGCTTCTGCTGCGACCAGAGCGGCCGTGTTGACCGGAAAAGGCGAGCAGGCCCTGCGCATTACGTCCATCACCTCCTGGCTGGCGAACAAGCAGCCCAGGCGTAGCCCGGCGAGCCCAGCGGCTTTGGAAAACGTCCGCACCACGACCAGGTTGCCGAAGCGGCGGATCCAGGGCAGGACGGTGGCACGCGAGAACTCGTAGTAGGCTTCGTCCACCACCACTAGTGTTTGCGGAGCGCCCGCAAGAATTCTGCGCAACGATTCCAGGGCCAGCAGTGTGCCGGTGGGATTGTTCGGATTGGCAAGGAACAGCACACGCGGGCGACGCCGCAGCGCCTGCAAGGCCTGATCCAGAGGGAAGCGCATCGAGTCGTCGTAGCGCAAGGCAACCACGCGTGCGCCGGCAAGCTCGGCGTAGAAGCGGTACATGGTAAACGTCGGCTCGGCCAACAGGACGGCGCTTCCCTTCTCCACATAGGTGTCCGCGATCAGGCGCAAGGCGTCGTCGGCACCGTTGGCGAGCACCAGCTCCGCCGGCCGCACCCGGAAGAAGCGCGCCAGGCGACGCGTCGTCGCTTCGTATTCGGGATACATAGCCAGGTTCTCGCGAGTCATTCGGGCCAGCGCGCGGCGCACCGCAGGCGAGCAGCCGATGGTGTTCTCGTTGAAGTCCAGGCGCAGCTTGCCGGCGCGGCCTTCGATCGGCGCATGGTATTCACCCAGGCGCTTCACCGTGAGGCGCACGGGCACTTCCGATTTCACGCTCCGAATCACCGGCGCACCTCTACGGCCCAGGCATGCGCCGCCAGATTCTCCGCTTCAGCCAGCGTTGCCACCACCGGGGCCAGCCGGCGCAAGCCCTTGCGGGATATCCGCTGAACGCTCGAGCACTTCACGAAATCGCTCGCGGAAAGCCCGCCACGGGAGCGCGCCCACCCCGCGGTGGGCAGGACGTGGTTTGCTCCACTGGCGTAATCGCCGATAGGTTGCGCGCTCCACGGGCCGAGAAAAACGCTGCCGGCCGAGCGGATCTTCGCGAGCAGCGCCGGCTCGCCACCTGGCAGTGCGAGATGTTCGGGAGCAAACCGATTCGCAAAGCGCGCTGCAACCTCGAGGTCCGGGGCCAGCAGGATGGCGCCGTTTCTCTTGAGCGATCGCCAGGCTGGGTTCGACGCCGGAAAGGCGCGGAGCTGGCGCGCCACTTCTTCGCGCACAGCTCGAGCCAGGCGCGGCGAGGTGGTGACGAAGAGCGCCACAGCGTCGGCATCATGCTCGGCCTGGGCGATTAAGTCAGCGGCAATCAGGCGGGGTTTCCCTCGCGCAGCCACGATCAACACCTCGGTTGGCCCGGCCGCCAAGTCGATCGCGCACTCGGCGCTGACCAGTCGCTTCGCCGCCGTGACATAGCGGTTGCCGGGACCGAAAATCTTGTCCACTTGCGGAAACGACTCAGTGCCGTAGGCCATCGCACCTATGGCTTGCGCTCCGCCAACGCGGGCAATCTGGTGCACGCCAAGCAGATCGGCCGCAGCCAGGAATGCCGGGTTGGGCCGTGGACAGGTAACAACGATCTGGCGCACGCCAGCCACTTGGGCGGGCAGCGTAGTCATCAGCAAGGTTGAGACCAGGGAGAATCGCCCGCCAGGCACATAGCAGCCGATGACCTCGAGTGGCTCAACCCTCTGGCCAACATGGACGCCGGGCTCGACCTCCAGGTTCCACGGGCGCGGCATCTGGCGTTCAGCCACGCGCCGGATGTTTCGCACGGCGTGCTCAACCGCATGCAGAAACTTCCGGCTGGCCTCACGCCGCGCCGCCTCGCATTCGCCCTTGGCGACCCACAGCGTGGCCGGCTCGAGACGAAGGCCGTCCAGGCGCCGCGTCCAGCGTAGCACCGCCGCATCGCCGCGACGCCGCACGTCAGCAAGGATGCGCGCGGCGACGCCTTCCGCAGCCAGCTCACGCCGGCGGCGGTCCGCCAGCAGCTTTTCTGCATTCGCTTTGGTCAGCTCGATTAGTTTCATCACACCACAATCTTGTTCAGCGGATATTCGACGATTCCCTGCGCCTGCGCGGCTTTCAATCGCGGGATGATCTGGCGCACAACCTCTTCATCCACAATCGTGTTCACAGCTACCCAGTCGGGATCGCTCAACGCCGAGATGGTGGGGTTCTTCAGCGCCGGCAGGACAGCCAGAACGCCCGCCAGGTTTTCCTTGCGCACGTTGAGCATCAGCCCGACCTTGTTGTAGGCCGCGATGGCGCCTTCGAGCAGCAGAACCAGGTTGGAGATTTTCTCGCGCGCCCAGGGCTCTTGCCATGCTGCGCGGCTGGCGATAAACATGGTTGCCGATTCGAGCACCGTATCCACAATGCGCAGGTGATGAGCGCGAAGCGACGCCCCGGTCTCCGTGACCTCGACAATCGCGTCCGCGAGCTGCGGCACTTTCACTTCTGTGGCGCCCCAGGAGAACTCTACCCGAGCGCTAACGCCGTGGCGCGCCAGATAATTCTGCGTGAGTCGGACGACCTCGGTGGCGATGACTTTGCCTTCCAGATCCTTCACCGATTGCACCGGGGCATCCTCCGGCACCGCCAGGACCCAGCGCACGCGCGCGAGTCTCTGCTTGGCGTAGACCAATTCGGCGACTTCGACAACGCTGGCTTGGGTCTCGAGGATCCAGTCTTTTCCCGTGATGCCGGCATCGAGCGCGCCCGATTCGACGTAGCGCGCCATCTCCTGCGCGCGGACCATCGTGCAGTGGATCTCGGGGTCGTCGATCGTCGGGAAATAGCTGCGGGCGTTGACGGTGATGCGCCAGCCAGCCCGCGCAAACAGTTGTAGGGTTGCGTCCTGCAAGCTGCCCTTCGGTATGCCGAGGCGAAGCGGCTTCATGGCTTCTGCGCGTCCCCGTAGACGGCGCCAGGGTCGAATGCGCGCTCGGCAATCACCGCCACGCTGCCGTCGCGCTCCAGCCGGCGAAAGAAACATGAGCGGTAGCCTTCATGACACACGCCGGGGCCCAGGGGTTCCACCCGCACCAGGAGCGTGTCCGCGTCGCAGTCCACGCGCAACTCGCGCACCCGCAGCCGGTGGCCGCTCTGCTCCCCTTTACGCCAAAGCTTCTGGCGCGAACGGCTGTAAAAGGCGGCTTCTCCGGTCTCGAGTGTCGCCGCGAGGGCCTCGGCGTTCATGAAGCCAACCATCAGGACTTCATCGCTCGTAGCGTCTTGCACTACAACTGGTATCAGCCCGCCCTGTTTGCTGAAATCGAGTTCCATGCGCGTCGGTCTCCTCCAACCCGACAGAACTCCACCTTCTCTCCGCTCAGCCCAGTTCTCTCACTGACACCGGCACGTGCCTTAGGGCCGGAATCTTCGATCGCCCCGCAGCGGCGGGCTCGGTTTGACAACGTCCCCGCAGAACCGAATCCATGAAGGCAGCGTGCAACACTTCCCCCAAAACAAAAAGCCCGCTGTCGCTTACCGCGCCAGCGGGCCAAGGAGTGCAACCGAAAGTTTGCTACCCAGGCCTCCGCGGGCACGGTGCTCCGCTGTGGTGGTGATGATGCTGGCGATGTGCCCGAGGCGCCATTTCGCCGGAAACTGTAGCGAAAACGGCCTTGCACGTCAAGCGCGCTGGTCAGGAGCCCCTGTCCTGTATTTCTGTTGAAAGAGCGGTCGAGAGTTTTCCGGGTCATGGGTCTCCTGTGTGATGCATCAGCATCCATTGCTTTGAAATCGTCCCACTGGAATTCCGGCGCCTCCACACCATATCGACGAAGACCATCTTCGCGTCGAATCGCGGCAGAACGCAAAGAAAGGGGGACCCCCGCTTTTTTTGTAACTGTTGATTTTGCGAGGCTTTAAGTCCAATGAATCTGTAAGAGCACATTCTAAAACACTTGCGGTAGCATTTTTCCGTAAGTGCGCATCCTAAAGGAGTTACGAGCTTTCGCGAGCAGCAGAGCATTGCACCTCCAGAGAGCCGTGAGGCCCTAACCGCAGCAGCATTATCCTTGGTCTGTTGCTTCCAGGTTGCGCATTCTTCGCATTTTTGGACGCCGGTCGGGATCAAACCAGGAGATTCCTCGATTCTTCGGGCCGCGATGTTGACCACCGGGCTAAACACTGCTAACGCGTGAAAAATACCTCCCAAATAAAATACTGAACCTGTCGATCTCATCGCCCTTCGTTCGACGTCTAGGTGGAGCCTAGAAAACGAGACGCAGGAGGCGGAGATGACGGAGCCGAACAAATACTTTAGGAACTGCAATCGAATCGTGGAGATTGCCGCCGTGGGGTTCGCGCTTGCCACTTTGTCTTATAAGCTCGATGGGGCGGCGGCACAAGGGTGCAACCTTCTCGACAAGACAGCATGGGTGGCGTTAGACGCATTGCGCCCGGTCATCCTGGGGGGCTGGCAAGCTGTGTCGGCGTATCTTTGTGAGGATTCAAGGTTTTTGCAGCACTCACTACAAATTGTGGCATCCATCTGGCCGCTGCTTTGCGTCATAGCTGGCTAGGAATAGTAGGGAGACCTGCCTATGCGGCGTTATGGTTCGCGAACCCTTAACAAATACTTCCAAAAAAGATACCGTACCTGTCGATTTCACTGCCCGTCGTTCGACCTTAGAGTAGGGGTCAGGTTTAACCGGTCGAGGCCGTCCGGAAACCCAGCTCTCAACTCGAACTCAAAAGGAGACATGACAATGCGATTCATGGTGATAGTCAAGGCCAACAAGGACTCGGAGGCGGGGGTTATGCCGAGCCAGAAGCTCCTTGCCGAAATGGGGAAGTACAACGAAGAGCTGGTGAAAGCCGGCGTGCTGCTCGCCGCCGAAGGGCTCCACGCGAGTTCGAAGGGCAAGCGCGTCCGGTTCTCGGGAGGGAATCGAACCGTGATCGACGGGCCCTTCACCGAGACCAAGGAGCTGATCGCCGGCTTCTGGCTGTGGCAGGTGAGGTCTATGGAAGAGGCGATCGAATGGGTCAAACGCTGCCCCAACCCCCATGAAGGGGAAGCCGAGATTGAGATTCGCCAGGTGTTCGAGGCAGAGGACTTCGGTTCCGAGCTTACTCCCGAGCTCAGGAAGCAGGAAGAGGGCCTGCGCGCCCAGGTAGCCGCCAAGAAGCCGTAGTCGGCACAGGCCTCCGCCTTGCACCAGCCGAAAAGAAGTTAGTGAACCTGTCGATTTCGCGGGCCCACGTTCGACGTTACAGTAGAGCCAGGGTTGCACTCCCGGTCGAGACCGTCCGGAAACTCGGCTCCACAACGAAAACTAAAAGGAGATCTGACGATGCGATTCATGATGCTGGTCAAGCACGCTGAAGACTCGGGCCCTCCGCCCAAGGAACTCATGGACGCGATGGCGAAGCTTAGCGAAGAGGCGGTCAAAGCCGGCACGCTGGTCGATAGCGGCGGGCTGGCTCCAACTGCGATGAGCACGCGCGTCCGGCTTTCTCGGGGGCAGGTAGCCGCGATCGACGGGCCTTTCACCGAGGCCAAGGAAGTCGTCGGCGGGTATGCGGTTTTTGAGCTGAAGTCGAAAGCAGAGGCGATCGAAGGGGCGTTGCGCTTCATGGAACTTCACAAGAAACACTGGCCGGGCTGGGAGGGCGAGACCGAAATTCGCCAGGTGTTCGGGCCGGAAGATTTCCCTCCCAAAGCATAGGAGCGCTCGCCCGTACAGATGGCCGCGAAGAAGCAGTCTCGGCGCGCCTCGGCTTGCGCTGACGGATTGAACGTGGTGTGATCGGTAGCCGTGACGGCTACCGATACACATCGCGCAATCGACGCAGTCTGGAGGATCGAGTCGGCCAGGATCATCGCGGGTCTCACGCGGATCGTCCGCGATGTCGGCCTTGCCGAGGAACTCGCGCAGGACGCTCTCGTCGCTGCGCTCCAGCAGTGGCCGGAGTCAGGCGTCCCGGACAACCCGGGCGCCTGGCTGATGGCCACGGCCAAGCATCGTGCCATCGACCATTTCCGCCGGAACAAGCGGCTCGAGCGCAAGCACCAGGAGCTTGGTCGCGAGCTCCAGACCCAGCAGGAGATGGCCGTGCCGGATTTCGACGCCGCCCTCGACGATGACATCGGCGACGACCTCCTGCGCCTGGTCTTCATATCCTGTCACCCCGTTCTCTCGACCGAGGCGCGCGTGGCGCTCACGCTCCGCTTGCTCGGTGGTTTGACGACCGAGGAGATCGCGCGCGCCTTCCTCGCACCGGAGCCGACCATCGCCCAGCGCATCGTCCGGGCCAAGCGGACCCTTGCCGAAGAGCGCGTTCCCTTCGAGGTGCCGCGCGGGGCCGAACTTGCTGCCCGTCTTTCGTCGGTGCTCGAGGTCATCTACCTCGTCTTCAACGAGGGCTACTCGGCGACTGCTGGTGACGACTGGATGCGACCCGCGCTCTGCGAGGATGCGCTCCGTCTCGGCCGTATCCTAGCCGAGCTCGCTCCCAAGGAGCCGGAGGTTCGCGGCCTGGTCGCGCTCATGGAGATCCAGGCGTCGCGCTCGAGGGCGCGCGTGAGCTCGTCGGGAGAGCCAATCCTGCTGCTCGACCAAAACCGCGCGCACTGGGACCAACTCCTAATCCGTCGTGGTTTCGCCGCGCTCGAACGGGCCGAAAAGCTCGGCGGTATGCGGGGCCCGTACGCGCTCCAGGCTGCGATCGCCGCCTGTCATGCGCGAGCGCTTACCCCGGAGGAAACGGACTGGGCACGCATCGTGGCGCTCTACGAGGCGCTTGCCCAGGTCACGCCATCCCCCGTCGTGGAGCTGAATCGTGCAGTCGCAGTCGCGATGGCCTTGGGTCCAGCGGCGGGCCTCGAACTCGTGGATGGGCTGACCGCGGAGCCATCACTCAGGGGCTACCACCTCTTGCCGAGCGTGCGCGGCGACCTCCTGAAAAAGCTCGGCCGCTCCGACGAAGCCCGCGCAGAGTTCGAGCGCGCGGCAGCGCTCACGCGCAACGCCCGCGAGCGCGAGTTGCTGCTTGATCGCGCCCGAGCGTGCGCAGGCAGCTCAACGCCACCAGCGGAGCCACGCTGAGGAAAGCGGCGCGTCTCGCGCTTTGCACGCGTTGCAGGCGAGCCGATTGCGGTTCACGGCGCACTCGGAAACAATCCACTTGGTCGTAAAACGGATCAGCGCCGGCGCTCCACCAGCGCCTTGGCCCGTAGCGCACTGACGCGGGAGTATGGGGAATGCTAGACTCACCGCGGTGATCGAACATGCGCCAACTCAAACCGCAGAAGCGGGCCGCTGGGGCTTCGATCTGCGCTCGTTATGGTACGTCCTTCTATTCCTGGCAGTTTTCTACGTCTGCTTCTTCAGCCATCTTGGCGCGCTGGGAGTTGTGGGGCCGGATGAGCCAAGATATGCGTCAGTGGCGCGCGAGATGGCTGAAAGCGGCGACTGGGTCACGCCGCATCTCTACGGCAAGCCGTGGTTTGAAAAGCCGGTGCTGTTCTATTGGGCGGCGGCGCTGGCTTACCGCAAGTTCGGCGTGAACGAATTCGCGGCGCGGCTACCCTCAGCGCTGGCGGCGGCGCTGGCAGCGTTGGCGTTGGCCTGGGCGGCCTGGAAAGCGTGGCAATTTGAAGGACTTGCGGCGGCACGGTACGCGCTGCTGATTTTCCCAACGTGCGTGGCCACATTTGGCTTTGCGCGCGCCGCGGGTCCGGACACGTTGTTCGCCGCCGCGCTCACAGCGGCGATGGTGGCGGGATTCACGCTGGTCTGGCGAGTGCGTGCTCAAGCTCGGAGCGAGAGGCGCGCTTGGACTGCGGGGCGCGTCGCGCTGGTCTCTTTCGGCGTCTTCCTAGGTCTTGCAACGTTGGCGAAAGGGCCAGCGGCCATCGTCTTGGCGGGAGGAAGCGTTGGGTTGTGGGCTATTCTGACGCGGCGCTGGCGCGCAGCGCTCCGGCTGGCACACCCCCTTGCGATCATCGGATTCGCCGTCACGGCACTTCCATGGTACGCGCTCTGCGCCGCGCGCAACCCGGAGTTCGTCCGCACATTTCTCTTCACGCACAACCTCGAGCGTTACCTCACTCCGATCTTTCAGCATCGCCAGCCGTTCTGGTTCTACGCCCCGGTCCTGTTGCTGGGCCTGCTGCCGTGGACTGTGCTGCTCATCGGTGTTGCGCGTGACGCCATACAGCTCTTGCAGGAGAAGCGCTGGGCGGACTCTCCAGGGCTGTTCTTCGGCTGCTGGGCCCTCTTTCCGGTGGTGTTTTTCAGCTTTTCTCAATCGAAACTGCCGGGCTACGTGCTTCCGGCAGTGCCGCCTCTCGCGCTGCTGCTGGCTCGCAGTGCCGCCCATCTCATCGAGGACAAGGGCCGCTTCGCGAGTAACCTGTTCGTTGGAATTGGCCTGACACTTGTGGCGCTGGGGGCGGCAGCCAGTTTTTGGCTGGGGCGCTTGCCGTTGCGGTTCATCCTGGCGAAACCCCATCAGGTGGTCGCTTGGGTGGTTCCACTCTTTCTAGGTGGGCTTGCCATCGCAGTGCTGGGTCTGCGGCGGCCTGCGGCAGCGCTGCTGGCTGCGGCGGCCCTGATGACGGGCCTGGTCGAAGCAGCTAATCAGCGGGCGCTGCCTCGGCTGGACAAGTATGTTTCGCCGCGTGTGGCTGCACGGGCCGTACAAATCCCTCCGGGCACCGCCGAGAACATCTCCGTCTATCGCTTGCGCCGGGCGTGGCGCTACGGACTGAATTTCTATCTCCATCAGGAATTGCCCGATTGGACCCCGCGATCAGCGCGCCCCGGATGGGTGTACACGAATGAGGAAGGCTTCGCGGAACTCCAACGCCAAGGCGTGAAATGTTTCGTCGCGGCTCGGGGCTCACCGCAGGCTTTGCTTGTGCGCGTGGAGTCTTGACGGTTGGAGCGCTCGCGTGGCTACTGCTCTGCGGATGTCATTCGCAAAGAACCCCTGCGCTTCGACGCCTTGGCCGGGAGCCCCGGTGGCTGCCTTAGCTTGGGCTGAAACAAAGCAGGGAAGCTGCACTGCATCCGGGTGAGAAATGGATCTTACCGGCGAGGACGGCCGGAGGGCGGCAAGTTAAGCAGGAAGAAGCTGGCGATGCGGTTCTCGTAGATACGCTTTTCATCGTCCCGCATGCCGACGTAGTTTCCGTGGGCGAGGAGGACCTGTTCGCGGGGCTCGGGCGAGCCCCGAAAAAGTTCGCTGGTGGATTGGGCCAGCTGCGGCTCGTCGCTGCCCATGATGTAAAGCTTCGGCACGCCGGCGAGGCGCGGCAGGCGCGCAGAAAGCGGCGGCTCGTGACGATAGGAGGAGTTGAGCCACCGGAAGCCGAGCTCCACGGAACGCCGCATCAGAGGAATGGGGGAGAGGCCCGAGCGTTCGAATTGCAGGCGCAGCATCTCCACGGGCCGGTCGTACACCGAGTCCACCGCCAGAGCGCGAACACGGGGATCGCCAGCGGCCACGGCGATGGCCGTGTAACCGCCGAGGTTGGCTCCCCAGAGGCCCAGGCGTTGGCGATCCACGTCGTCGCGTTGAGCCACGGCGGCAATTGCGGCGCGCAGCTCCTGGGTCTCGCGGAAGCCGAAAGTAGTGAGACCGTGGCTGGCGCTATGCGCGTCAAAGTCAAACACAAATACGTTGTACTGGTTGTCTTGCAGCGCGGTGACCAGTGTCAGCAGCTCGCCGCTATTGGATTGGTAGCCGTGGCAAAGGATGATCGTCGGCGCCGAACGCAATCCGGGGAAAAACCAGCCTTCGCGGCGGCCCATGCCGGGCACGTCGAAGGTAACGTCGCCGGGATGACCCGGGAAATCCTTGGTATTGATCTCCGCGCGGCTCTGTACCGGTGAGACGATGCGGTAGAGGAGAAAGCCGGAGACGGTAGCCGTAGTCAGCAGCGAGAAGAACGCCACAGCCAGCGCGGCCATAATGAGCTTGGAATACCACTTGGTGGGGTAGCGAAACTCGGAAAGAAAACCCATGCATCCAGTTAAGGGCCGCGGGGCGCGGTTTGCGCTTCCAAGAACATTCGCGAAACGCAGCGAGCGCTCGCCCCCGCGCATGGTAGCACAGATTACCGCTCCACAAAGGCCAGCCTGGCGCCCTGTGTTTGGATGCACAGAGGGGCGACTCAAGCGTTATGATGAATAGCCGCCGACCGCCCGTAATCACGGCAGTCCGGGAAGGGCCGCAGTGCCGGCCCGCGTCACGGGGATCCGCATGGAGATCGTGGACCTGCGCGAGATGAGCTCGCGACAGCTCGAGCCGCTCCTCGAGGAAGAAGCCAACCACTGGCGCGAGGAGCTGCAGTGGGACTATCGCGCGTCGCTCGAGTTGATCAAGAAGTTTGTGGACGCGCATTGCCTGGCGGGCTGCGCGGCGGTGGAAAACGGCCAGACAGCGGGCTACGGCTTCTACGTGCTGGAGGAACATAAAGGGTTGGTGGGAGGTCTGTTTGTCTCGCCGCGCTTCCCGCAACCGGCCATCACCCACAAGCTGCTGGCTAACATGCTCGCCACGTTGCGCGCGGTCCCGCGGATCGAGCGAATTGAAGCGCAACTGATGCCCTTCGGCTGCGCGCTCGATAGCGCCCTGGTCGAGCACGGGTTTCGGCTCTACACGCGGCAATTCATGCTGCTACCGCTCGCTGAGACCAGCCCCGCGGTTGCGGCGCCCTCTCCGGCGCTGCGTCTTGAGCCCTGGAGCGACCGCTTCTTCGAACCCTGCGCCCGGCTGATCTACCTGGCCTACGCCAGCCACATAGACGGTAAACTCAACGATCAGTACCGCAGCGAAGCGGGCGCATTGAAATTCCTGAAGAACATCATCATCCTGCCGGGCTGCGGGCAATTTCAGCCGGAGGCGTCGTTCGTGCTGCGGCCGCCGGGGAACGATCGCTTGGTGGGTGTGGTGCTGACCTCGGCGGTCTCTCAGGGGGTCGGCCACACCACGCAGATCTGCGTAATGCCGGGTTATCAGGGACACGGGCTGGGACGCCAGTTGATGGAGGCTTCCATCCAGGCGCTGCGCGCGCTCGGCTACACAGGGCTTTCCCTCACGGTGACCTCGGTAAACGCCACCGCGGTGCGCCTCTACGAGCGGCTGGGCTTCCGCACGATCAAGACGTTCGCCGCCGGTGTCTGGCAAGCATAAGCAGTCCCCCCGACCGTCAACCCAGGCCAAGCCGCGGTACGCCGCTACACCAACATCTCCATGGGGATTGGGGGGACTACTTGCGGGTGCGTTCGCGAAGCAAACCTTTTAGCTCGGCCATAAATTCCTTGACGTCCTTGAAGTCGAGATAGACTGAAGCGAAGCGAACGTAGGCGACCTTGTCGAGTTTTTTCAGGCGACTCATGAGTAGCTCGCCAATTTCGGAGGTAGTGCGCTCGCGCTCGGGCGCTTCGTTGACGAACCGCTCGACTTCGTCCACTAAGGCTTCGAGTTTCGCAGTCGGCACCGGACGCTTCTCGCAGGAGCGCAGCAGACCCTGAAGAATCTTCTGCCGCTCAAACTTCTCCCGCCGGCCGTCCTTCTTGATGACCATGTAGGGGATTTCGTCGATGCGCTCGTAAGTGGTGAAGCGGCGCCCGCATTTGAGGCACTCGCGCCGGCGACGAATCAGATCGCCCGAGCGGCCTTCGCGCGAGTCGATCACCTTGTCGTCCATGTGAGCGCAGAAGGGGCACTTCACCGCGGAGGCTCTCCCAATTTCTGCGAGGTGGCCTGCTGCGCGCGCGGCGCTTCGGGAACGTCGATATGCGCACCGGCGGCCTTGACTTCGGCTTCAGCGCGGGCCAGGCGTCGCAGTTCACCCATCGACCAGCCTTCGCGAATCAGTAAGGGCACACCCACTAAGCTCGATGCGGCGAAGGCCATGAGCCACAACACGATCGACGCGGCAGCAGCGGGCTCCTTTTCTACTCCAAATACGACAGTGAGTGCAAGAAAGCTGGCGGCTTGCGACCCGCCGCCCACGGCCGGCAATTGCAAGGTCGAGCCCGCCATGGTGATCGCTAGCAGCAGCATCGCGCCGGCGAAATCGAGCTTCGCCAGGCGCCCCCCGAAGCTGTGCGGCACCCAGAAGAAAATCAGCGCGACAACGACCCAGTGCGAGGCCGAATAGCCAATGGCCGCGAGCAGGTCCGGTAAAGTCTGAATCGCCTGCAAGCCCTCGCTGAAGCCGGCGAATGCCGCGGCAGCGCCGCGCTTCCAGCCCGTGCTTGTGCGCCAGCCCTCCAGGCGCCGCTCCAGAGCAGCGGCGCCGTGCAGGCGGAAGTACACCAGAAACACGAGGGCTGCCAGTAGTCCCGCGAACAGCGCGAGGGCCATGCCGCGCGCCCGCGCCTCCCAGGCCCTATCGGCCCCGCCAAGAGAAAGCATCTCAGGAAAAAACAGCAGCGCCAGCCCGGCGAGGACCGCAGTGCTGGTGGTATCGAACAGCCGCTCGAGAACGTAGATGCCGAACATGCTCGAGACCGGCAGCCGTTCCTTGCGCGCGATCAGCAGCGGGCGGATGGGCTCACCGGCACGGCCGAGAAGAAACAGTGCGGCGAAGCCTACAATCGTGGCGCTATAGATGCTCAGGAAGCCGGGTCGCCCCAGGTAGCGGCAGAAACGAGCCCAGCGGAGGGCGCGGATTGCGTAAGCGGCGTAAATCGCCAGGAGCGACACCAATAGCAATGAGCCCCGTGCGTGCCGAACGGCCAGGACCAGCCTATCCCAACTGAAATCCTGTAGATTTATGATGCGGCGAGACCGATAGGCCAGGGCGCCCAGAACCACCAGCGCCAG
>QHYU01000122.1 GCA_003224235.1 Acidobacteriota bacterium
CGGCTGAATCCTGGTGTACACGTCTGTTTCTACGGGCTCTACGCCCCGATGAACGAGTCTTACCTGCGCGGACTGGGTGTGGAAACTATCTTGGGCGGAGAATTTGAGGAGGGCTTGTCCAATCTGATCGGGCGGTTGCGCGCGGCGCCGGCGAATGCAGAAACGAAGTCATTTCCAGGGGCAGGCCTTCGTGCCCCATCTGCGGGGCTCCCCGGTGGCGACAGCGGGAGTGAACGCAGGTGGCAGCCGGAGCCGGTGATTTCGCTCGCGCGGCTAAAATTTGCCGTGCCAGATCGCAGCGGCCTAGTGCCGCTACAGCAGTACGCGCACCTGATTCTGCCCGGCGGCGAGCATCGCACCGTCGGCTACACCGAGGCCAGCCGCGGCTGCAAACACCTTTGCCGCCACTGCCCGATTGTGCCGGTTTACAACGGCGCATTCCGCGTTGTGCAGCGCGAGGTGGTGCTGGAGGACATCCGCCGTCAGGTTGCGGCGGGCGCCGAGCACATTACTTTCGGTGACCCGGACTTTTTTAACGGCGTCGGGCATGCAGTGGCGATCGTCGAAGCCCTGCACCGCGAGCATCCGCGCCTGACCTACGACGTCACCATCAAGATCGAGCACCTGCTCCAGCACGCCCGGCACATCAGCACGCTGCGCGAAACCGGCTGCCTGTTTGTTACCAGCGCGGTCGAGTCCTTGGACGACGCCATACTCGAGCGGCTCGATAAGGGCCACACGCGCGCCGATTTCCTGGCTGTGGTCGAGCTCTTCCGCCAGGCCGGTCTCGTTCTGCAGCCGACGTTCGTGCCGTTTACGCCATGGACCACACTGGAGAGTTACTGCGACCTGCTCGACGTGCTCAGCGAGGAGCGACTCATCGAAAACGTCGCGCCCATCCAACTCGCCATTCGCCTGCTGATCCCCGCTGGGTCGCGCCTGCTCGAGCTCGCCGAAGTGCGCGAAATGGTCGGGCCGTTTGACCCGGCCGCACTGGTTTACCCGTGGCGGCATCCCGACCCGCGCGTGGATGCGTTGTGCGAAGAGGTGCAGGAATTGGTTCGCGTCGGAGATAAGCTCGGGCGGTCGCGCGCGCAGAGCTTTACGCGCATCTGGCGAGCGGCAAGCACCGCGGCGTCCGCTGCGGGCGTTTCCAAGCAGAGGCCGGAGCCGGTCTTGGTGTCGCGCGCGGCCATCCCGTACCTGAACGAGCCTTGGTACTGTTGAGCCGAGCCGACGCGGGACCAGTTGGTCCCCATCGCCAAGGCCAGGGAAGCGCTCGCGCGGGCTGAAGCTTTCGTATAGGACAGGCCTTCTTGCCTGTCTGACTTTCAGATCGGTGGCACTCCGACCGCAGCGAGGAAACGTCCAGAAAGATGCCATCCGACAGGGGGAATCTTCGATCTCTCCGCCGCGGCGGGCTCGGCATGACATCATTCGCTTGATCGCATCCTTCGACCAATATGAACGCAGCTTCACAAGACGCCTCAAAGCGACTACTCATTCTTGCCAGCAAGCTGGGCTATCAGACGCGCAACTTTGCCCAGGCGGCTCAGAAACTCAGCGTTGAAGTTGTCTTCGGCACCGACAGGTGCCACCAACTCGACGACCCCTGGGCCGATCGAGCCCTGGCCCTGCATTTCGAGCAGCCCGAACAAGCGGCTGAGCGCATCGTGGAGCAAGCGCGCGCTCATCCTATTGCGGCTATTCTCGCTCTGGGCGACCGGCCGACCACGACAGCGGCCTACGCCGCGCGCGCGCTCGGTCTCCCGTACAATTCGCCCGGGTCGGTCGAAGCATGCCGCAACAAGCTTCGCCAGCGAGAGGTTCTAAGCGCGGCCGGGTTGCCTGTGCCCGAGTTCTTCTCGTTTGGCCTCCATGAGCCGGTTGGGGAGGTCCTACCGCGCGTGCAGTTTCCCTGCGTCGTCAAACCGCTCGCGCTCGCGGCGAGCCAGGGAGTGATCCGCGCGAACGATGCGCGCGAATTCTCCGCCGCTGTCACCCGCATCCGGGAACTGCTGGAATCGCCGGAAATTCAGGTGTTGCGCGAGCCGGGCCTCGACCGCCTGCTGGTGGAGCGTTACATCCCAGGCGCCGAGGTCGCACTCGAGGGGCTGCTGGACCGCGGCGAGCTGCGCGTGCTGGCCATCTTCGATAAGCCCGATCCGCTCGAAGGACCGTTTTTCGAGGAGACGATTTACGTCACGCCTTCACGGCTTCCGGCCGAGATGGAGTCGCGCGTTGCCGACTGCGCCAAGCGCACTGTGCGGGCGCTGGGGCTGACGCATGGGCCGCTCCATGCGGAGTTCCGCGTAGACGCGAACGGCCCGTGGGTGCTCGAAGCGCAGCCACGGCCGATCGGCGGGCTGTGCGCCCGCACGTTGCGCTTCGGCGTAGAGGGAGACGAAGGCAAGATTTTTCTCGAAGAGTTGCTGGTGCGCCATTCCCTGGGCCTTTCCGGCAGCAACCTGCCGCGCGAGGCCTGTGCCGCCGGGGTGATGATGATTCCTGTTCCGCAGAGCGGAATCTTCGAGCGCGTGGAAGGCGCCGAGGAAGCCGCCGCAATACCGGGGGTCGAGGAGATCCACATTACCGCGCGGCTCCACGACTTCGTTGCCGCATGGCCCGAGGGCTCCAGTTACCTCGGATTTATTTTCGCGAGGGCTAGGAAGCCTGAAGAACTGGAAGCAGCGCTACGCGAATCCCACAAAAATCTGCGGTTTATCTTGACGCCGCGCTTGCCAGTAGCGCACCCGGCCACGCAACGAATGCCAGCGGGCGGCGATTAGGCCTTCGCCCGGGGCGGCACGTAGCCTTCGGGCAGCTTAGCTCCCTCGCCGAAGAAGAACTGCTCCATTTGTTCTTCCATGACTTTCTGCGACTGCGGATCGAGCGGGTTCAGCCGGTACTCGTTCATGATCATCTTCGAGTGCTCGACCCAGAGCTTCCAGGCTTCCTTGGACACGTTTTCATAAACCCGCTGACCCAGCTCCCCCTTCCAGGGGACACGGTCGAGGCCCTCCATTTCTGTGCCGAACTTCACGCACTTCACCATGCGCGCGCCCGGCTTAGTGGGGGTCGCCGGTGCCGCAGGGGTTTGCCCGCAACTCTCGTCTGCCATGCGCATCCTCCAGGGACATCACCCTGCTTTCAAAGATACTGCATCCGACCCGAAATTCCTAGGACGCGATTTTGAGGTTCTACGGTGTGGATTCTCGGGCGGGGTATCCGTTTCGAAGAGCCAGCGGGCGATAGAGGAATGCCGCCAGCGTAAGCTTGCTCACACGCTCGCGAACAATACTTGCGAAATTTCTTCATTTTTGAGACAAGGGAAGATATCACGGCAGCGCAACTGCACCGTTTCGCCCTGGGGGTCGAGCTTAGCGGTGTCCACACTCACGCAGCGCGTCTCGCGGGGACGGCTGGAAGTGGCCTATCGGCAGGAAGTCGAGCGTCTGATTGCCGTCGGAGCCGTGCAGAAGATCTGGTCCCGGCAGCCGAGCCTGTGGAAGCAGGACACCGACCACGCGCGCGTGATCAGGAACCGACTGGGCTGGATTAGCGTGCTCGACGAGATGCGTGAGGAACAGCCGAGCCTGTGCGAGTTGGGCCAGGAAACTTACCAGGCAGGTCTGCGCGACATTGTCTTGCTGGGCATGGGTGGATCGAGCCTTGCAGCGGAAGTGTTTTCCCAAGCATTTTTCGGCGCAGCCGATGGCCGCCGCTTTTTCGTCCTCGATAGCACTGACCCGGAATCTATCCTGGCCGTTGAGCGGGCCATTGATCTCAGGCAGACACTTTTCATCGTGGCCAGCAAGTCTGGCAAGACCCGCGAGACACTCTCGCAGTTCCTCTATTTCCATCATCTCGCACAGGCCGCCGCGATCAAGCCGCCGGGCAAACACTTTATCGCCATTACGGATTCGGGGTCTTACCTGGCGCAACTCGCGGGGGAGTACAGCTTCCGCCGGGTGTTCCTGAACCCCGCCGACATTGGCGGCCGCTATTCCGCGCTATCCTATTTCGGCTTGGTACCTGCGGTGCTCTGGGGCGTGGATGCTACGGCTGTGCTGGATGCGGCGGTGGAGATGCGCGCGGCTTGCAGCCCTGCGGCGCCGGCGCAAACAAACCCGGCACTCGAATTGGGCGCGCTGCTGGGTGTCGGCGCGCGGAACGCTACTGACAAACTCATGCTGTTTTCCACGCCGCGGCTGGCGTCGTTCTGCAACTGGATCGAGCAACTGGTGGCCGAAAGCACGGGCAAAGAAGGCCGAGGCGTCGTGCCGGTGGCGGGAGCCCCCCTGCTCTCACTGGATGCGCTTGGGGAAGGCTGCGTCGTTGCCGCGCTTTCGCTTCAGGGGGAAGACGAGTCGGAGTTGGAAGGCTGCGTGGCGCCCCTGAAACTGCGCGATGTGCCCGTGGTGGAGATCCGCCTGCAGAGGGACGTGGAGTTAGGCGGTGAGTTTTTCAAATGGGAAGCTGCCACTGCTGTGGCTGGCGCCGTACTGGGTATCAACCCGTTCGACGAACCCGACGTGCAGGAGAGCAAAGACGCTACCGGGCGAATCCTAGAGCAGTTTCAGGCAACCGGAGAGATGCCTGTGGGAGCCTCGCGACTCGCTGAGGATGGGATCGAATTGTACGCCGAGGGGGAGGTGCGGCATACCATTTCGACTCTGCGGCTTTCGGAGGCATTGCGCACCTTCTTGGCGCAACGCCGGCCCGGCGATTATCTGGCGTTGTTGGCTTATGTGGATCGCAATGAATCCAATGCCCGCCAGCTTGAAGCCCTGCGCGCCAGCCTGGGCGAACGGCTGCGCCTGCCCGTCCTCCTCGGCTACGGACCCCGCTACTTGCATTCCATCGGACAGTTATTTAAAGGGGGACCAGCAACAGGGCTCTTCTTAATCATTACCGCAACGAAGTCAGAAGACTTGGCAATCCCCGGTGCCAAGTACAGCTTTGGACAGCTACAATTGGCGCAGGCGCTGGGAGACCTGGAATCGCTGGGACGTCGCGGTAAACCTACCCTCCGGCTACACCTGGCGCAAGGGGCAGAGGCGGGCCTCCGAGAGTTGCGTAGGATGATGGATCAGGCGGTCGCGAGTTCGCGGGCGGCGGGTCGCTAGTGCAGTCCATCGGGTTTCCAAGCTACGAGGTTTTCTGGCTCTCACTAGCCAAATGTGCAGGAGGAGCCATGTAGAGTTTCGCGCATTGGTGCGGCTTGGGCCTTGACGAAGCAGCCGCGCACAGAGACATTCGCAAGGGGGAATCCGCCGGAGCTTACTTGAATCGAAGAATTAGGTGCGGCTCAACTGTGGGCCATAACGCCTTGGGGAATTGAGGTAATTCACCATGCAACAGGTAATGCTTGCGACCCAACAGCAGATCGACCAGTTGTGCGTGAATACGATCCGCACGCTGGCAATGGACGCTGTGCAGAAGGCGAACTCAGGTCATCCGGGCACGCCAATGGCTATGGCCCCGGTAGCGTATTGCCTGTGGCAGCAGTTTCTGCGATTTGATCCCGACGACCCGATTTGGCCCAACCGCGACCGCTTCGTGCTGTCCATGGGACATGCTTCCATGCTGCTCTACGCAATGCTCCATTTAACCGGCGTAAAAGCAGTGAATCCCAAGTACGAGACCTTAGGAGAGCTTTCTGTAAAGCTTGAGGGCATCGAGCGCTTCCGCCAGCTCGACAGCAAGTGCCCCGGCCATCCGGAATACCGCTGGACCTCGGGCGTCGAGACGACCACTGGCCCGCTGGGCCAGGGGGTGGCGACCAGCGTCGGCATGGCGATTGCCGGCAAGTGGATGGCACAGTACTTCAACCGTCCGGGCCACGAGATGATCGGCTACAACGTTTACGCCCTCGCCGGAGATGGCTGCATGATGGAAGGCCTATCTGGCGAGGCCGCCTCCCTTGCCGGGCATCTACAGCTCAGCAATCTCTGCTGGATCTACGACAACAACAGGATCACCATCGAGGGACACACTGCATGGGCGTTCAGCGAAGACGTGGCCACGCGTTTCATCGCCTACGGCTGGAACGTGACGCGCGTCGGGGACGCCAACGACTTGGAGATGCTCGAGCGCGCTTTCCGCACGTTCCAGAAGACGAACGACCGGCCTACCCTGATCATCGTGGACAGCCACATCGCCTACGGCTCCCCAAACAAACAGGATACGCACGGGGCGCATGGCGAACCACTTGGGGAAGAGGAGATCAGGCTGACTAAGCGAAATTACGGCTGGCCCGAGGACGCCAAGTTCCTGGTGCCCGAACGAGTCCGGGAACACTTTCGCGCGGGCATCGGGGAGCGCGGCAAACGCCTGCGCGGGGAGTGGATGGCAAAGTTCGAGCAGTATGGAAAGGCCTACCCGGAACTCGCCGACCATCTCTACAAGATGCAGCACCGCGAACTCCCCGCTGGCTGGGACAAAGACTTGCCGAGTTTTCCTGCCGATCCCAAAGGCGTGGCGGGTCGCGACGCCTCGGGCAAGGTGCTCAATGCGCTGGCCAAGAGTCTGCCCTGGCTGATTGGCGGGGCGGCCGACCTGGCTCCTTCGACGAAGACACGGCTTACTTTCAACGGCGCGGGCGATTTCAGCGCAGAGAACTACGCAGGCCGCAACTTCCATTTCGGCATCCGCGAGCACGCCATGGGCTCGATTCTGAATGGGCTCTCACTCACCAAGGTGAGGCCCTATGGCTCAGGCTTCCTGATTTTCAGCGACTATTCGCGGCCGGCCATTCGCCTGGCGGCATTGATGGAAATTCCGGTCATTTACGTTTTCACTCACGATTCGATCGGTGTGGGAGAAGACGGGCCCACACACCAGCCGGTCGAGCAACTGGCGTCGCTGCGGGCTATTCCCGGCCTCATCACGCTGCGCCCGGGGGATGCCAACGAGGTGGTTGAGGCGTGGCGCGTGATCGCCAAGCTGCGACACGACCCGGTGGTGCTGGTGCTCTCGCGGCAGGCCTTGCCCACCGTCGACCGCACCAAATATGCGCCCGCCTCTGGCCTCGAGAAGGGAGCGTATATCCTGGCCGATGCGCCCGGTGGCATTCCCCAGGTGCTGCTGCTCGGAACCGGCAGCGAGGTTTCACTGTGTTTGCAAGCCTACGAACAACTCACCTCCGAGGGTATCCGCGCGCGGGTGGTGAGCATGCCGTCATGGGAGCTGTTCGAAAAGCAGAGTCGGGAGTATCGCGAGACCGTGCTGCCCCCGAACGTAACCGCGCGCGTCTCGGTCGAGCAGGCCTCCACATTCGGCTGGGCGCGCTACGTCGGCCCCTTCGGCCACAGCATCGGAATGACCACGTTCGGGGCCTCAGCGCCGCTCAAAGAGCTCCAGAAGAAGTTCGGGTTTACACCGGACAAAGTGGTAGCCGCAGCCAGAGAACAACTCGCCAGGCGAGGCTAGCGGTGAAGATAGTTATCGGGTCAGACCATGCGGGATACCTGCTGAAGAAAGCTGTGCGGGCGGAGTTGCTCCGGCTACGCCATCGCGTGATCGACGTTGGAACGCACTCTGAGCGCCCGGTGGACTACCCCGATTTCGCCGAGGCGGTCGGGCTGGCGCTGCTCAAAGGCCGAGGCGAGCGGGCGATCCTGATCTGCGGCTCGGGAGTGGGCGCGTCGGTGGCGGCCAACAAGTTGCCGGGGATTCGCGCGGGGCTGTGCCACGATTCGTACTCGGCGCACCAAGGCGTGGAGCACGACGATATGAATGTCCTCGTTCTGGGGGCGCGGGTGATCGGCGTGGAGACTGCCAGGGAGTTGGTCCACGCGTTCCTGCGCGCGAAATTCACACGCGAGTCGCGCCACCGCAGGCGCCTGAAGAAGATTCTCGAGCTGGAGCGGAAATACGACGGTGGGGCGAACGCCCGCCGCATGGAGTAAGCGAAAAGGTCGAGGAGGGAAGACATGGCAACTAAGCTTGAATCCGCCACGACGAACCCCTTGCAGCAACTGGCGACTTACGGGCAGTCAGTGTGGCTGGACTATATCCGGCGGGGAATCATCACTAATGGCGAGCTTGCTCGCCTGCTGCGCGAAGACGGCCTGCGCGGGGTGACTTCGAACCCGGCGATCTTCGAAAAGGCCATTGCGGGGAGCACCGACTACACCGCAGCTCTGGAAGAGCTGCAAAAGCGGGGCGACCTCGACGCCATGGCCATCTATGAGCACTTGGCCATCCGCGACATTCAGGACGCCGCGGACGTGCTGCGTCCTGTCTACGAGCAAACCAAGCGGCGCGACGGCTACGTCAGCCTCGAGGTTTCGCCCTATCTGGCGCAAGATACCCAGCAAACCATCGCCGAGGCACGGCGACTTTGGAAGGCGGTGGGGCGCGAAAATCTCATGGTCAAGATTCCAGGGACTCCGGAGGGCGTGCCGGCGATCGAGCAGATGATCAGCGAGGGCATCAACATCAACGTGACGCTGCTGTTCGCGCAGGAGGCGTATGAGCGCGTGGCACAGGCCTACTTGAGGGGCCTTGAGCGATTTGCCGCCGCGGGGGGTGACCTCAGCCGCGTGGCCAGCGTGGCAAGTTTCTTCGTCAGCCGAATCGACGCCTTGATTGATAGTCTGGCCACGACGAAACTTAAGACAGCCACCGACCCGGCCGAACACGCCGCACTTGAAGGCATTATCGGCAAGGTGGCCATCGCCAACGCCCGGCGGACATACCAGCGCTACAAGGAGATTTATCGCGCTCCGCAGTGGGCGGCGCTCGCGGCAAAGGGAGCTCAGACGCAGCGGCTGCTCTGGGCCAGCACCAGCACGAAGAACCCCGCCTACCGCGACGTTATCTACGTCGAGGAGCTGATCGGGCCGGACACCGTGAACACGATTCCTCCGGCGACCTTCGATGCGTTCCGCGAGCACGGCCGGTTGCGCAACAGCCTGGAAGAGAATATCGAGGCAGCGCACGAGACGTTTCGGCTGCTCGACCGCGCCGGCATCTCGATGAAGGAGGCCACTGCCAAGCTGCTGGACGACGGCGTCAAGCTCTTTGCCGAGGCCTTCGACAAACTCCTAGCGGCGGTTGAGTACCGCTGCAAGTGCAAGGCCAGCACCACGCGCGACCGCCAGAGCGCGACCCTCTCGAAGCCCGTCGAAACCGACGTGCGAAAGTCGCTCGAGGATTGGAAAGCCACCGGGAAGGTACGGCGCCTGTGGGCGGGCGACGCGTCGCTGTGGACGGGCAAGGACGAAGGCGGTTGGCTCGGCTGGCTCGGAATGACCGACGACCAGCTTGCAAACGTCGAGCACTTGGACCACATCGCCACGGAGGTCAAGCGCGAGGGGTTCTCCCAAGCGCTGTTGCTCGGGATGGGTGGATCGAGCTTGTGTCCGGAAGTGATGAAAATGACCTTCGGAAAGATGCCTGGCTTCCCCGAACTGCACGTCCTCGATTCTACCGACCCAGCTCAGGTCAAGGCATTCGAGCAAAAAGTGGACTTGAGAAAAGCGCTCTTCATCGTCTCCAGCAAGTCGGGGAGCACGCTCGAGCCTAACATCTTCAAGCAGTATTTCTTCAACCAGGTGGCCCAGGCCATCGGAGCCGAAGAGGCGGGCCGGCGGTTCATCGCTATCACCGATCCGGGCTCGCAGATGCAGAAGGCGGCGGAGGCCGACGGCTTCCGGCGCATCTTCTTCGGCCGGGCTAGCATCGGCGGTAGGTATTCGGCGCTCTCCGACTTCGGGATGGTACCTTCGGCGGTGATGGGAGTGGACGTACGGAAAGTGCTGGATCGCGCGGAAGAAATGGTGCAGAGCTGCGTGTCCTGCGTGCCGCCGGAGGACAATCCCGGCGTGGCGTT
>QHYU01000123.1 GCA_003224235.1 Acidobacteriota bacterium
CGGGAGCAGCAACGGCATGAGTGGCCGAATCAACCGCTCCGTGGCGTGATACTCATAGACAGCGTGCCCCACGGGCACCATCGTAAGATTCAGCAGCCAGTACCGTAGAAAGTGACTCTCAGGGATGCCCAGACCGTAGGCACGGTTCGCCCAAAGCACAAGGAGATTGAAAACCACTGTGGCGGTGATGGCGTGCGGACCAAAAATGCGCGGGAGGACCAGCATCGGCAAAGCTAGCCCAAGTTCGTCACGAGAGCGCTCAAACCGAGGCTAACCCTCGTAGAATCAGTCAAGCGACCGCCGAGTCTGCACTACATTCGAGAGGAAGTCCGATACGCTCGGGTAGAGTGAGGTTCAACCGCGCCAGCAGATTCTGTTGCTCCGCACTAGGGTTGGTGATCCGCCGCAAGCGGATTTCGCGTGCCTCGGTGGTGGGCAAAACAATATCGGCGCTCTGCAAGGTGGAAAGCAGAGCCAAGGCCTTGGCAGGAGACATCTCGATATTCTTCCCTCGGAGCAGGTGCTTCAGGGTCACCCAGAGCGCATACCCCAAGAACGCCACCAGGATGTGCGCCTTCACCCGCCGCTCCAGGCGATGGAACAGAGGCCGAATCGACAGCTCGCTTTTCAGAGCCCGAAAGGCGGTTTCCGCTTCGGTGAGTTGAATATATTTCGTCCAGAGTTCGGCCGCGGAATCGGCTTGTAAATTGGTCCGCAGCAGGTAGGCTCCCTCGCGCGCTTCCTGCCAGGCTCGTCGGTCTCGCATCGCCTGCCAGTGCAGGCGGAAGTGGCCTGCCTCTTCGAGGATCTCCATCTCATACAGGTCGGCCACCTGAGGATGGCGCGCTTGAATCCGCCCGAGCTGCCGTTCCATCTTGTTGCGGTTCTTCAGCCGTCCGGTGACAATGCGTTTCTCCAGTCTGGCGAGCGCCTCCTCGATGCGGTTCGAGAAGCGGCTGCGAATCGCCTTCTCTTTCTCCCGACGCGCTGGGGTCCGGCACAGGATGTAGGTCTCCTCTCCACTGGGCACGCGGACGCGCTTGACTTCCACCTCCGGACGGATCTGCTCCCAGCCCCCTTCCAGCAGCTCCCGCTCGAACTGCTTCAACTTCGAACGCGGTGTCCCCACCAGGTACGACCCCTGGCGTTTCCGCAGCGTCGCCAGATTCTCCTCGCTCACCACCCCGCGATCAAACACCCATACCCGCCGCGCTCTCCCGTATTTGCGCTCCACCGTGCGCAGCACCGCCTCCAGCGTGGTCACCTCCGCTCGGTCGCCGTCGAACACCTCGTAGCTGAGCGGGAATCCCTCCTCATTCACAATCAACGCGATCACCACCTGCTTGCAATCGGGCCGATGATCGCGCGAGTAGCCCCGCTGCATTAAGGGATTCTGCGCGGCCGCACCCTCCACATACGTGCTGGTCAGATCGTAGAGCAACACGTCGAACTCCGCTTGAAACAACTCACCATAGCGCTGCCGCAGCTGCTGCTCCAATTTCGACTTCTGCGGCAGCAACCGATCCAGGCAGCGGTACAGCCGCGTATCGTTGATCTTGCCTTCGGCAATTCCCAAAAGGTCATCCAGCGCCGTCGAGGGATACCAACGCTCCTCGATGGCCAGTTCGCTGCCCGGGGCACACAGGCGATTCACCGCCAGCACCGCGGCGATCCGCGACCACGGCACCTCGGCTGGTTCCTGGTCCAGAACTTCTTCGAAAAAATGATCCAGCCCTAAGCGCTTCCACAGCTCCAGTCCTAGCCAGCAGTTCCCGAATTGGCGCGCCCGCTCCAGCCGGACTTGGTTGATCAAAACCCGCGCGACGTGCGGGTCATCCTCCGGCACCTCCACGTGCGAGGGAAACAGCTTCAGTTGCCGGCTCTCCCCCTGCTCGTTGAACACTTCGATCGTTTTCCACCAGCGCGCTTGGGCCGAATCGTTCAGCTCGCCCAGATAGCACAGCGTGCGCTGCCGGGGCCCCTCCGGCGTGCGAACCATTTCCACCAAGGACCAGTACGTGTGCTCTTTGCCATCTTTGCTGCGCTGATGGGCTCGCAAAAACATGCAGCGCGATGCTGCCTGAAACCAACGGGCATTTACAAGAGGGTAGGTCTGCACTACATTCGATTCTGGAGAACCACTCGTTGAAAGGAAAGCGCTTCTGCGTCGGAAAGCATCCGAAAAAAACTAAAAACCACTTCCTCGTGACGAACTTGGGCTAGCGCGGAGCGCCCACGTCAGGCGCGAAACGGCGGTCCTCCGGCGGAGCAGGTGTTCAGGGGTCAGCGTGGCAAGCGGCGGGCGATAATCTCAAGAGCTGAAGGCTAAAGGGAGTCAGTTGATGGTGATGGCAAACGCTGAGGGCAGACCCTTGAAAGGCCGCAGCTCAGTGCGAGGCGGCGAAGCGCAGCTCGCGCAGCACGGCGTCGGCAGCGTAAACCTTGCGCAGCGCCTCGAGGATTCCGGCGGCGTGCACGGCCACGGTCCGGGCCTGCTCGTCGGTGTAAAGGAAGTCATTGGGAATTTGCTGGAGGTTCCCGTCGAAAACGATCCCCACCAATTCCCCGTTGCGGTTGATCACCGGGCTGCCCGAATTTCCTCCGGTGATATCAGGAGTGGAGACAAAATTGAAGGGCGTATCGAGATGGAGCGCAGCTTTTTTGTCGAGCCAGCGCTGCGGCAGCTTGTAGGGTGGGATGCCCACCGAGTTCTCGTAGAGCCCGTAGAAAGTGGTGTACCACCGGCGCGGGCGCCCCTCATCCACATAGCCCTTCACTGCGCCGAAGCTGAGCCGCAAAGTGAAGGTGGCCTCGGGATAGGTGTCTTTGCCGCGCACTGCAAACAGCGCCCGTGCCAGCAGGGTCCCGCTGGAGCGCTCGACGGCCTGCACCTCATCTTCATAGCGCCGGCGCAGCTCGCGCGACTTCGCATCCACGAGACGAGCCAATGCAATCATGGTGTCCGTTGAGGACTCGACAGCCTTCTGCCCGCCCTCGAACAGCCGCTTGCGCTCGGCGACCGAGGCCAGCTTGGAGCCTTTCACGTAAGCCTCGGCAGCATGGGCCGGCGCCCGGCCGGCCAAGACTTGCTTCACTGTCGGGTCTTGCGGCCCCAGGGTGTCGCGCATTTCGGTGAACACCTGGGTCAGCAGGATCGTGTCCAGCGCGTCGTACACCGGCGCCTCGGAGAACAGCTCTTGTTTGAGAGAATCGAGATTGGAGTCTCGATACTCGCGCAGCCGCTGCTCGTTGGGCTTGGCCAACTCAACGGGCAGGCGCGTCAAGTCGCGCGCGAACGCGAAAAGCTTCGACTGTAATAACCTGAAGCCGAAGAGCCGGTGCTCGACGTAGAATCCGGCATATTTCTTCTCCGCCGCGGCGATAGCGTCCCAGGCGCCGCCGAACTCTTGCTTCATCTTCGGGTCAGCGGCGACGGCATCGCGCAGCGCCTTTTCCACGGCGGCGCGCCGGGCCATAAAGCTGTGGTCAAGCAACCCCGCTTGCAGGCCGGCGTAGGCCTTGATGGAGTTCTCGTAACTGAAGATCTCATCGCGAGCGATGCGGGCTTGCTCCGGGCCGCGGGCGGCAAACTGGCGGAGCAAAGCAAGGCGCGCGCGAAGCGCTCGCAGGATCTCGGGCTGCTGGACATCGCGCGCGAACTCGAGTTGCGCCAGCGTCTCCTGGCGACTGGTCGAGCCGGGATTGCCGGAGACAAAAATCACGTCACCTTCGGCGATGCCATTGGGATTCCAGGTCAGGTAGTGGTCAACTCGCGCGGGCTTGTTGCTCTCATAGACGTGGAAAAAAGCGATGTCCACATCGTAGCGAGGATAGGTAAAGTTGTCGGGATCGCCGCCGTAGAAGGCGATATCCGCCTCCGGGGCAAACACCAGGCGCACATCGGTATATTTTTTGTAGCGGTAAAGATCGAAGACGCCGCCCTCGAAGAGCGTGACCACGTCGCAACGCAATCCGGTGCGACTGGCGCACTCTTTCTCCAGGCGCGCCATGGCTGCTTTTTGCGCTGTGTTGCGCGCCGCCGCGTCCATCTCCGGTCTTACCGCGGCATTCACCGCCGCGGTGACGTCTTCGATGCCCACCAGGACGTTCAATTCCAGGTTGGGGCACTTGGCCTCCTGCTCGCGTGTGGACGCATAAAAACCTTCGGCCATGTAATCGTGCGTGGAGGAACTCAGCTCGTGGATGCAGTCGGAGCCCACGTGATGGTTGGTCATCACCAGCCCTTCCGAACTGACGAAGGCGCCCGAGCCGCCGTTGTTGAAGCGCACCGAGGCGAGGCGAATGTGGTCGAGCCACGCGTCCGTTGGTGTGAAACCGTAGTGCCGCTGGACAAGCTGCTTGGGAAAATTGTCGAACGTCCACATGCCTTCATCCGCCCAGGCGCCCTGTTCCGATCCGATCGGGGCGAGCGCGGCCGCAAGCAGAATGGCGAAGCTCATCAGAGCAGAATTGTATCGTGTCATACGAGTCCCCCTAGGAAGACGCTCTACTTCGGTGAACGAATACTGCCGAACAATGGCGCAGAAGAATAAGGGCAACCGATCGCGAGTTTGCGATTCTAACCGAATGGCCTAAAGAGAACAAACCCGGCCACACCGGCGACCCAACCATGTTCAGTGCCGCAGTAAATAAGACCGCAGTATGCACCCCGGAGACTTGACCAGAAATTGATGCGATGCTCCCTTGACGGAATAGCACGAACAGCATATAGGTAGCGCATGTTGAGGGTCGCCATATGAGTTTGAAGACGTGGGGGACGGGGACGAAGCGGGTAGTCGCCACGGGGCCTCTTACCTTATTCATTAACGTGCTTCTCACCCAAGGAAAGGAAGCTGAAATGCAAACCTGCGCCCGGGGTGTGTGTGTGCGTGCCGCACTGATGCTTGCGGTGATACTGGTAATGACATTCCTTCCTCGTCCGGGGAAGTCGCAGACATTTCGCGGAACGATTCTCGGCACGATCACGGATCAGTCTGGTGCCGCCATCGGCGGCGCCAAGGTCACCGTCAGGAATCTGGACACGGGCCAGACCCGCGAAACTGTTACGACCGATGACGGCAGCTACACCGTACGCGAGTTGCCCATCGGCAACTACAGCATCACTGTGGAAAAGACCGCCTTCCGCACCGCCGCAGTCACCGGCGTCAGAGTCGAAGTCTCTATCGAGCGCCGAGCCGACGTCACCCTCCAGGCCGGTGAAGTCTCGCAGAGGATCGAGGTATCGGCTGAGATTCTCCCGCAGGTCGAGACCACCGCAGACACCCTTGGCGGCACGATCGGGTTCACGCTGGCAACGGACCTGCCCATCAATGGGCGCGATTACACGAAGCTGATTTACATGGTGCCCGGCGTCGCCGGCTCGCCCGATCAGATCACAGACTCCCCGGGATCGTTCGGCGTGTTCTCGGTCAACGGGGCGCGCGGCCGCTCCAACAACTTCCTTCTCGACGGCACGGACATGAACGACGGTTACCGGAACGACCCGGCGATCAACGAAGCCGGAGTTTTCGGCACGCCGGCCACGATTCTGCCGGTGGAAGCCGTGGCTGAGATTCGCGTGCTTTCCAACTTCGAGGCCGAATACGGGCGCAGCGCCGGCGGCGTGATCAACATTGTCACCAAGAGCG
The DNA here is from genome assembly GCA_003224235.1 of Acidobacteriota bacterium. Lineage (GTDB taxonomy): Bacteria > Acidobacteriota > Terriglobia > Acidiferrales > UBA7541 > QHYU01. The sequence continues at coordinate 5,649 of QHYU01000123.1, forward strand.
GCTCGAACCAGTGGCACGGGACAGGCCTGGAGTTTTTCCGGAACACCGTTCTCAACGCGCGTAACTACTTCAACTTCAAACCCGATCGCAAGGCGCCGTTCCACAACAATCAGTTCGGCGGCTCCCTCGGCGGACCCATCCTCCGCAACAAGACCTTCTTTTTCGTGGATTACGAAGGCCAGCGGGAGACGGGCGCTCAAAGCAGTCTCGCCTGTGTGCCGACCGCGGCGGATATCGCCGCTAATGTGCCCCTTGGCGGCATCAATCCGGTCTCTGCCGCTATTCTCGCGCGCAAGCCCTGGCCGGCTCCCAATCTGCCGGGCACCTGTTTGGGCAATGCCAGCGAGCCCGCGGTCAGCAATAATGCCTCCCTGCTGACGCCCTTCAGCAACCGCGTGGACAGCGCCATCGCCAAGATTGATCACAATTTTAACAGCAGGAACCTTCTGACCGGTCGCTACTACTTTGGCGACAGCGAACAGAGCTACCCGCTTGCGCTGGTCGGCGGCGGCCTGGTGCCCGGGTTCAACACCTTCACCCCGACGCGCGTTCAGTTGATCTCCATTTCCTACGTCACCGTGTTCTCTCCGAATGTCGTTTACGAAGCGCGTGTGGGCTGGATTCGCTTTGCCGAGGGATTCTTTCCTCAGGACCGGGGATTTGATCCAAGCACGATCGGGCTGAATACAGGGGTGAGCTCTAAGGATTTCGGCCTGCCGAAGATCTCCGTTTCGGGTTTGGCACCCATCGGAGCCGACGCCAGCACGCCCCGGCAACGCGTGGACAGTAACTGGCATTTCATTGACGGGGTGAGCTGGAAGCTCGGCCGCCACGATTTGAAGTTCGGGTATGAATACCGCCGCACGACCGTTTCGCAGATTTTCGATCGCAACTTCCGCGGCAAGATCAGTTTTAACAGTCTGGGAGACTTCCTCGCAGGAAATGTGGGTAGCGGCAGCCAGGCCCGCGGAAACACCGATCGCAACACCTCCGAGAACAATTACTCCCTCTACATCCAGGACAGTTTTCGCTGGAATCCGCGATTCACTTTGAACGTGGGCCTGCGCTGGGACTATTTCGGGGTCATCCAGGAGAAGAAGAACCTGTTCACCAACGTGGACCCCACTACAGGTGTCCCGTTCCTGGTCGCGGGAGGGCGGCTGTACGAGCCGGACTATAAGAACTTCGCTCCGCGCATCAGTTTTGCCTGGGACAGTACCGGTAAGGGCAAGACCGTCCTACGCGGCGGCTACGGCGTTTTCTATGACGCGTTTTCGCAGGATTTCTTCATGGGACATCTGCCGTTTGCACCGACCTTCGACCCGGGCCCGGCCTATAGCGGCATCGGCCCTGCCCCGATTTCGTTCGGCTCCGCCAGCGGAACGCTCAGCAGCAGCACGCCCCTCTACGGCGGCTTCTCCCCGCTCGGGGACGGCTTCGGCGTGGACCGGCATATCCGCACTCCCTATATGCAGAACTTCAACCTGAACCTGCAGCAGCGGCTCTCCAGCAACGCCGTGCTCCAAGTCGGGTACGTCGGCTCCAACGGGCGAAAGCTCTTCCGCTTCCGGGATATCAACCAGCCCAGCCAGGCGGCCATTAACGCCGCCGACGTGGCCTGCGTGGGCGGAAGCAACCTGTCGCTCGGCTCTGGCTGCGTGAGCGTGTCGCGCACGTTCTCTTCGTTGTTCTACATCCTGCAGCAGGAGACGGCTGCCAATTCGAACTACCATGCCTTGCAAACGAGCTTGCAGTTGCGGCCGTGGCATGGGCTTACCTCGAACATGAATTACGTCTGGTCGCACTCGATTGATACGGCCAGCGACGGCGAAGACTTCGTGCCGAACCAAGCCCAGCCCAACGACAGCTCCCGGCCGAACCTCGAGAAAGGCAATTCCAGTTTCGACATCAAGCACCGGTTTGTATGGAACGTCATCTACGAGCTGCCGAGCGGGAAGGGAAGCTGGAGCAGGCTCACGGACGGCTGGGGCCTGAACAGTGTCGTCACGCTGCAGACCGGCCAGCCGTTCCTTCTGAACTACAACTTTGAGGATGACTTCGACGGCAGCGGAAACTTTTTCGGGCGTCCGGACTTGGTCGGACCGGTTCGCTACAACCGCAGCGACCCGCTCAACTTCCTGAATCTCTCTGCCTTTGCCGTTCCGTGTACACTCGATGGCACCGGTACGGCGGCGGCCAACTGTCGGTCCGGCACGCGCCATTACGGCACCCTGGGCCGGAATTCGCTCCGCGGCAACAATTTCCGCAACTTTGATTTCTCGATCTTCAAGCGGACTCCCATCACCGAGCACATCAACTTGGAGTTCCGCGCCGAGTTCTACAACATTTTGAACCATCCCAATTTCACGAATCCCTTGTTGCCTCTGTTCATCGCCGATGCCGCGCCCAATGGCATCAACCTGAACGGCACGAGCAAGGGCTTTTATTCCTTGGCAGCCACACCCGACGTCAGCATTGGAAACCCCTTCCTGGGTGGGGGAGGGTCAAGGGGGATTCAGTTCGGACTAAAGCTGAGCTTCTAATGCCGTTCCAATCCAACTCACTGTGAAGGTGACCTTCTGAGCTGAGTGGAAGCCAGAGTGGGGTATAGCCGATGACCAAGCCAATGCGTCAGGATGGCCGCTCCGAACGAAAGGGGGTGGCACTACTTCCGCCCTTGGCGTTTCTGTGCCACCACCAGGCCCCGTGGTGTGGGCAGCAGCACGACGGAGATGAGGCCTTCCTGCTCGAGTCGCAGGGCCGCTTCCCGCACGGTCTTCATCTGTGAGCTGGCGTCGTGCATCAGGATCAGCCCATTGGGGTTGATTTGGGGCAGGAAGTGGCGCACTTCCTGCTCGCGCAGCGGCACGTTGCTGTCGGCGAAAAGGATGTCGATGGTGCCTTTGATTTGAGGTTTCAGGCTCGATTCGTTGCGGCACCCGGCGAGGTCTGAAGCCTCAATTCGCTCCTTCGCCTTTGCGAAGACCTCCGGGTCGGATTCACAGGTGATTACCCGGCCGAGACCATTTTGCTTCAGTCCTTCGGCGATCCAGAGCGTGCTGACACCGGCGAACGTGCCGGTCTCAACCACCAGCTGCGGCTTCACTGTCGTGACCAGGCACTGAAGGCTCCAGCACCTCTACCTCGGCAGTCGTCGAGTCGAACATCCGCCAGCGCTCCGGATGGGGCACTCCGGCGTGGGCCGGTGGTAATCGGTCTGAAGCACGTCGCCTTACTCAGTCTTGTGCCGCAGGATGGGATGCAGCTTGCTCTGCTGGTGGAATCGGCGCTTCAGCACCCAGAGCAGCACACCACCGGCCACGAACGAGATCAGGCTGACCGCCTGTGCGTTGCTCATCCCCAGGACGGAGCGCGGATTGATGCGAATGAACTCCACCAAGAAGCGCGCGAGGCCGGTCAGGACCAAATAGCTTGCGAAGACTTCTCCAGCGGGCATTGGCTTGCGCAGCGATCGCGCCCCCAACCGCCACAGGTAAACGAAGATGACCACCGCAGCCAAAAATTCGTAGATCGGCGTGGGATGCACGCGCTCGGTGGTCGGCACGAGCCCGTTCGGAAAGCTCATGCCCCACGGCAGCGACGTGGGAATACCGTAGTCGCCGTCACCGGAAATCAGGCAGCCGATGCGGCCAATGCCGTAACCCAACGCCGCGGCCGGCGCGGCGACATCCAGCATCACCAGCAGCGGCATGCGGTAGTGCCGCGCCAGCAACACCAGCATCAAGAAGCCGGTCAGGAATGAGCCGTAGAACGCAAAGCCAGAGGAAGAAAAGATCCTTTGCAACGGATGAGTGAAAAAATCAGCGGGGCTTTCCAGCACATGCCAAAGCTTGGCACCCACCAACCCCGCCAGGCCTACCAGCCCGATGATGGTTTCTGGGTTAGCAGCCAGCCGGCGACGGTTCAGGTCGGCTCGTAAAACGAAGAACCCGCACAGAAGGGCGGTGGCCAACATCAGGCCATAGGTTCCCAAGGTGAGCGGGCCGAGGTGAATGTAAGGAAGCATGGTCGCAGCCGCGCGGCGTTCGGATTCGGCCCCGCGAATCTCGCTCCTACAAAATTGAGATGCGAAATCAGCCGCGGGGGCAGTATACACGATGCGCTGTGCTGCCGACGGCACTACAGGCCCGGGGAGGCGCAGCCAGCGCGGTGCCTTGATATTCCGCGCAGCC
>QHYU01000124.1 GCA_003224235.1 Acidobacteriota bacterium
CTATTGGCCACCGCAGGCATCTTCCTGCAGCTCCATGCCGAGTTTCTCTTCATCGTGCAGATTATTTTGTACGTCGGCGGGATCATGGTGCTGTTCGTCTTCGTCATCATGCTGGTGAACCTGGATGTCGCGGCGCACCAGCCCCAGTTCAACCGGCAGACCTGGGTGGCGAGCCTGACCGCCCTGATCGTCAGCGGGCAGTTTGTCGCGGCCTTCTACCTCTCGCGAAAAGCGGGCTCGGGGCGCGCGCTGTTCGGGCTGCCCCAGGCTCAAGCCACGCGGCTGGATCCCAACACCGAGCTAATCGGCTTGACGCTCTTCAAGAATTATATGCTGCCGTTTGAAATCGCATCGATCCTGTTGCTGGTGGCGATGATCGGAGCAGTGGTGATGGCCAAGCGAAGGGTGTGAGCGCGCAAGAACAACGATGATTCCGACCAGCCATTACTTGTTCCTGAGCCTGGCGCTCTTCACCATCGGTGTGATTGGCGTGCTCACGCGCCGCAACGTTATCATCATCCTGATGTCCATCGAGCTGATCCTGAACGCGGTGAACATCAACCTGGTCGCCTTTTCGCGCATGTTCGGCAACGTGAACGGCCAGATCTTTGCCATCTTCGTGATCACCGATGCGGCGGCGGAAGCGGCCGTGGGGCTGGGCATCATCATCGCGTTTTTCCGGAACCGTCCTACCGTGCTGGCCGACGAAATGGACATCTTGAAGTGGTAGAGCCGAATTCACGGTGCGGCGAAGGACGGAATGGCTGAGCGAACAAGAGTGCAGCCTCTGCGTGAAGAACACTAATGCCGACTGAATTTTTTCTCGACAAGGTCTGGCTCATTCCGCTTTTTCCCCTTGCCGGGGCCGCTCTGATGCTGCTGGTGGGAAAGCGGCTACAGAATTCCGCCGTGAGCGCCGTGTGCGTCGGCAGTGTTTTTGCCTCCTTCCTGTTCTCCCTGGGCGCAGTCTGGCAGTTGCTCCAGCGCCCGGCCGCCGAGCGCGTTGCGCAGAAAATCCTGTTTGAGTGGGTGCCGGCCGGCCTGACACACACCAGCTCCGGCAAGCTCGTCAACTTCGTCGCCGAATGGGGGTTGCTGCTCGATCCGCTTTCGGCGGTGATGATCCTGGTAGTGACCGGCGTCGGCTTCCTGATCCACTTTTACTCCATCGGCTACATGGCCCATGAAGGCGGCTACTACCGGTTCTTCGGCTACATGAACCTGTTCATGTTCTCGATGCTCACTCTGGTACTGGCGAACAACATGCTTCTGATGTTTGTCGGCTGGGAAGGCGTGGGCCTGTGCAGCTATCTGCTGATCGGGTTCTACTTCCTGCGGAAATCAGCCGCCGATGCCGGAAAGAAAGCCTTTATCGTCAATCGCGTCGGCGATGCCGGCTTCCTGCTGGGCATTTTCCTGAGTGTGGGCGCTCTCGGAACCATCAAATTCACCGAATTTGCGCCGGCGCTTGCCGCCGGCCATTTCACGGTGGGCGCGCCGGTCATCACCGCCATCGCACTGTTGCTGTTTGTCGGAGCAACGGGCAAGTCCGCGCAGATTCCCCTGTACGTCTGGCTGCCCGACGCGATGGAGGGGCCGACGCCGGTCAGCGCGCTGATCCACGCCGCGACGATGGTCACCGCGGGGGTGTATATGGTCACGCGCCACAACGCCATGTATCAGCTCGCGCCCCTGGCCCTGGACGTCGTCGCCGTCATCGGTGCCCTCACCGCCATCTACGCGGCTTCGATGGGCCTGGTGCAGAACGACATCAAGCGCATCTTGGCCTACTCCACCATCAGCCAACTCGGCTATATGTTCCTGGCTTGCGGCGTCGGCGCATTTGCTGCCGGCATCTTTCACCTGACGACCCACGCCTTCTTCAAGGCGCTGCTATTTCTCGGGTCTGGGAGCGTGATCCACGCGCTTTCCGGCGAGCAGGACATTCGCAAGATGGGCGCCTTGTGGGACAAGATCCCGACCACGGCGAAAACGTTTTTAATCGCGACACTCGCCATCGCTGGCATTCCGCCATTCGCCGGCTTCTTCAGCAAGGATGAAATCCTGGGCAAGACTTTTGAGCACAGCCCGGCGCTTTGGGGCATTGGCATTCTCACGGCCGGCATGACGGCGTTTTACATGTTCCGCCTGGTGAACATGACGTTTTTCGGGGCGTCGCGGGTGCCGCATGATGTCGAGCACCACATCCACGAGTCGCCCCGGACGATGACCGTGCCGCTGATGATCCTGGCCGCGCTTTCGGTCGTCGGCGGGTGGATTGGCTGGCCGGCGTCGCTCGGCGGCAGCAACCGCTTCGAGCATTTCCTGGATCCGGTAATCGCGCGGCACGGAGCCGAGCACGTAGAAGCGGCCGCTGTGCACGGTGGCGCGATCGAATACGCGCTGATGTTGGCTTCGGTGCTGATCGCGCTGGCGGGGATTTGGCTGGCGCGGCTGTTCTACATCCAGCGCACCGACCTACCCGGTAAGCTGGCGTCGAGCTTTTCCGGGCTCTACCAGTTGGTGTATCGCAAATACTACATGGACGAGGTTTACGACGCGTTGTTCGTCAATCGCGCCAAGGACCTGGGCACCACGCTAGCCCTATTCGACGCGAAAGTGATTGATGCACTGGGCGTGGACGGTACGGGCTGGCTCACGCGCTTCGCCTCGCGCCTCTCGATCTGGTGGGACACCTGGATCGTGGATGGCCTGGTGAACCTGGCGGCGCGAATGGTCTGGCTGTTCAGCTACCCGGTGCGCATGGTGCAGACCGGCCTGGTATCGAGCTACGCGCTGCTGATTGTTTTCGGTGTGCTGGTGGTCCTCGGCTATTACGGATATCTCTTGCGAACGATGTTGCGCTGAAAGGCGAGGCAGGCGTGATGGACTTCTTTCACAACCATATCCTGAGCGTGGTCCTGTTCACCCCGCTGGTGGGGTCGCTGCTGGCGCTATTCATTCCGCGCGAAAACGAGAACGCGCATCGTGTCCTGGGCAACGTGTTCGGCATTCTCGGATTTCTCGTATCGCTGCCGCTGATCTGGTGGTTCAACCCGTCTACGAAGGGCTTCCAGTTGATCGAGAACCTGGACTGGATCCCCTCCATCGGCGCGCGCTACACACTGGGCATCGACGGCATCAGCTTCCTGCTGGTGATGTTGACGACCTTACTGGGCGCCATCTCCATTCTTTCGTCCTGGAGCGCTATCCAGGCCCGGGTGAAGGAGTACTACCTGCTGTTTCTGCTGCTGCAAACGGGCATGCTGGGCGTCTTCATGTCGCTCGATTTCTTCCTGTTCTATGTTTTCTGGGAAGTGATGCTGGTGCCGATGTATTTCCTGATCGGGGTGTGGGGCAGCGAGCGCCGGCTCTACGCCGCCATCAAGTTCTTCCTCTATACCCTGGCGGGTTCCGTGGTGATGTTGCTGGGCATTCTGGCTGTGTATTTCAACTACTCAAAGCTCACAGGCGGCACCTATACCTTCGATATTCCGACCCTGCTCGCCTCAGTGTCGCAGTCTTCAGACGCGTTCAGGACCTGGCTCTTCTGGGGCTTCTTCTTTGCCTTTGCCATTAAGGTGCCGATGTTTCCGTTCCACACCTGGTTGCCCGACGCGCATACCGAAGCGCCCACGGCCGGCTCCGTCATCCTGGCGGGCGTGTTGCTGAAGATGGGCACTTACGGGTTTATTCGATTTTCGCTGCCGCTGATGCCGCAGGGTGTGGTGGCGCGGCAGAGGATCGTCGGTGTCATGGTGGCGCTTTCGATCATTTCCATCATCTACGGCGCCCTGGTCTGCATGATGCAAAAGGACATGAAGAAGCTGATCGCCTATAGCTCGGTCAGCCACCTGGGCTTCTGCACCCTGGGCCTCTTTGCGCTCACTCCGATGGGGCTCTCCGGCAGCGTCATCCAGCAGATCAACCACGGCATCTCGACTGGGGCGCTCTTCTTGATTGTCGGCGTCCTCTATGAGCGGCGCCACACTCGTCTGATCTCTGAGTTTGGCGGGCTCTCTACACCCATGCCCAGCTTCGCCGCCGTTTACATGATCATTACCCTGAGTTCGCTCGGCATGCCGCTGCTCAACGGCTTCATCGGCGAGTTCACCATCCTCCGCGGCGTCTTTGAGGTGAACAAGACCTGGGCCGCCTGGGGTGTAATTGGCATCATCCTGGGCGCGGCCTACCTGCTCTGGCTCTATCAGAGAGTGATGTTCGGCCCGGTCACGAACCCTGCGAACGAACATCTGCCGGACCTCAATCTTCGCGAGCAGGCCACACTGGTGCCCCTGGTGCTGCTGGCGCTGTGGATCGGCGTCTATCCGAAGCCGCTCTTCCGCTACCTGGATGTGCCGGTGAGACAGATCGTCGAACGCGTCAATCCGGGCTACTACCCTGCCGAACGCGCTACAGCGCCCCTGGAGTCTGCGCCCGCTGGCGCGCCCGGCGCAGCGCCTGCGGCTGTCCTTGAACTGGACAAGCACCCCACGGATTCGCACCCGTCTCCGTCGCCTGCGGAGAAGGAGTAGACCGCGCGGATGCAGAGCCATCTCTTCAACCCGGTTGATTTCCGGCTGATTTTGCCGGAGGTGCAGCTTTCTCTGTTCGGCCTGGGCATCCTGCTCACGGATTTCCTGCTCGAGCCTCGATACAAATATTGGAACGCGGTGATGGCCATGCTGGGCGTGGGTTTCAGCGGCTACACGCTTTGGCAGCTCCGCCGGCCGATAGCGGACCAAGGCGACATCTACGGCTTCAGCGGGTCGCTCCTGGTCGATCCGTTTTTCCTCTTTTTCGGCTTCTTGTTCCTGGCCGCGACCGCGCTGGTGATTTTGCTCTCGGTGCGCTACATGGAAATCGAAGCCGAGCATCACGGCGAGTACTACAGCCTGATGTTGTTTGCCACTGTGGGCATGATGTTCATGACCGCGGGCATTGACCTGATCGTCCAGTTCATTGGGCTGGAGACCATGGCCATCAGTTTCTACATCCTGGCTGGCTTTCTGCGAGATGACCGCCGGTCCAACGAAGGCGCGCTGAAATACCTCCTGCTCGGGGCTTTTAGTTCCGGCATTCTGGCCTACGGCTTTTCGATTATGTATGGCATGACGGGCTCCACCAACTTGAGAGTCATCACCGCAGAGTTTATCCGGCGCGCCGGCAGTGGAATGGACTTGCTGGTCGTGCTGTCGGTTACGACCGTTGCGGCCGGGTTGTTCTTCAAGATCGCTGCGGTTCCGTTCCACCAGTGGGCGCCGGACGTTTACGAAGGCGCGCCTACCACGATCACCGCCTACATCAGCGTCGCCTCCAAGACGGCCAGCTTCGCCCTGCTGCTGCGCTTGTTTCAGACGGCCTTCTGGCCGGCGCGGCCCAGTTGGACGCTTCTGCTGGCGGGGGTGGCAGTGGCCTCGATGACCCTTGGCAATCTCGCCGCCATCACCCAGAGCAACATCAAGCGCCTGCTGGCCTACTCTTCGATCTCCCACGTCGGCTATGTGCTGCTAGGGCTGGTGGCTGCCGCTACGGGCCCCCAGGTCAACGTGACAGGGCTGAAGGCCGTAGCGTTTTATCTGTTCGCCTACGCGTTCATGAACATCGGGGCCTTTGCCATCGTCATCGTGCTGCGGCGCCAGGGCCTAATCGGCGACGACCTCGAAGACCTCAATGGTCTGATCCAGCGCAGTCCCAGCGCCGCCGTCCTGCTGCTGATTTTCATGCTCTCCCTGGCAGGCGTTCCGCCTACGGCGGGCTTCGTCGGCAAGTACTACATCTTTCTGTCACTGATCGAGACCGGCCATTACTATCTGGCGATTTTCGCGGTGCTCTATATTATTCCGGCAGTGTACTACTACTTCCGGATCGTGGCGCACGCGTGGATGCGCGAGTCCACCGACCCGGTGCGGCCGGTGATTTCGCCAGCCCAGGCGCTGGCATTGACGGTCACGGTATTTGTCTCGCTGGTGGCCGGCCTGTATCCGGAGCCGTTTGTCCGGCTGGCCAGCTATTCGCTCTTCTTGCCTTTTACTCCCGTTGGGCGCTGACGAACCAGGTTCGCTCCCTCCCGAGCCGCGAAAGCGGCCTCCCAGTTTTGTGCGCGAACTTGCCATGGCCATGGAGCTTCCGTTTATTCCTCTCCTTGCGGTGGTCATTGCTGGAGGGCTCGGCTACGTGCTCGATGCCCGCGTTCATACTTCACCGCTTTTCACGATCGTTCTAGGCTTGCTGGGGTTCGTAGCGGGAATCCGCGAAATCCTGCGCCGGCTTTCCAAAGAAGAGAAGAGAAATGGCGGCAAGTGAACGATTTTATCGGGCGGCGGAAAGCCGGATCGAGTGGCTAACCGCCGGGGTGGGCACGGCGGCGGCTCTCGTCGCGGCTGTTTGCTGGGGATCCCGGGCGGCGGCCGGGGTGGTTCTCGGCGCCGCGCTCGCCTGGGTGAACTTCCGCTGGCTCAAGCAGGGCGTTGCGGCGCTGGCGCAGCTTTTTACAGCCAGGGCTGGCGCGCAGAGCGTGCGCATTCCGAAGCGCATCTATGTGAAATTCTTAGGCCGCTTCGCGTTGCTGCTCGCAGTGGTCTATGTTATTCTCTCCGGTACTTTGTTTCCCGCTGCGGCCGTGTTGGCAGGCCTGTTTGCTTTGGTTGCGGCTGTCTTGGTTGAACTGCTCTACGAGCTGCTGCGCGGGGAACGCCTGCCGGACGCCGGCTGATTCCAGTCGTTCAGGGCGGTCTGGGCGCGACGAAACTGTTCGGTGGGAATCCCTGCCGCTGAAAGGTCTATGGAAGAGCATCACATTCTGGGCGTCACCAAGCTTGTGAACTGGCTGTTGGGCAAACCCGCCGCGGCATTGCTCGCGGCGCTGCGCATTGCGCCGCAGAATCCGGCCTATCCCATCCCGAATCACATCGCGATGGAATTGGTTGTGTTCGCTTTCGCCGTGGTGTTTTTTCTCTGGTTGAAGCGCCGGCTTTCAGTGGATAAGCCCGGCGCTACCCAGCAATGCATGGAGATGGTGCTCACCAATCCGATGGGCGTGGGAGTGCGCGACCTGCTGGACGATATGGTGGGCCACGGGGCGACGAAGTATATGCCCATGCTCGGCAGCATCGGCCTCTTCGTGCTGTTCTCCAACCTCATCAGTGTGGTGCCGGGGTTTGAGTCGCCCACCGCGACCAACTCCGTTCCTCTGGGCTGCGCCGTGCTGGTCTTCCTTTACTACAACTGGTGCGGCATCCGTCATCACGGTCCACTCGGTTACGGCAAGCATTTTCTGGGCCCTTTGCTGCTGCTGTCTCCGCTGATGTTGCTCATCGAGACGGTCAGTCACCTGGCGCGGTTGCTTTCCCTTACCGTGCGTCTGTGGGTCAACATGGTGGTCAGCGAACTGCTGTATGGCACGTTCCTGGGGCTGACGCTGGCGCTGTTTATCTTCGTGCGCGACCTCAATCCAATCGGATACCTGCTGGCGCCCGTTCCCCTGGTGGTGCCGTGTGTTTTTATTTTGTTGCATGTGTTTGTTGGTTTCTTGCAGGCCTTCGTGTTTACGCTGCTGCCTGTCATCTACGTCAGCGGGGCGGTGGAAGAGGAGCACTAATCCGGCTTATTGCGCTGAGGCAGGCTTAAGCCGCGCTGCAGTCAGCAAAAAACCAGTTTTTGCCCAGGCGGTCCATGTCTTGATTGGGTTTGATCGGCCGTCCAGTGTGATCCCGGCTGCAAGAGGGATGTCCGGGAGCCACCGCCTGGCGGTCACTTCATAACAAGGAGACACACGGTGAGGAAGATCGCTGTAATGCTGCTGGCGCTGCTGGCCGTCTGCCTGATGGCTCCGGCGGCGTTTGCTCAGGAATCGAGCGCGGCGGTGCATGCCACCAACTGGGTGGCTATCACTTCCGGCTTTGCCATGGCGGTTGCATCCGCAGGCTGCGGCTACGCGCAAGCCAAAGCCACGTCCTCGGCTTGCGAGTCTTTCGCGCGGAATCCCGGGGCAGCGCCGGCCATCCGCTTCGCCATCCTTCTCGCGCTGGTTCTGATCGAGTCGATGGCGCTGTACACCTTCGCCATTATTTTCCTGAAGGTGAAGTAGAAGAGGCATTTCTGCCTGTCTTCTGATCCAGCGACGCGAGTGAAGTGCCCTCTCGCGATGCGGAGGCCTGCTCGTACGGCGCGCCTCCCGGCCTTTGTTTTCGCCGGCGGTAAATGTCTACCGCAGGGAGACGCTGGCGCTGAACTGAGGGCTGAGCATGAAGAACTGAGGCCAGTTCTCTTACCGCGGCAAAACCGCCGATTGTGTCGCAAACTCCATCAAGTAGTTGGGGAACAGTCCGAGGTAAAGTGTTCCTGCTGCGGTGAGCACCAGAACCAGCCCCACGGCGCGCGGGATGGGGGTTGCGGCCCACTCCTTTTGTGGCTCGCGCATGTACATTACCACGATGACGCGCAGGTAGTAGTAGGCGCTGATCACGGTATTGATGGCCAGCAGCACTGCCAGCCACACTAGGTGGGATTTCAGAGCGGCGTTGAAAATATAGAATTTCCCCAAGAAGCCTGCCGTCACCGGCAGTCCCAGCAGCGAGAACAAGTAGAGCGTGAGGAAAGCGGCCGCCGCGGGTTGCTGGCTGCCCAGGCCGGCGTAGTCGTTGATCTCCAGCCGCCTTTCGCCCTCGCCCCCCAGGTGCGTGACCATCGTGAATGCGCCCAGCTTCATCAGCGCGTACGCCACCAGGTAGAACAACACCGCCGCGGTCCCAATCTCATTCCGCGCCGCGAACGCTACCAGGATGTAGCCTGCATGCGCAATCGAGCTATAGGCCAGCATGCGCTTCACGTTCGACTGCACCAGCGCCGCCAGGTTCCCGGCAAACATAGTCAGTGCCGCAGAAACCCATATGGCCCAGACCCAGAGCTGGCTTGCTGCAAAGACGGTATCAAAGATCCGCAGCAGAAGGGCGAATGCCGCAGCCTTGGGACCTGAGGAGAGCAGCGCGGTGACCGGCGTTGGCGCGCCTTCATAAACGTCCGGTGTCCAGAGCTGGAACGGCGCCGAAGCCACCTTGAAGGCCAGCCCGATGAAGATCATCCCCAGGCCCAACCGGAGCAGCGTGGGGTTGCCGCTGGCGCTGTCCATCCGGCTGAGCAACGTCGTACCTGTCGCGCCGTACACCAGCGCCACGCCGTAAAGAAAGAACGAGGTGGCGAAAGAGCCCAGCAGAAAATACTTCATCGCCGATTCATTGGACTTGGGCACGTTGCGACGGAAGCTGGCCAAGATGTAGCTCGAAATGGAGCTTATTTCGAGACCGATGAATGCAGTGACCAACTCCTGCGCACTGACCATCACTCCCATGCCGGCGGTAGCGAACAGCACTAGAGCGTAAAATTCGCCGCGGTGGAGGCCTTCGCGCTCGAGGTAGTCGCGCGAGCCGAGAATCACCAGCACAGCGACTGCGCCCACGACGAAGTGCAGGAAAATGCTGAAATCGTCCACGCGCACCAGGCCGTAGAATGCGGTCCCCGGATGTGCCCATGAGAGTCGCGTCGCCGCGAGCGCCGCTCCCGCTCCCAGCAGCGCCAAGAACGCCACGAGGCCGCTGCGCTTCCGAGGGACAAACGGCTCCGCTAGCATCACCAGGATGCCGAACGTGCACAGCACCAGCTCCGGCGCCAGGCGATAGAGGTCTTCGATGGGGGCAAACATTTAAGGGTCTCTCACCTTGGCTTTTTCCGGCGCC